>CALWZK010000009.1 GCA_944386015.1 uncultured Faecalibacterium sp.
TGGAGCACTACGCCAAGATCATCAACATCGAGGCCCTGACCATGCTGGAGATGGCCCGCAAGGAGCTGCTGCCCGCCGTCAACAAGTACATGGGCGACCTGGCTGCCACCATCAACGCCAAGCACGCTGTCAGCGAGAAGATCAGCGCCCGCGCCGAGACTTCCCTGCTGGAGCGCCTGTCCACCGATGCTGACCGGATGTCCGACGCCATCGACCACCTGGCTTCTGCCGAGCGGACCGCCCAGGCCATCACCGACATGACCGAGAAGGCCAACGCCTTCCACGACACCGTGCTGCCCGCCATGCACGAGCTGCGGTCCGCTGCCGACGATGCCGAGACCATCTGCGGCGACAAGTACTGGCCTCTGCCCAGCTACAGCAAGATGCTGTACTACGTGGAGCGCTGAGCGCCAGCTTTCCCGTGTCCGGCCCCTTCTCCCAGCCCGCTGCGGCGCCGGGATAAGTGCCTGTAAGATGTACAGCGCTGCGCCTTCTTTTCCCCGGCAGGCCGGGCACACTTGAAAACGCCATTTCCCTTTTCCTATTTTTACACCGGCCTGAAGACCTGCTTTTCTGCCCTTGCCGGGCGGGGGCAGGCCTTCAGGCTTTTTGGGGCCCGGGGCCCCTCGGAATATCATTCCGTCTACCATTCGTTGGGAGGTTTGCTATGAACTACACGACGCGGCAGGATGTCCTGGACTTTGTCGAGGACAACAATGTCAAATTTGTCCGCTTTGCCTTTACCGATATCTTTGGCACCCAGAAAAACATCGCCGTCCTGGCCAGCGATCTGCCCAAGGCCCTGGACGAAGGGGTCTGCTTTGACGGCAGCGCGGTGCCCGGGCTCATGCATGTGGAGGAGAGCGACCTGGTGCTCCGGCCCGACCTGGCCACCATCACCATCCTTCCCTGGCGGCCCACCGAGGGCCGGGTGATGCAGTTCTTCTGCGACATCGAGCGGCCCGACGGCCAGCCCTTCGGGGGCAACTGCCGCGGCTTTTTGCGGCAGATCTCCCAGCAGTTCAAGCGGATGGGCCTGGTCTGCAACGTGGGGGCCGAGTGCGAGTTCTACCTGTTCGAGACCGATGACCGGGGCCAGCCGGTGCGTGTGCCCATCGACCGGGGCGGCTACTTTGACGTCTACCCCATGGACGCCGCCGAAAACCTGCGGCGTGACATCTGCCTGACCATGGAGCAGATGGGCCTGGCCCCCCAGCACAGCCACCACGAGAGCGGCCACGGCCAGAACGAGATCGACTTCCACCACGCCACCCCCCTCAAGACCGCCGACAACGTGATGATGTTCAAGCAGATCACCCGGGCGGTGGCGGGCCGCAGCGGCATCCACGCCAGCTTCCTGCCCAAGCCCATGGCGGGCCAGGCAGGCAGCGGCCTCCACGTCAATCTGTCCCTGTATATGGACCGCAAGAACCTGTTTGAGGGGGACATCGCCCCCGACAGCGTGGCGGGCAGCTTTATGGCGGGCATCCTGGCCCACAGCCGGGAGTTCACCGCCTTCACCAACCCCCTGCCCAACAGCTACCTGCGGTTCGGCTGCGACGAGGCCCCCCGCTATGTGAGCTGGAGCCGCCAGAACCGCAGCCAGCTGGTGCGGATTCCCGCCGTCCACGGGGACAACTGCCGGATGGAGCTGCGGAGCCCCGACCCGGCCTGCAACCCCTACCTGGCCTTCGGCCTGGTGCTGGCGGCAGGCATGGACGGCATCAAGAAGCGGATGACCCTGTGCCCCCCGGTGAACCAGAACCTCTTTGAGCTGACCCCCGAACAGGCTGCAGCCCAGGGCCTGGAGATGCTGCCCTCTACTCTGGAGGAGGCGGTGGAAGTCGCCCGCCAGAGCGCGTTCCTGGCCGAATACCTGCCCCAGGGCCTGGCCGACCGGTACTTCACCGAACAGCTGCGGCGGTGCGCCGAGCTGCGGGACGCCGCCGACCCTGCGGAATTTGAGCGGGCCCGGTATTTTTGTTCCATCTGACCCGGGCACCGCTCCCATGAAAGAGAGGAGGGTATCATGGGACGTGCGATGATTGTCAGCGCCGGGGCCAACTCCAACGAATATCTGTCCGCCCGTCTGAACGAGCTGGGCTATGCCCGGCCCGTCATCGTCCCCAGCGGCACCGAAGCCCGGCGCCGGATGCTGGAGGCGGATTTTGAGCTGATCATTGTCAATGCACCGCTGCCGGACGAATTCGGCCACGAGCTGTGCGCCGCCGCTGTGGAGCAGACCGATGCAGGTGTGATCCTGCTGGCCAAGGCCGCCGCCTGCGACTCCCTGATGGGCCCCATGAACGCCCAGGGGGTGCTGGTGGTGAGCAAGCCCTTTTCGGGGGCGCTGTTTCTCCAGTCTGTCCACATGGCGGCGGCCAGCAACCACCGTCTCCAGCGGCTGCGGGCCGAGAATGACCGCATCCAGGCCAAGCTTGCCCAGGTGCGGCTGGTGAGCCGGGCCAAGTGCCTGCTGATCGCCTGCAAGGGGCTTACCGAGGCCGAAGCCCACCGCACCATCGAGAAAGAGGCCATGGATTCCCGCCGGGACCGGGGAGAAGTTGCCCAGGAGATCATAGATACACTTGATTCTGATGCCGGTGATGGTGTATAATAGGAATTGTATGATTCTGTAACAAAGGTGCGCGGGGTTTCCCGCACACCTTCTGTGTTGTTTATGGATTTTCCGGCGTGGGCCGGAATCAGATGGAGGAACCGAAATTATGGCGACGAAATACATCTTCGTGACCGGCGGCGTGGTCTCCGGCCTGGGCAAGGGGATCACTGCTGCTTCCCTGGGCCGCCTGCTCAAGTGCCGCGGCCTCAAGGTGGCCAGCCAGAAGCTGGACCCCTATGTGAACGTAGACCCCGGCACCATGAGCCCCCTGCAGCACGGTGAAGTGTTCGTCACCGACGACGGCACCGAGACCGACCTGGACCTGGGCCACTACGAGCGCTTCATCGACGAAAACCTGAACAAGTACTCCAACCTGACCACCGGCAAGGTCTATTGGAATGTGCTGAACAAGGAGCGCCAGGGCGCCTACCTGGGCCAGACGGTGCAGATCATCCCCCACATCACCAACGAGATCAAGAGCTACATCTACAACCTGGCCTCCTCCACCGAGGCCGACGTGGTCATCACCGAGATCGGCGGCACCACCGGCGACATCGAGAGCCAGCCCTTCCTGGAGGCCATCCGCCAGGTGGGCATCGAGCAGGGCCACGAGAACTGCTGCTACATCCACGTGGTGCTGGTGCCCTACATCTCCGGCTCCAACGAGTACAAGTCGAAACCCGCCCAGCACTCGGTCAAGGAGCTGCAGGGCATGGGCATCAGCCCCGACATCATCATCCTGCGGGCCGACGGCAGCGTGGGCAGCGACATCCGCCGCAAGATCAGCACCTTCTGCAACGTCAAGCCCGAGTGTGTCATTGAGAACCTGACCATGCCCAGCCTGTACCAGTGCCCCCTGATGCTCCACTCCAACGGCCTGGACGACGTGGTGGTGGAAAAGCTGAACCTGGATGTTCCCGCCGCCGACCTGACCGAGTGGAAGAACGTGGTGTCCCGGATCGCATCCCGGTCCCGCACCTGCACCATCGCCCTGGTGGGCAAGTACGTCAAGCTGCACGACGCCTACCTGTCGGTGATGGAGAGCCTGTACCACGCCGGCTTTGAGAACGACAGCCAGGTGGAGATCAAGTGGGTGGACAGCGAAGAGCTGCGCACCGACGAGGACTGCGCCGCCGCCTTCTCGGATGTGGACGGCATCATCGTGCCCGGCGGCTTTGGCGACCGGGGCATCGAGGGCATGGTGGCCGCTGCCCGCTACGCCCGTGAGCACAACGTGCCCTACTTCGGCATCTGCCTGGGCATGCAGATCATGGTGATCGAGTTCGCCCGCGGCGTGCTGGGTTATCCCGACGCCAACTCCAGCGAGTTCACCCCCGAGGGCGCCCACAACGTCATCGACCTGATGGCCGACCAGCAGGGCAACATCCCCAAGGGCGGCACCATGCGTCTGGGCAAGTACCCCTGCAAGGTGAAGCCGGGCACCAAGATGGCCGAGTGCTACGGTGAGGACCTGATCTGGGAGCGTCACCGCCACCGCTACGAGTTCAACAATGCTTTCCGTGAGGAGATGGAGGCCGCCGGCCTGGTAATCTCCGGCACCAGCCCCGACGGGCGTCTGGTGGAGACGGTGGAGCTGCCGGGCCGTCCCTTCCACCTGGGTGCCCAGTTCCACCCCGAGTTCAAGAGCCGTCCCAACCGTGCTCACCCCCTGTTCAAGGCCTTCATTGCCGCCAGCCTGTCCAACCGGTGCACCGCCGGCCGCAGCAGCATGGACCCCTATATGTCCGCCGACAAGAAGGTCAACCGCTAAACCGTAAATCCTTTCAGTCCTCCGCAGCCCTGCGGGGGGCTTTTTGTTTGCCCTTTGATGGGGTCCTCTGAGGTTGGATGAGCTTTCTTTTTGATTTATGATTTATCATCTATACCCACCCTCCACCCTTTTATCGGTTCCCCCGCGGCTGCGCCGCCGCCCCCATACGGGGGCTCTGGGCCTCTAACTGCTCCTTCTTCTTTTGGGTTTGCCGAAATTTTCAGGCGCAGGGCTTTGCGGCTGCTGCGCAGCCTGCAATTAGAAGGAGCCGTCTGTGGCTCATTCCCCCCGAAGGGGGGATGCCGCGCAGCGGCAGGGGGGACTCCGTTAAAAGGGCGGTGGGCGGGTTTAGATCATAAATCAAAAGAGTAGCAGTTTTATAACCCCCGCAAGCTCTGTGACTGAAGGAGCAGTCTGTGCACAGAGCCCCACCGGGGCGGGCCCGCAGGCCGGGGGCAAGCACACCGAAGTGCTGCCTGCGGCAGATGCAGCGAGGTGTGCTTGGCTGCGGAGCCGAGCCGCTGCCTGCGGCAGAAAAAGGCGAGGCGGAGCAGGGGCAGCCGTCCAAATATGCAAGCGGACTGCGATCCGCGCCACATATTTGGGCAACGGCAACCCGGAGCAGCGCTCCGTTTTTTGCAAGCGCCCGCTGCGGCGCGCCGCAAAAATCGGCTAAGCGCAAGAGGACAATGCCCGCCGCCTCAGGCGGCTCGTTAAAATATACACATTCTGCGTTTTCGGTCTTGTACCTTGGGCCCGGGTGTGGTAGAATAAAGGTAATCAGGCGCGCATTACGGCGGGGCATGGTCTGTTTGGCTCCTGCCCCCCCGGAAGGGCGCCGGCATTGCGCCGGGCTCTGCGCAGGATAATGAGAAATCAGGAGGTATTCGATCATGAATTATCTGGAAATTGAACAGGTCGTCGGCCGCGAAATTCTGGACTCTCGCGGCAACCCCACTGTTGAGGCTGAGGTGACTCTGGCTGACGGTACTGTCGCACGCGGCTGCTCTCCCAGCGGCGCTTCCACTGGTGAGTTCGAAGCTCTGGAGCTGCGCGACGGCGACAAGGGCCGTTATCAGGGCAAGGGCGTGACCAAGGCCGTTGAGAATGTCAACACCGTCATCGCTGACGCCATCGTCGGCATGGACGCTTCTGACATCTACGCTGTGGACGCTGCGATGATGGCGGCCGACGGCACCGAAGACAAGTCCAACCTGGGCGCCAACGCAATCCTGGCTGTGTCCATCGCAGTCTGCCGCGCTGCTGCTGCCTCTCTGGGCATCCCCCTGTACCGCTTCCTGGGCGGCGTCAATGGCAACCGCCTGCCCGTCCCCATGATGAACATCCTGAACGGCGGCGCACACGCCACCAACACCGTCGACACCCAGGAGTTCATGATCATGCCTGTGGGCGCTACCTCCTTCAAAGAGGCTCTGCGTATGTGCGCTGAGGTCTTCCACGCTCTGCAGTCCATCCTGAAGAGCAAGGGCCTGGCCACCTCCGTCGGCGACGAGGGCGGCTTCGCACCCAACCTGTCCAGCGATGAGGAGACCATCGAGACCATCCTGGCCGCTGTGGAGAAGGCTGGCTACAAGCCCGGCGCCGACTTCATGATCGCTCTGGATGCCGCTTCTTCCGAGTGGAAGGACACCGCAAAGGGCAAGGGCCACTACAAGCTGCCCAAGGCCGGCACCGAGTACACCTCCAGCGAGCTGATCGCTCACTGGAAGAGCCTGGTTGAGAAGTACCCCATCATCTCCATCGAGGACGGCCTGGATGAAGAGGACTGGGAGGGCTGGCAGGAGCTGACCCGCGAGCTGGGCGGCAAGGTCCAGCTGGTTGGCGACGACCTGTTCGTCACCAACACCAAGCGTCTGGCCAAGGGCATTTCCCTGGGCTGCGGCAACGCTATCCTGATCAAGCTGAACCAGATCGGCTCTGTGTCTGAGACCCTGGAGGCCATCAAGATGGCTCACAAGGCTGGTTACGCTGCTGTCACCTCTCACCGTTCCGGCGAGACCGAGGACACCACCATTGCTGACCTGGCTGTTGCTCTGAACACCTGCCAGATCAAGACTGGTGCTCCCAGCCGTACCGAGCGTGTTGCAAAGTACAACCAGCTGCTCCGCATCGAGGAGGAGCTGGGCGACAGCGCTGTCTATCCTGGCATCAACGCTTTCCAGGTCAAGCGCTAATCGGGAATATCCCCAGAACCTTCGGGGCAGTACAGTTTTCGGGCTGTGCTGCCCCTTTTGTTATGCCCAAACAGCGCAAAAAAGCGCCGCACCCCTTGAGAGGTGCGGCGCTTTTGTTCGGTTCAGCTCTTACTTTTTGCGGGAGCGGCGCTTGGAAGCCGTTGCGGCGGCCGGTGCAGCGGTGGTCTCAGCGGCTGCGGCCTTCTTGGCCCGGGTGGTCCGCTTCTTGGGTGCGGGCTTTTCCTCGGCAGCAGGTGCGGCCTCAGCAGCGGCGGGGGCCTCTGCCTTTTCCTCGGCGGCCTTGGTCTTTCTGGTGCGGCAGGCGCGCTTCTTGGGCTCGGCCTTCTCCTCCACGGGAGCGGCCTCAACAGCGGGCTCAGCCTTCTCCTCTGCGGGTGCGGCCTCGGCAGCGGGCTCGGCCTTCACCTCTGCGGGTGCGGCCTCGGCAGCAGGCTCGGCCTTCACCTCGACAGGAGCAGCCTCAGCAGCAGGCTCAGCCTTCTCCTCTGCGGGAGCGGCCTCGGCAGCGGGCTCGGCCTTCACCTCTGCGGGTGCAGCCTCGGCGGCGGGCTCGGCCTTCACCTCTGCGGGAGCGGCCTCAGCGGCGGGCTCAGCCTTCTCCTCTACGGGTGCGGCTTCCTCAGCGGGTGCAGCCTCCTCGGGGGCCTTCTTGTCCTTGACGGCCCGGATGGTCCACAGCTGGTCGCCGCCCTGGGTCTCCTGCCAGATCTGCAGGATGGCGCCCACAGGGCTGCCCATGCCCACGGTGTCCACGCACTTGCCGCTGGCCCAGGGGCTGACGATCCGGACGGTGCCGTCGTTGCCGGCCACCAGGGTCCACATCTGGCTGCTGCCCAGCACATCATCCCACAGGTGGAGCCAGGTGCCGTTGTCGGTGCCGGCCATCATCAGGTCGATCACCTTGCCGTTGGCCCGGCAGTGGATGCGGTAGCTGTTCTCACCCACCCGGTCAAAGGACCACTCCTGTTCCGGCTTGTGCTCATACTTGCCCAGGCGCAGCTGGGCGCCCTCAGCCTTGTCCGCATACTCGATCACGTTGCCAGTCACAGCAGATGCGATGGTATAGTAACGGCCCGGCTCGATCAGGGTCTGTTCCACAGTTCTCATGGTCTTATCCCTCCATGTTTCAGATTCATACCAAAACGTACCCCCGGGGGTACGGCTTTCCCCTATTTTTGTAAATTATACCACCTGTCGTTATTTATCACAAGTGCAGCCGGGGCCTTTTGGCGTGTTGCACAAAAGCGTTCATGCATACATCAGGCTTTTTAGGTTTTTAGTATGGTAAAGTGTCCGCATTGTATAGACAGAGCCTTTTTTGCATTCCACCGCCGAAAAGGCCGCAGCTTGTTTGGAACAGTATACTCCATTTGAACAAGTTTGTCGAGGTCGCCTGAGGCGACAGGCATTGTCCTCTTGCGCTTAGCCGATTTTTGCGGCGCGGGCCAGCGCCCGCTTGCAAAAAACGGAGCGCTGCTCCGGGTTGCCGTTGCCCAAATATGTGGCGCGGATCGCAGTCCGCTTGCATATTTGGACGGCTGCCCCTGCTCCGCCTCGCCTTTTTCTGCCGCAGGCAGCGGCTCGGCTCCGCAGCCAAGCACACCTCGCTGCATCTGCCGCAGGCAGCGCTCGGCTCAGCTGCCCCCATGGCTGCGCCATCGCCCCGGAGGGGCTCTGTGCCTCTAGCTGCTCCGTTATTTGTTGGGTTGGGGTGGCTTGGGGTGTACTGATTTTTTTAAAATCTAAACCCACCCTCCACCCTTTTATCGGTGTCCCCCCTGCCGCTGCGCGACAGTCCTCTTGCGCTTAGCCGGTTTTTGCGGCGCGCCGCGGCGGGCGCTTGCAAAAATCGGAGCGCTGCGCCAGCTTCGCCTCGCTGTTTCTGCCGCAGGCAGCGCTCGGCTCAGCTGCCCCCCTTCGGGGGGAATATGCCTTTTAACTGCTCCTTCTAATTGCAGGCTGCGCAGCCGCCGCAAAGCGTCGGCCTGAAAGCTGCGGTAGCGCTGCCGGATGAGGGAGAAGCTACAGGCAAGTGAGCCCCCACAAGGGGGCGCGGCCGCAGGCCGCAGGGGGCACCGCTATGGGCGGTGGGCGGGTTTAGATCATAATTAAAAAAACAGCCAACCCAAAACGGCGGGGAGACACATTAAAAGGGCGGCGGGCTGCGCAGCTGAGGCGCTGCCTGCGGCAGAAACAGCCGAAGCGGAGCAGGGGCAAACACAGCGACCGCGTCCTGCGGACGAAACAGGGAGCTGTGTTTGGCGCAGCGCTCCGGTTTTCGCAAGCGGGCACCGCCCCGCGCCGCGAAAATCGGCCAAGCGCAAGAGGAACGCGGTCTGCTTTTTGCAAGCGGGCTGCGACCCGCGCTGCATATTTGGCTAACGGCAACCCGGAGGGTAAAGATCTAAATAAAAAACACACACCAAATCCCACCCTGGGGCCCGGAAGAATCCATTCAAAAGACATCCCCAGCCTCCGGCCTGGAGAGGCCTTGTTTGAAAAAGTCCTACTTTTCCTGCAAAAAACCGTTGACAGCCCACGGTTAGCCATGTATAATCATTTCGCAAACAAGTTGCAAATTCAGAACAGGGGTTTATTTCCCTGCCCCGGAGGTTATCATGAGAAAGAAAAACCGCATCCTCGCCGCCCTGCTGGCTGTCTGCCTGGGGGCCATGCTGCTGGCCGGCTGCGCCGGCAGCCCGTCCAGCACCCACAGTGCGTCCAGCGCCGCCCCCGCCGCCCCCGCCGGGGATGCCGATCCCCCCGCGGGCCAAACCCTGCGGGTGGTGGCTACCATCTTCCCGGTCTATGACTGGGCCCGCCAGGTGGTGGGGGATCTGCCCGGGGTGGAGCTGGTATGGCTCCAGGACACCGGGGTGGATCTCCACAGCTACCAGCCTTCGGCCTCTGACCTGCTGACCCTCTCCTCCTGTGACCTGTTCCTCTATGTAGGGGGCGAGTCGGACAGCTGGGTGGAAAGTGCCCTGGCAGAAGCCGTCAACCCCAACCAGCAGACCCTCAACCTGCTGGATGTGCTGGGGGACAAGGCCCTTCCCGAGGAGCTGACCGAGGGGATGCAGCCCGAGGAGGACCACGAGGGCCACGACCATGACCACGAGGACGAGGAGGCCCCCGATGAGCACATCTGGCTCTCCCTGCGGAACGCCTCCCTGCTGACCGGCGCCCTGGCCGACGCCCTGGGCCGGCTGGACCCTGCCAACGCCGACGCCTACGCCGCCAATGCTGCCGCCTATCAGGCGCAGCTGGCCGATCTGGACGCGAAATACCAGGCGGCGGTGGAGGGGGCCTCGGTGTCCGCCCTGCTGTTCGGGGACCGGTTCCCCTTCCGTTACCTGACCGATGACTACGGGCTGGAAGTCTACGCCGCCTTCCCCGGCTGCTCTGCCGAGACCGAGGCCAGCTTTGAGACGGTGGCTTTCCTGGCGGGCAAGGTGGACCAGCTGGGCCTGCCCGCTGTGCTGACCATCGAGGGTTCCGACCAGCGGGTGGCCCAGACCATCGTCCAGAACACCGCCGCCCAGGACGCCGCCCTGCTGCGGCTGGATTCGATGCAGGGCACCTCGGCCCGGGACGCCGCCGGCGGCGCCACCTATCTCTCCATCATGGAATCCAACCTGGAAGTCCTGAAAGCCGCCCTGGCATAAAGGAGGCACTATGGCACTGATCACCTGCAAAGATTTGACCCTGGGCTACGAATCCATCCCGGTGGCCCGTCACCTCTCCTTCACGGTGGAGGAGGGGGATTACCTGTGCATCCTGGGGGAAAACGGCTCGGGCAAATCCACCCTGATGAAAACTCTGCTGGGGCTCCAGGCCCCTCTGGCGGGGTCGGTGACCTACGGCGACGGCCTGCGCCAAAACCAGATCGGCTACCTGCCCCAGCAGACCCCCCTCCAGCGGGATTTCCCCGCCTCGGTGCAGGAGGTGGTGCTGTCGGGCTGTCTGGGCCGGTGCGGCTGGAGGCCCTTCTTCTCCCAGGAGGAAAAAGCCCTGGCCGCCCGGAACATGGAGCGGCTGGGAATCACCGGTCTGGCCCGCCGGTGCTACCGGGAACTGTCGGGGGGCCAGCAGCAGCGGGTGCTGCTGGCCCGGGCCCTGTGCGCCACCCAAAAGCTGCTTTTGCTGGACGAGCCCGCGGCGGGGCTGGACCCCAAAGTTACCGCCGGGCTGTATGACCTGATTGCCGGCCTCAACCGCAAAGACGGCCTCACCATCCTGATGATCTCCCACGACATGGCCGCGGCGGCCCGGTACGCCAGCCGGATCCTCCATCTGGGGGAGGGGCAGACCCTGTTCTTCGGCACGGCGGCGGAGTACCGCACCAGCCCGGCAGGCCGGCTCTTTGCCAGCCTCCACCATTCACAGAAAGGCGGTGACAGCGCATGAACCCCCTGGAAACCCTGGCTTATTACTTCAGCTTTCCCTTTGTCCGCTACGCCCTGATTGTGGGGGTGCTGATCGCCCTGTGCGCCTCCCTGTTCGGGGTCACCCTGGTGCTCAAGCGGTTTTCCTTCATTGGGGACGGCCTGTCCCATGTGGCCTTCGGGGCCCTGGCGGTGGCGTCGGTGTGCAATCTCACCGACGAGATGCTGCTGGTGCTGCCGGTGACGGTGATGGCCGCCGTCCTGCTGCTGCGCACCGGCCGCAGCGCCAAATTGCAGGGTGACGCCGCCATTGCGGTGCTGTCGGTGGGGACCCTGGCTTTGGGCTATCTCTTGATGAATCTCTTTTCCACCAGCACCAACCTGTCGGGGGATGTGTGCAGCACCCTCTTTGGCTCCACCTCCATCCTCACCTTGACCCGGGAAGAGGTCTGGCTGTGCGTGGGGCTGTCGGCGGCGGTGATTGCCCTGTTCTTTTTGTTCTACCACCGGATCTTTGCCATCACCTTTGACGAGGCCTTCGCCTCTGCCACCGGCCTTCCCGCCAGCCGATACAGCCTGGTGATTGCGGTGGTGGTGGCGGTGATCATTGTGCTGGCCATGAACCTGGTGGGCTCCCTGCTGATCTCGGCCCTGATTGTCTTCCCCGCCCTGTCGGCCATGCGGCTGTTCAAGAGCTTCCGGGCCGTCACCCTCTGCGCGGCGGTGGTGTCGGTGGTGTGCGCTGTGGCCGGCATCCTGATCTCGATCCTGGCGGGCACCCCGGTGGGCTCCACCATTGTGGCGGTGGACCTGGCGGTCTTTGGCCTCTTTGCCCTGCTGGGGATGGTGAAGGGGGGCGCCGCCGCATGAGAAAGTCCCTGCTCCGCCTGGCGGCTGCTCTGTCCGCCGCCCTGGTGCTGGCGGGCTGCGGCGGCAAAGCCCCCGCCCCTTCTTCCAGCGTTCCCCCCGCCCCTTCCAGCAGCACCCCCCTGTCCCAGGAACCCCGGCCCGAACCGGAATCCCAGGCCGGGGCGGTGGATGTGGATTTGACCACCCTCAGCAGCACCATGGTCTTTGCCGAGGTGAGCAGCCTGGTGTATGACCCCATCCCCTACCTGGGCAAGCGGGTGCGGATGGAGGGGATCTTCTCGGTGGACCATGCCTACACCATGGAGGGGGAAGTGGACCCAAGCCAGAACTATTTCTACTGCATCATCCAGGACGCCCTGGCCTGCTGCGCCCAGGGGCTGGAATTCAGCCTGGCGGGGGACCTGCAGTACCCCGAGGACTACCCCGCCGAGGGGGATACCGTCCGGGTGGTGGGGACGGTGGAATTTTTTGAGGAAAACGGCTTCCGCCATCTCCGCCTGGGGGACGCCGTCCTGGAACCCGCAGCATAAACAAAGCCCGCCCCGGGGTTGTTGCCCCCGGCAGCGGGCTTTTTGGTTTGCTTATGTTTTAGCCCAGGGCCACGTCCAGGGCCATCATCAGGGTGAAGCCCAGGGCAAAGGCCACCGGTCCCAGGTCGGAGTGTCCACCCTCGGTGAGCTCGGGGACCAGCTCCTCCACCACCACATACAGCATGGCGCCGGCGGCAAAGCTGAGCAGCCAGGGCAGGGCGGGCACCACCAGGCTGGCGGCCAGGATGGTGAACAGGGCGGCGATGGGCTCCACCGCCCCCGACAGCACCCCGTCCAGGAAGGCCCGGCCCTTGCCGGCCCCCTCAGCCCGCAGGGGCATGGATACGATGGCCCCCTCGGGGAAGTTCTGGATGGCGATGCCCAGAGACAGGGCCAGGGCCCCCGCCAGGGTCACCTCCCCTTCCCCGGCCAGCCAGGCGGCGTAGACTACCCCCACCGCCATTCCCTCGGGGATGTTGTGGATGGTCACCGCCAGCAGCATCATGGTGATGCGGGGCAGCCGGACCGGCGGGCCCTCGGGGTTGTCGGCGTCCTGGTGCAGGTGGGGCACCAGATGGTCCAGGGCCAGCAGGAACAGCACCCCCAGCCAGAAGCCTCCCGCCGCCGGCACAAAGGACCACACCCCCATCCCGGCGGATTCCGCGTCCTCCAGGGCGGGGATCAGCAGGCTCCACACCGACGCCGCCACCATCACGCCGGCGGCAAAGCCGATCAGCACCCGGCGCAGGTTCTGCCCCAGCTGCTGGCGCATCAGAAAAACGCACCCGGCCCCCAGGGAGGTGCCGGCAAAGGGGATCAATATCCCCAGAATCATCTCTTTTGTCATGGTTTCACCCTCGTTTCGCTGCAGTTTGGGGGCCTGGCTGCCCCCACGGCTCCCCCATTCTATTCCGCAGACGGCGAGGGGGTTCCGGTTTTATTGGTTCGTTTTGGCAAACTTTTGCTCTTTTTCAAAGGCCGGGGCCACAGGGCGCCCGGCCCGCAGTTCTGTTTTGATTGTATCAAACGGGTCTGGTTTTGTCGGTGAGCGGGTCACTTTCGGCCCCGCAGCAGCCACAGCACCAGCCGGATCAGGCAGACCACCCCCAGGGCCGCCGCCAGGGCCCCCATCAGCCCGATGGCCACCAGCCCCGCCGGGTTGCCGGGCAGAAACACCATGCAGGCCACCCGGGCCGCCGCGGTGAGCACCACCAGCATCCCCAGCCACAGGGTCAGATCTTCCAGGATTTTCATCTCACAGCACCTCCCGGCGCAGGGCGGCGATCAGGCGCTCCATCAGCCCCACCCGGTTGAAGGGGGTCATCAGGTAAAAGCCGTCGGCATAGGGGGCGGCGGCCCGGGCCATCTCCAGGGAGATTTCCAGCCCCAGCTCCTCGCCCCGGGCCCGGTCGGCCCCTTCGTACCGCCGGATGATGGCCTCCTCCACATGGATGCCGTTGATCTCGTTTTCCATGTAGAGGGCGTTGCGCTGGCTCACCACCGGCAGGATGCCCGCCAAAATCTTGGCCTCCGGCAAGCCCTCCCGGGCGGCTTTCAGGTTGTCCACCGCCCGGCCCGACAGCACCGGCTGGGTCAAAAAGCCCGCCATCCCACTCTCCTGTTTTTCCTTGGCCCGGCGCAGCTCCACGTCAAAGTTCCGGGCGTTGAGGTTCAGCGCGCCGAACACCGTCATCCCCGGCAGGGCCTCCCCCGGCCCCGCCAGGGAGTGGATATACCGGGCCAGCTTCCGGGAGTTGAACTGGTAGACGTTTTTCACCTCGTCCCGCTCGGCGGTGGGGATGGGGTCGCCGGTGATGGCCAGCACCTCCCGCACCCCCTCGGCGTACAGCCCCAGCAGCAGGGCCTTGGTGGCGTTGAGGTTCCGGTCCCGGCAGGTCATGTGGGGCAGGGCCACCACCCCCAGCTCCCGCCGCAGCTTGCAGGCGGTGAGGGAGGAATCCACCCGGGCCCGGGCGATGGGGCAGTCGGCCACCGTGACGGCGTCGGCCCCGGCTGCCTGGAGCCGCCGGGCCCCCTCCACATAGCCCGCGAGGTTGGCGTCCTTGGGGGAATCCAGCTCCACCGCAATGACTTTTTCTCCCCGGGCCAGCTTCCGGAGGAAGGGGTCTGCGGGGGCCAGCACCGGCGGGGCCTCGGGGGCCGAGACCACCGGCGCCGCCCCGGCGATGGGCATGGGCTCTGCTTCCAGGGCCTGGCGCAGGGCGGCGATGTGGGCGGGGGTGGTGCCGCAGCAGCCCCCCAGGATCACCCCGCCCCGGCGGCGGACCCGGCACATCTCCCGGGCAAAATAGTCGGGGCGGCCCTGGTACACCACCCGGCTCCGGGTCACCAGGGGGTAGCCCCCGTTGGGCATGGCGGCGACGGGCAGCCCGCAGCCGGTGATGGCGGGCAGCACCGAGGCCATGGCGGCGGGGGGCAGCAGGCAGTTGAGGCCCACCGCGTCCACCTGGCCGCAGCGGGCCATCTGGGCCGCCAGATCCCGGCAGGAGCGGCCCTCCCGGGTGTAGCCGTCGGGCAGGGCCGCAAAGGACACCAGGATGAAAGCCTCGGGGCGCTGCTGCTTGATATAAGCCGCAGCCTCCGCCACCCCGTCGTCGGTGCTGAGGGTCTCAAACAGGAAGTTTTCCGCCCCCAGCTCCAAAAAGACCCGGGCCACCGCCTGGTAGGTGCCGGCGGCAGGGGCGGCATCGGTGGCAGGGGCAGGGCCCAGATCTGCAAACACCGCCGCCCCGGTGCCCTCGGCGGCCCGGCAGGCCAGGGCCCAGCCGGCGGCCGCCAGCTCCTGCCAGCCCGGCTGGCCGGCGGCCGCCATCCGGGGCAGGCCGAAGGTGTTGGTCTTGATGGCCTCGGCCCCGGCCTCCAGATAGGCCCGGTGGACCGCCAGAATCCCCTCGGGGTCGGCGGTGTTGGCCTGTTCACATTCCAGGCCGGGGCGGCCCTTGTAATAGGTGCCCATGGCGCCGTCCAACACCAGGACCCGGTCTTGCAGAATCTCGCGCGCGTTTTTCATACTTTGCACTCACTTTCGGTGGTTTATGGTAACAGTGTAACGGTCTGGTGAGAATTGTCAAGCACCGCTTGCATAAAAGACGGATTTCCGTTATACTGGTCTGCACACAACAGGAAAGGAAGTGGATGCCGGATGCATCACGTTGGCACCCAAAAGCTGGAAACCCCGCGGCTGGTTCTGCGCCGCCTGCTGCCGGAGGACGCTCCGGCCATGTACCGCAACTGGGCCAGCAACCCGGCGGTGACCCGCTGGCTCCGGTGGGAGCCCCACAAGAGCCTGGCCGAGACCTGCGCTTTGCTCACCGCCTGGTCGGTGCTGTACCAGAACCCCGACTACTACCAGTGGGCCATCGAGGTGAAAGCCACCGGCGAGGTGATCGGCGCCATCAGCCTGACGGTCAGCTGCTGCGCCGAGCCGGAGGCCGCCAAGGCCTGGGAGGCACGGGGCGCTGACCTGTCTCAGGGCATCTGGGAGCCGGGCTACTGCATCGGCCAGCCCTGGTGGAACCAGGGCTACACCACCGAGGCCCTGCAGGCGGTGACCGACTACTGGTTTGTGCGGGCGGAGGGCTGCTGGCTGGCCTGCTGCCACGCGGTGGAAAACCCCGCCAGCGGCGCCGTGATGCGCCACGCCGGCTTTGTCTACGACCACGATGCGGTCTATCATCGGTTTGATGGAACGCCGGTGGACTGCCACGTCTACCGGCTGACCCGGGCGGAATGGACCGCCCACAAGAGAAAGGAACTGCTTTGAGCGAACTGTACGATGTTTTGGTGGAGACGCCCCCCACCCCCACCCTGCTGCTGGCTTTGGATCAGGGGGCCTGGGACTGTGAGCGGAGCCTGGGGGAGCTGGCGGCCCTGTGCGAGGCCAACCACATGGAGGCTGTGGGAGAAGTGGTCCAGAAGCGGGCCACCCCCGAGGCCGGCACCCTGCTGGGCAGCGGCAAGCTGGAGGAAGCCCGGATGGCCGCGGAACAGCTTGGGGCACAGTGCGCCGTCTTTGACGGGGAGCTGACCGGCAGCCAGATCCGCAACATTTCGGCGGCCATCGGGGTGGAGGTCATTGACCGCACCATGCTGATTCTGGAAATTTTCCGCAGCCGGGCTGTCACCAATGAAGGCAAGCTGCAGACCGAGCTGGCCCTGCTGAAATACCGCCTGCCCCGGCTGCAGGGGATGGGCGAAAGCATGAGCCGCCAGGGCGGCGGCGGCGGGGGCGGGGGCGGCGCCCGGCGCGGCGCCGGCGAGACCAAGCTGGAGCTGGACCGCCGCCACATCCACGCCCGGATCGACACCCTGGCCCAGCGGCTGGCCGAGATGGAAAAGCGCCGCAGCGAGAGCCGGAAGGCCCGGGCCAAAACCGGAATGCCGGTGGTGAGCCTGGTGGGCTACACCAACGTGGGCAAATCCAGCCTGATGAACGCCCTGTGCGGCCCCAGCGTGGCCGAAGCAGACATGCTGTTCGCCACCCTGGACCCCACCAGCCGCAAGCTGACCCTGCCCAGCGGGATGTCGGTGCTGCTGGTGGACACAGTCGGGTTTGTGTCCCGGCTGCCCCACAACCTGGTGGAGGCCTTCAAGAGCACCCTGGAGGAGGCGGCCTGGTCGGACGTCATCATCCAGGTGGCGGACGCCGCCGACCCCCTGCGGGAGGAGCAGCTGGCGGTGACCCAGCAGGTGCTGGACAGCCTGGACTGTGACGACATCCCCCGCCTCACCGTCTACAACAAGTGCGACAAGCCCGGCGCTGCCGCCTTTGACCCGGACATCCTGCTGACCAGCGCCAAAACAGGCCTGGGGCTGGACCGGCTGCTCCAGCGGCTGGACCAGATTCTCAGCGACCGGGTGCGGACCATCCGGGTGCTTTTGCCCTATGACGCTCTGGGCCTGGCGGCTCCCATGCGGGAGCGGGGCAGCGTGCTGACCGAGGAATACCGCCCCGAGGGGCTGTATCTGGAAGGCATCGTCAAGCGGGAGGACTTGCATCTTTTTGAGGGCTATCTGGTCTGACGGCTGCCTGCATTTTAAACTTTTTACGGCTCCTCCTGTCGAAAACAGGGGGAGTTTTTGTTTTGGCATTCAAGCAGACTTTGCGACTGAGGGCGCAGTTTACGGTTTAGAGCCCCCGTATGGGGCAGCTGAGCCGAGCGCTGCCTGCGGCAGAAACAGCGAGGCGAAGCTGGCGCAGCGCTCCGGTTTTTGCAAGCGGGCACCGCCCCGCGCCGCAAAAATCGGCTAAGCGCAAGAGGCAAACACAGCGACCGCGTCCTGCGGACGAAACAGGGAGCTGTGTTTGGCGCAGCGGTCTGAATATGCAAGCATCATCCTTGATGCGCCGCATATTCACGGAACCGCAAGAGGAGGGAGCGCCGGTTTTACCTTTCCCGCTGACCGTGCCGCTGGGCCCGTTTTGACGCTGCGCTGGCCCAGAGGGGGAGGGAGGGTGTTTCGAATCCCCCTCCCTACCCCCTCTGGACTCCCTACCCTCCCGCAACGACCAGAGGAAACCTCTGGACTCACAAGAAGAAGTCGCAGCGAACAAAGGCCTAAAAAATGCGACACTCTGCCTGGCCCATTGAAACCACCAACACGCTAAAACGGCGGCAGATGCATTTTTCTTAACGGTCTTTGACCGCCGCTCCGATTGTAGAAAAGCGCCAGCTGTGCGCTGGCGCGTGACTGCGAACGTCTGGGCAGACTTCTGTGTTGCCTTTCACTCTCACGGCGGATTGGTTGCCGAAAACTTTGCCGCTCTGCCGGGGGAACATTTTTACCCACCCACCCGCCCACAGAGGTAACCCCCGGCCTGCGGCCGCGCCCCTTGACAGGGGCTCGAAACCTGTAACAATCCTGCGAAAATAAAAAATCCCCGCTCCTGAAAACAGGAACAGGGATCGGTGAAGCCTTGGACTCACAGGGCCGCAGGCCAAAACGCCGATTAAGATGCAGGGCCCGGCCGCCGGCTAGCCGTAACGTGAGTGCGGCCAGAGTTGCGCGGTACACAGTGAAAAGCTTTTTGCCTACTTTTTCTCGAAAAAGTAGGAGAAACACAAAAACCCGCCTGGCAGCGGGTTTTTGTGTATAGAGGGGTGGGAAAGTATATAAAGCAGTAAATCTCACGCAAACGGCTGAACCTGCGTGTTGGCGCGCAGCACAGCTCTGTGATTTGTATTATACCCAAATTGGATTTATTGTCAAATTGTAAAATTTCAAAATGCCTTATCATTTCACTTTACTTTTTGGCGAAAACTTTATATAATTAAAGATACATTCGAGCTGTTCCCGGTTTTGGGACGAGTTTGTGATTTTTTACAACTCGAAACTTTATTTACAGAAAATTTTATCTATTTCACCAGAAATAGAGCGATGGAGGTACCACAACCATGGATGATTTGGACCGCAAGATCCTCTCTCTTTTGGCGCATAATGCGCGGATGCCCGTCAAGGAGATCGCCGAGCATGTTTCCCTCACCAGCCCCGCTGTTTCCAGCCGGATTCACAAGCTGGAATCGGACGGCATCATCGGCGGCTACACCGTGGTTCTGAACCGCCCCGCCAACCGCCTGTATGTGGACGCCCTGATCAGTTTGTCGGTGGCCCCCTCGGAGCGGGAAGGCCTGCTGAGCCTGCTGCAGAACAGCAAAGAAGTGCTCCAGTGCTACCACGTCACCGGTGAATACACCTTCCTGATCAAGGTCAGCTGCGGCAGCATGATGCAGCTGGAACAGCTGATTCTCCAGTTCCAGAAGCTGGGCAGCACCTGCACCCAGATCATCCTCTCCACCCCTGTGGACCACGGCCCTCTGGAGGCTTTGCAGCTGTAACTCTTTTGTTCTTCATTGCCCCTTCCGCCTTCGGGCGGCAGGGGCTTTTTTTGCGCTTTGGGACCAAATGTAAATTGATTTTGAACAGCCGCAATTTTCCACCAGGGCGGTTCGTTTAGGTTATGTCAGCGCTTTCCAACGGCGGGGCGGGGCGTATAAACAGCCCGCCATCCGCCCATCCTGTGGGAAAGCGCCTTCCTGGAACGAACAACGCTATTTCAATAAAGGAAAGGAATCAACCCTATGAAACTGACCAAACGCCTGTTTGCCGCCCTGGCCGCCTCGGTGGCCCTGTTTGCCCTGGCGGGCTGCGGCACCACCTCCTCCTCCAATTCCACCTCCACCCCCAAGGACTACACCCAGATCATCCACAACGCCCGCCCCGACGAGGAGAACGAGAGCATGCTGATCCTCTCCACCGACGGCAAGGGCGGCTTCACCGCCACCGACGGCTACAGCGCCGACATGACCGCCGAGGACTGCAAGAGCCAGGCCGACAACTTCATCCTCCCCATGCTGGGCCTGGCCGAAGGGGATTATGAGAGCTTTGCCGCCTCGGTGTCCCTGATGAACGTCCGCAGCTACGCGGTGGCCATCGTCAAGCCCGCCGCGGGCAAGACTGACGCTGTCAAGCAGGCCCTGGAAGACTACGTCACCGGCCAGCAGATGTCGATGCAGAACTACCTGGCCGACCAGTACGAGATCGCCAAGGCCGCCAAGGTCACCACCGTCCCCTCGGGGGAAGTGGTGCTGGTGTGCTGTGAAAACTCCGACGCCGTGCTGAGCGCCATCGAGGACGCCCTGGCCGCCTGAAACTGACACTTTCCCCCCAGCCCGCAGCAAAAAAGCCGCTGCGGGCTGTTTTTTATGGGGAAATTATGCTATAATACTGAGCGTGTCGAACAACGACACGCTTTAGGGGGAACCCATTTCTGCGCGCAGCCGCGCGGCAGAAATTCCTTCCCCCTAATATCCCCCTGGGGACAAAATTTGGCGCAGAACCGCGCACTCGGCCTTGCGGCCTCGCACACTCTCTGCGCCAAATTTCCCTGTCGGTGTCCCAGCCGTACGCACATGTCGTCCGGCCGGGACGGTTTTCTGCATTGTGTGAAAAACAGGGGGCCGCCCGGCGGCCCCAAGGGACAGGAGCGGCGCATGAAAGCAACCATCATCATTCCCAACATCAACGGCAAGGGCTGGCTGAAGGATTCCATCGAGTCGGTCTACGCCCAGACCGAGCAGGATTTTGAGCTGATCGTGGTGGACAACGGCTCCACCGACGAAAGCCTGGACCAGGCCCGCAGCTATTGCAGCCGGCCCAACTTCACCCTGATCGAGAACGGCCATAACACCGGCTTTTCCCATGCGGTGAACCAGGGCATCGCCCGGGCCCAGAGTGAATATGTGGTGCTGTTCAACAACGACGCCTTTGCCGAGCCCGACTGGCTGGCCCAGCTGATCCGGGCCGCCGACAGCGACCCCAAGATTTTCGCGGTCCAGAGCCTGATGATCCGCCACTTTGACCGGGAGCTGGCCGACGACGCCGGGGACTACGTCACCTGGATGGGCTTTGCCTGCAAGACCGGCGACGGCCGCCGGGCCAGCCGCTACACCAAACAGAAGCGGATTTTCTCGGCCTGCGGCGGCGCGGCCCTCTACCGGAAAAGCATCCTGGACGAGATCGGCGCCTTTGACGAAAACTTCTTCGCTTACTTCGAGGATGTGGACCTGAGCTGGCGGGCCAACAATGCCGGCTACAAAAACATCCTCTGCCCCGCCGCCAGGTGCTACCACATCTGCGGCGCCAGCACCGGCGCCGTCCGCTACAACGCCTTCAAGAGCCAGCAGAGCGGCCGCAACAGCATCCTGCTGCCCCTCAAGAATGAGCCCGTTCTGATGCTGCTGGTGAACGCCATCCCCCTGCTGGCGGGCTATCTGCTGAAGTGCTACAAGTTCCATAAGCAGGGCTTTGGCGAAGCCTGGGATAAAGGGATGCACGAGGCCTTCGCCATCCTGCGGGAGGGCCGGCTGGGCAAGCGGCCTTTCCGGCTGCGGGATCTGCCCCACTACCTTCACATGGAACTGTGGATGATCTGGAACATGGTGCCCTACCTGTGGTACCGGCTGGTGATTGTCCGCTTTGACCTGAAATAAACAAGTAAGCCAAAAAGACCGCCGCCCCGACTGGGGCAGCGGTTTAAGCGTGTCGTAAAACGACACGCTTTAGGGGGAACCCATTTCTGCGCGCAGTCGCGCGGCAGAAATTCCTTCCCCCTAATATCCCCCTGGGGACAAAATTTGCCGCAGAACCGCGCACTCGGCTTTGCAGCCTCGCACACTCCCTGCGGCAAATTTCCCTGTAGGTGTCCCAGCCGTACGCACATGTCGTCCGGCTGAGACTTTTTGACAGTATAAGACCGCCGCCCCGGTTTGGGCAGCGGTCTTGCTTTTTGTATGGGTTTTTCAGGCGGCGGGGCTGGCAGCAGTGTCGCTGGAAGCCGCTTCACTGGAAGCCGCCGGCTCTGCGGTGCTGGAAGCTGCCTCGCTGGAAGCAGCCTGCTCCGAAGCGGCAGGGGCCGAGGCGGCCTGGCTGGAGGCGGCGCCGGGGTTCACACCCGACAGGATGGCATCCTGGAGCTGGTCCGGGTCCATCATCACCACCGAGTTGGCCTGCTGGGAGGAGGCGGCTGCCTCCGGCTTGGTGGCGCTCTCGGTGAGGCCGGTGAGGTACCAGCTGCCGCTGGTCCGCTCAAACAGGTAGTCCATGTACTTGGTGGGGGTGTCGGACTGGGTGCTGATCAGGTCGCCCTCGGAATTGATGGGGATATAGCCCACCGTCACGTGGAGCTTGCCCCCCTCCTTGAACATCTTGGTGACCTGGGCCCGGTAATAGCCCACCACGCCGGTGACCGGGATCTTGTAGCACTGGCTGTTCTCGTCGAACTCGACGGTCATGTCGTCCATCTCAAAGCTCTTGTGGGTCAGCTGGAAGGAGGGGCCTACCAGCCGGGCCAGATAGGCGTCCACATCCACCGCCGGCAGCAGCAGCTGCTCGGTGTCGGGGTCGTGGGCGTAGTTGTCAAAGTTGCCCTGGGTCTCCTGGATGCTGTAGATGCAGCCCCAGACGGCGGCTTCCCGCAGGGTCAGGTCGTCGATGTTCTCGATGCCGTCAAAGGGCAGCGGGTCAAACATCACCAGCCCTTCCAGCTTGTCCTGGTATTCCTCCATCTGTTTGGTGTTGTCAAACAGGGAGGCCAGCAGCTGGTACCCTGCCCCCAGCACCGTAAAAATCCCGATGACCAGCAGCACCGCCATCACCAGCCCCAGTGCCTGGCGCCGGCGGCGGCGGTGGATCCGTGCGTGTTCCTCCGGGGTAACATAACTTCTCATGATGTGTCGGTCTCCTGCCTTCCCAAAAATCTATGGTACAGGGCCCTGGGGCCCATGTGTCCAGTATTCACCCTATAGTATAGCACAATGTGCCCCGGGGCGCAAAAGCCTGGGGATGGTAATTTTGTGAAATGATGGGCCGGCCGCCCTTGCCTGGCCCGCCGGGTGTGGTATATAATAGGGCTGTTTTCCATCTACAGAACAAAGGAGTGTTTGGCATGATCCGTTTTACCAACGATTACAGCGAAGGCTGCCATCCGTCCATTCTGGAGGCCATGGCTGCCACCAACACCGAGGGCAACCCCGGCTATTCCACCGACCCCCACTCGGCCCATGCCCATGAGCTGATCCGCCAGGCCATCGGCCGCCCCGACGCCGACGTCCACCTGCTGGTAGGGGGCACCCAGACCAACGCCACCGCCATTGCGGCCTTCCTGCGGCCCTATGAGGCCGCCATCGCCGCCGCCAGCGGCCATATCTGCGTCCACGAGACCGGCGCCATCGAGGCCACCGGCCACAAGTGCATCGCCTGCCCCGCCGTCAACGGCAAGCTGACCCCCGACGCCGTCCGGGCCGCCGTGGCCGCCCATCCCGACGAGCACATGGTCAAGCCCAAGCTGGTGTACATCAGCCAGACCACCGAGATCGGCACCCTCTACAGCCTGGAAGAGATCGAGGCCCTGCGGGCTGTCTGCGATGAGCTGGGCCTGTGGCTCTACCTGGACGGCGCCCGGCTGGCCTGCGGCCTGGCCGCCGGCGGCCCCTCCCTCACCGACCTGGGCCGCCTGTGCGACGCCTTCTACATCGGCGGCACCAAGAACGGCGCCCTCTTCGGCGAGGCCCTGGTGATCCTGAACGACGCTTTGAAGCCCGACTTCCGCTACAACATCAAGCAGCGGGGCGGCATGCTGGCCAAGGGCTGGCTGCTGGGCATCCAGTTTGAGCAGCTGTTCCAGGAGGGCCGCTATGTGGCCCTGGCCGCCCACGCCAACCAGATGGCCCTCAAGCTGAAGGCCGGCATTGCCGCCCTGGGCTATCCCTTCTTCTGCGACAGCATCACCAACCAGCAGTTCCCCATCTTCCCGGATGCTGTGGTGGAGGCCCTCAAGCCCGACTTTGACTTTGAGTTTTCTTCCAAGCCCGACGCCGGTCACACCTGCATCCGTCTGGTGACCAGCTGGGCCACCCCCGAATCCAACGTGGACGCCTTTGTGGAAGCCCTGAAAAAACTCACCGTCTGATGGTCACTCCCACTTGGCCCACACCTCGGGCTGATAGCCCACGGTGGCCTGGCGGCCATTGCGGACGATGGGGGTTTTCAGCAGCTGCTGGTTTTCAAACAGCTTGTCCTCCTTCTGCCAGTCGATCAGAGCATCCAGCAAAGCCAGGGTCTGTTTGTCTTTGGCGGCGGGGTTGACCAGATTCTGCCAGCCTCCCACCGCCCGGGCCACGTTGTCAAACTCCCCCCGGCTCATTCCTTTTTCTTTCAGGTCGATCATCTGAAAGCGGATGCCCCGCTCCTTGAAATACCGCTGGGCCTTTTTGGTGTCAAAGCACTTGCTGGTGCCGAAAATCTGAATGTTCATGGTTCTGCGTTCCTTTCGGGTTATTTTGTATGTATTGTAGCATACCGCCCCGGGAAAGTATAGACCGGCGGTTTTGGGGGCAGACTCCTTGTTGAAGGGCGGGCCTTCCCACCCCCAATCCAAAAAGGAGGATCCTGACATGAAAGCCTCTGTTGATCCCAATCTCTGCATCGGCTGCACCCAGTGCACCGGCATCTGCCCCGAGGTCTTTTCGATGGACGGCACCCTGGCGGTGGCCATCCCCGGGGAGATTCCCCCCGAGGACGTGCCCCAGGCGGTGAACGCCGCCCAGGCCTGCCCGGTGGGCGCCATCCAGACCGACGCCTAAACCCTTTTGCCCATCCCCGCCCCTTTCGGGCGGGGTGTTTTTGTATCTGCCGGCCCGGCCTTGTTCCGGCGGGACCTTTTGTGGTATACTGAGGGGTAAAGTCTACAGGACGCACCCCCCGCCCCGGCGGGCAGAAGCTACAGGGAGGAATTTTTCATCATGTCTTTACTGGTCGTTGACGGCAACAGCATCGCCAATCGCGCATTTTTCGGGATCAAGGTGCTGACCACCAAAACAGGGCAGTTCACCAATGCCATCTATGGATTCATGAACATCTTGCTCTCCCTGACCCAGAACTATCAGCCCGACCATGTGGCCATCGCCTTTGACCTGCCGGCCCCCACCTTCCGCCATAAGATGTACGACGGCTACAAGGCCAACCGCCACGGCATGCCCGAGGAACTGGCCAGCCAGATGCCCCTGCTGCGCCAGCTGCTGACTGACCTGGGCTACACCCTGGTGACCGCCGAGGGCTGGGAGGCAGACGACATCCTGGGCACCCTGGCCGCCGCCTGGACCCAGCGGGGGGACACCTGCTACCTGGCCACCGGCGACCGGGACAGCCTGCAGCTGGTGAGCGACACCACCACCGTCCTGCTGGCCGCCACCTCCCGGGGCCACAGTGAGACCAAGGTGATGGACAAAGCCGCCATCCAGGAACAGTACGGCGTTTCCCCCCGGCAGCTGATCGACGTCAAGAGCCTGATGGGGGACACCTCGGACAACATCCCCGGGGTCAAGGGCATCGGCGAAAAGACCGCCCTTTCCCTGGTGCAGAAGTTCGGCAGCATGGAGGGGGTGTATGAGCACATCGACGACCCCGCCATCAAGCCCAAGCAGCGGGAAAACCTGCTGGCCCACCGGGAGGATGCAAAGCTCAGCTACACCCTGGGCACCATCCGCACCGACGCCCCCATCTCCACCGATGCCGACAGCTACCTGCCCGGCGCCGGGGACAAGCCGGCGGCGGTGCGGCTGATGCAGGACCTGGAGCTGCGGTCCCTGATCGGCCGGCTGGGCCTGGAGGATGTGGCCCCCGCCGGGGACCAGCCCGCCCCCGACGCCCCGCCCCTGCCCGAAGGCACCGTCTCCCCCCTGCCCGAAAAGCTGGAGGGCACCTACCTGGTGGCGGCCCGCCCTGCGGTCTACGGCAAAAAGGGCAACAAGATCATCGAGGAGCGCCCCGCCCACTGGTACGCCGTCCAGGGCACCACTGTTTACCCGCTCACTGAGGAGGATCTGCCCCGGCTGCTGGATGACCCCGCCGTTCAGACGGAGGTCTTTGACTCGGCCCCCCTCTACGCCGCCGCCATGGCCAAGGGGGGCTGGGGCAGCTCCATCACCTGGGACGGCAAGCTGGCCGCCTATCTGCTGGACGCCTCGGCGGCCAAATACAGCATCGAGACCCTGGCCGAGTCCTACCGGATTTCCCCCGCCTTCACCTGTGCCGACTGGCCCGACGCCCCCCGGCTGGCAGGCCTCTTCGCCAAAATGAAGGAGGAGATCACCGCCCTGGGGGAGGATGACCTCTACAACAACATCGAGTTCCCCCTGGCCCAGGTGCTGGCCGACATGACCCGCACCGGCATGCTGGTGGACCGGGAAGGCATCGAGACCTTTGGTGTCCGGCTGCGGGAGAAGATCGACGGCGCCCTGGCCGCCATCCAGCGCCAGGTGGACGACCCCGCCTTCAACCCCAACAGCCCCAAGCAGCTGGGGGAGCTGCTGTTTGACAAGATGCACCTGCCCCACGGCCGCAAGACCAGCCGGGGCTGGTCCACCGACAACGCCACCCTGCAGAAGCTGCGGCCCGACTGCCCTCTCATCGACGACATTCTGGAATACCGCTCCTATCAGAAACTGTACTCCACCTATGTGGAGGGCCTGCTGAAGGTGATCGGCCCCGACGGCCGGATTCACTCCACCTTCAACCAGACCGAGGCCCGCACCGGGCGGCTCTCCTCGGATAACCCCAACCTGCAGAACATCCCCATCCGCACCGAGCTGGGCAGCCAGCTGCGTGGGTTCTTCATCGCCAAGCCCGGCTGCGTCCTGGTGGACGCCGACTACAGCCAGATTGAGCTGCGGATCCTGGCCCACATCACCGGGGACGAGCACATGCAGGAGGCCTTCCGCAGCGGCCAGGACATCCACCGCAGCACCGCCGCCAAGATCTACGGCATCCCCCTGGAGGAGGTCACCCCCCGGCTGCGCACCGCCGCCAAGGCCATCAACTTCGGCATCATGTACGGCAAGGGGGCTTTCAGCCTGTCGGAGGACCTGGGGGTGTCCATGCGGGAGGCCGGCACCTTCCTGAAAAACTATCTGGACAGCTTCCCCAAGGTGGACGGCTATATGGAAAAGACCATCGCCGACGCCAAGGAAAAAGGCTACGTCAGCACCCTGTTCGGGCGGCGGCGGGCCCTGCCCGAGCTGTCCAGCTCCAACTTCGCAGTCCGCACCAGCGGGGAGCGGATGGCCCGCAACACCCCCATTCAGGGCACCGCAGCAGACGTCATCAAGCTGGCCATGGTGCGGGTGTGGCGGCGGCTCCGGGCCGAAAAGCTGGAGAGCCGGCTGATCCTCACCGTCCACGACGAGCTGATTGTGGAGGCCCCTGAGGCCGAGGCCGGCACCGCGGCCCGGATTCTGAAAGAAGAGATGGAGGGCTGCGTCCAGTTTGCAGTCCCCCTGGAAACCGACGTCCGCCAGGGCAAATCCTGGCTGGAAGCCCACTAACGATACAGCGGAGGAAACACGCAACCATGGTTATATTGGGAATTGAATCCACCTGTGACGAGACAGCGGCGGCCCTGGTGGAGGACGGACGGGTGCTGCACAGCAATGTGATTTCCACCAGCGTCAAGGAGCAGGCCCTGTACGGGGGCGTGGTGCCCGAGATCGCCAGCCGCCGCCACTGTGAGTTCATCAGCGCCACGGTGGACAAGGCCCTGGCCGACGCCGGCCGCACCATCGACCAGGTGGACGCAGTGGCGGTCACCTTTGCCCCGGGGCTGATCGGGGCGGTGCTGGTGGGGGTCAACTTTGCCAAGGGCCTGGCCTATGCCGCCGGCAAACCCCTGGTGCCGGTCCACCACCTGCGGGGCCACATTGCGGCCCTCTACCTGACCCACCCCGAGCTGAAGCCCCCCTTCCTGTGCCTGGTGGCCTCGGGGGGCCACAGCCACATTGTCCAGGTGGAGGACTACACCAAATTCCGGGTCCTGGGCCGGACGGTGGACGACGCCGCCGGCGAGGCCTTCGACAAGGTGGCCCGGACCCTGGGCCTGCCCTACCCCGGCGGCCCCAGCATCTCCAATGCCGCCAAGACCGGCAACCCCAAAGCCTACCGGCTGCCGGTGCCCCATGTGGAGGGCAAGTACAACGTCAGCTTCTCGGGCCTCAAGACCGCCGTCCTCAACGAGGTGAACCAGGCCCGGATGAAGGGCCAGGAGATCAACGTCCCCGACCTGGCGGCCAGCTTCCAGGAGCGGATCGACGGCATCCTGGCCGAAAAGCTGCTTCTGGCCGCCGCCGACACCGGTGCAAAGCAGGTGTGCATGGCCGGCGGCGTGGCGGCCAACGGCCGGCTCCGCCAGCTGGTGAACGACGGCGCCCAGAAGCTGGGGGCCCAGGTCTACCTGCCCCTGCTGAAGTTCTGCGGGGACAACGGCGCCATGATCGCCTCCCAGGGCTACTACGAGTACATGGCGGGCCACACCGCCGGGCTGGACCTCAACGGCCTGCCCACCCTGCCCATCGACTACCAGTAATCCATACACAGAGAAAACCTGCCTCCGCAGCCTTTTGGGGCCTGCGGGGGCAGGTTCTTTTTGTTGTTGGTTCAGATTTCGCTCTGGGGCTGGGGGTCGGGCCGGGGCGGCTCCACCTCCGAGAAGATGGCCACTTCAGGCAGCCGGCTCTTCCGCAGCAGGATGACGGTGGGGATCAGGTACAGCAGCACTGCGTACAGCATGCTGGGGTCATAGCTGCTGACCGCCTCTGCAATCCCCTGGGTCCCCTCGTAGAGGCCCGAGTTGATGAGGGCGGCGGTGTCCTGCAGGGCGTGGAGAAAGACCAGGACCCACAGGTTGCCGGTGCGGAAATAAATGGCCGCATAGAGGATGCCCAGGGAGGCGGTGATGCACACCTGGATCAGCACCCCCAGGGGGGCGCTCTCCAGGATGTTGACGGTATGGCCGGCGCCGAAGATCAGGCCTGAAAGCACCACTGCTTTCCAGATGCCGGCCCGGCTGGCGCCGCAGTGCTCCAGCAAAGTCTGGGCGATGACGCCCCGGAACAGGGCCTCCTCTGCCAGGCCGATCAGGAACATGGCGATCAAAAAGACTACCACCTGCCACACGGCCTTGGGGGTCGAACCTTCCGGCGGGCCCACGATCCCCACATTGACGCTGAGGCTCAACCCCAGCAGCACAAAGGGGAAGATGCCCACCAGCAGCCCGTCCCAGAAGCCGGTGCCCCGCCGGGTGAAGACCCGGAGCTTTTGGGTGCGCCACAGCAGCAGCAGGGCTGCCAGGAAGGCGAAAATCTCGTTGATCCCCTGGAGCAGATAGGGCTCGGAGTCAAACAGCTGGATCAGGGCGGGCGGCCCCAGCAGGACCACCGCCATCGAGAACAGGAACTGGCCTGCCATCATCATGGCCATAAACAGGACGACGGCCAGCACACAGTAGAGGTACGGGTGTTTTTCCCGCAGACGTTTCAGCATTGGGTGTTCCTCCTGGATTGTCAGTCAGGGCACGGGGCCCGGCACCATTGTATCATAAACCCGGCGGCAAGTCAGGAACTTCACAGATTTTTCGCCTCTTGGGCCGGGCCCTTGTCCAGCAGGTGCTCCAGGGTGTAGCACAGGGTGCGGAAATCAATGGGCTTGGAGATATGGGCGTTCATCCCCGCCGCGGTGGTGGCGGCGATGTCCTCAGCGAAGGCGTTGGCCGTCACCGCCACAATGGGGATCACCGGCGCGTCGGGGCGGTCGGCGGCCCGGATCTTCCGGGCGGCCTCGCAGCCGTCCATCACCGGCATCTGCATATCCATCAAAATGGCGTCGATGGCAAAGGGGGCCGACCCCAGGAACAGGTCAACGGCTTCCCGGCCGTTCCAGGCCTGGAGCACCTCCACCCCGTTCATGGACAAAATCTCGCTGGCGATTTCCATGTTCAGCACATTGTCCTCGGCCAGCAGGATTTTTTTGCCCTTGAGGGAGAAGGTCTTGGCGGCCCTGGCGGGGGCGGCCGGCTTTTCCTTCTGTTCCCGGCGCTCCTCCTCGGCCTGGGCGGTGATGAAGGGCAGGGTGATGGTGAAGGTGGTGCCCTCCCCCAGCTTGCTGTCCACATAGATCTGGCCGCTCATCTGGGTCACCAGGCTCTTGACGATGGGCATGCCCAGGCCGGTGCCCACCACCTGCCGGGAGAAGAACCGGGTCTCCCGGACATAGGGCTCAAACAGATGGGGCAGGAATTCCTCCGACATCCCGATGCCGGTGTCCCTGACCACAATCTGGTACTGGGGGGCGGGCGGGTTGCCCATCTGCCGCACCGACAGGCTGACGGTGTCCCCCTCCGAGGTGAACTTGAAGGCGTTGGACAAAAGGTTATTCAGCATCTGGGTCATCCGGGTGACATCTCCCATCACCCGGGTGTCCCGGATGTCGCAGTGGATCTCAAAGGGCTTGTTCTCCCGCCGGGCCTGGGGGGTGAAGGAATCGGCGCAGGCCCGGATGCAGTTTTCCAGGTCGAAGGCCTGGTGGTTGAGGGTCACCTTGCCCTGCTCCAGCCGGGACATCTCCAGGATATCGTTCACCAGGTCCAGCAGCTGCCGGCCCGAATAGGCGATCTTGTCGGCGTAGTCCAGCACCCTGTCCGGCTCGCCGGCGTGCTGCCGCAGCAGGTCCAGCACGCCCAGGATCGCATTCAGAGGGGTGCGCATATCGTGGGACATGTTGTTGAAGAAGGCCAGCTTGGATTTTTCGTTCCGGCGGGAGATGGCCAGGGTCTCCTCCAGCAGCTTGCGCTCCTGGATTTCCCGGCGCTTTTTCTGGTCCACTTCCCGGAAGCAGAGCACCGCCTCGTCCTCGCCCAGCGCCGCGTCAAAGAGGACCCGGATGTTGATCCACCGGTCTCCGCTGGGGTACCGGCCCAGGAAGTCGCCGCCGTAGTCCCGGATGTGCTGGGCCTGGAGATTCTGGAGGCTGTCGGTGGAAAAGCTCTTGCAGAACTCGTTGGCGGTGTCCCTGTCCATCAGCCGGGTCACCGCCTGGATGAAGTCGGCATAGGAGCCCTCCCGGCTCAGCTGGCCCCAGGCATAGATGGACCCCTTGATGATCTCATAGGTGTCCTCCCGGAAGTTGATCCGGAACAGACCCTCATAGGAGTTGCTCAGCACCTGGACCGTCTCGTCGGACCGCTCCACCAGGGAGTCCAGCCGCAGGTTGTGGCCCACCGTCACCACAAAGCCCGCAATCCAGGCGCACATGATGGCAAAGTAAAAGGCCATGAACTGGGTCAACTGGGTCAGCATCCGGTCCACCGGCACCGTGATGATCACCTTCCAGCCGTTGTTGGTGTCGGCGTAGTAGATGCCCCGCCGCACCCCGTCCACCCCTGTGACAAAGGCGTCGTAGCGGGCCAGCCGGCCTTTTTCCACCGCCGCCAGAATCCGGTCGATGTAGCTCTGGAGCTGCTCCTCGGTGACATCCAGGTCGGTGCGGCTATAGACGGTGCGGCCGCTGGAATCACAGATGAAGATGGAGGTGCCCTCCGAGGGGCTGGTGCCCTCGGGCTGGATGGCCAGGTTCTCGGGGAAGATGTCCATGGCCACCACCGCGTCGCTGTCGGCGCACTTCTGGGCCACCGTCACCACCGTGCGGTTGTAGATGGCATCGGTGTATACGTCGGTGAACACCACCTGCCCGTCGGCCTCCAGGGCCTTCTGATACCACACCGCCGAGGTGTAGTCGTAGTCCGCATCCCCCTCCCAGGGGTTGGCGGCGATAATCTTGCCGTCGTAGACCACATAGGGGTCCACCTGGTCGTCCATCACCGTCTGGATCCGCAGGCAGTACTGCTGGATCCGGTTCCGCAGCTTCTCCTCGGTGTCCCCCTCCTGGTCCCGGGCGTCGATCATGTGGGTGCCGTAGGAGATCAGGGTCTCATAGGTGTTGAGGCCCCCCTCCACCTCCAGGGCATAGCTCTGGGCCAGGTTGGTCTCGGTGTGCTGGTAGCTCTCCAGCAGCACCCGCCGCAGAAAGAAGAAAAACACAATGCCCGCCACCAGCAGCACCAGGGTGGCGAAGATGTAATACCGCAGCTTTTTCAGCAGATGCAGGAACTTTTGCCGCCTGCTGCACTTTTTGCACTTCATACCGCTGTCAGCCGTCCAATCGCGTCGGCCGCACGGCCGTAAGCCGCCTCAATGGCAGGCATCAGGGCGGCGGCCTCTGCGGGCTGGCCGGCCCGCAGCAAAGCCACCTGCCGGGTGAACAGGTCATACAATTCGGTCATGGACAAATTGCCGCACATCCCCTTCAGGGTGTGGGAGGCCATCAGGGCCTTTTCCCAGTCCCCGGCCTCCACCGCCTGGCACAGGGCCTGATAGGTGGCATCCTCCAGAAACCGCCCCAAAAACCGCACCAGCAGCGCCTCGCTGCCCATCATCCGGTCCAGCGCGTCGGCGGCGTCGATGCCCCCTGCCGCCAGGATCTCCATCTTTTCCTGATCCATCCCTCATTCCTCCTTGCATGGATTGTGGTAAAGTTTTGCCAGCTCCCCTTCCACCTGGAAAAAACATTCCAGCAGCCGGGGGTTGAAGCTGCCGCACTGGCCCTCCCGGATCATCTCCACCACCTTTTCCCGTGGGAAAGCGTCTTTGTACACCCGCTTGCAGCTGAGGGCGTCGTAGACGTCGGCCAGAGACACCACCTGGGCCGCCAGGGAGATTTCGTCCCCCTTCAGCCCGTCGGGGTAGCCCCGGCCGTCCCACCGCTCGTGGTGGTGGCGGGCAATGTCCCGGGCGTAGGGGTAGGCGCCGTTTTCCCGCAGCTGGGGGATCTGCTCCAGCAGCTTTGCCCCCTGGACGGTGTGGCTTTTCATCACCTCGAACTCCTCGGGGGTCAGCCTGCCGGGCTTGTTCAGGATGGCGTCGGGCACCGCAATCTTGCCCACGTCGTGCATGATGGACCCCAGGGCGATCTGCTCCACCTCGATTTTGCTCAGCCCCTCCCCCAGCGGGGTGTGGGTCAGCAGGTATTCGGTGATGTCGTGAATCCGGCGGACATGGTCCCCCGACTCCTCGCTGCGGAATTCAATGGCGGCGGCCAGGGTCTCGATCATCCCCTTGTTCAGCTCGATGATCTGCTTGGCCTGGGCCAGCAGGTCGGCCTGCTGCAGCTCCACCACATTGCTCAGCCGCTCCCGGGCCTGGAACAATTCCACCACCGACTGCACCCGCCGCAGCACCATGTAGGGGATCACCGGCTTGCTGATGACATCCATCACCCCCAGGGTGTAGGCCTCCTTGATGACGGCGCTGCTGGTCTCGGCGGTGATCAGGAACACCGGGACCTTTTCCAGCACCCCCCGGTCCTTCAGGCAGCGCAGCACCTGGATGCCGTCCATCTCGGGCATCATCACATCCAGCAGGATGGCGCACAGGTCGTTCTCCCGCTCCCTCACCCGCTGCAGCCCTGCCCAGCCGTTTTCGGCTGCGGCGGTGTCATAGTAAGGTGCAAAGATGTTTTCCAGAATGGCGCAGTTGATGGCGTCGTCGTCCACAATCAACAGCAGTCTGCGCTCCTGTCGGGGGACAGGCAGAGGATTTTGCATCTCCATGATTTGGTTCCTTCCCGGGCTGTGCAGGCCCTTCCGATTCGGTTGTATCGCCCTTTCATTATACCGGTTTTGGAAGCAAATTACAATTCAAAAGCCCCAAACCGCCCCCGCCCCGGCGGCTGCCCAATGCGCCGCCGCCCCTGCCCCCGGCCCGGCTTTTTTCGCTGGCAGGCGCCTGATTCTCTCAAACTCCTTGACCATTTTTTCTTTTTCCGATATCATTGTAACGAAAGATCTTCCCGCCGCCCTGCGGCTGCGAGGGCTTTTGCGGTCCGGGCTGCGGAACGCCCGGCCCTTGTTTTATGTTTTCGGTTGTGAGGTATGAAAAATGAATCTAAAGCGATTGGGCAAGCGGGGGGCAGTGCTGACCACTGCCCTCCTGCTGGCGGCATCCACCGCCTTCAGCGTCTGGGCGGCCCCCTTTGCCGCCCGCTACACCTACAGCAGCGCAGGCTATCTGTTTGAGAAGTTCTCCCACCCCGACTCTGCCACCCAGCAGCCCGACGGCCTGGTGGATTACATCGGGGACGGCGCGGTGGCCGCCTATGACCAGGGCCAGGGCGCCCGGGGCCAGAGCTATTCCTGGGCTGCCATCGCCTATGGGGACGCCCTCTATGTCTCCACCAACTACGCCTCCCTGCCCCAGACTTTGAACATGATGGACACCATCCTGGGGGAAACCTTTGACAAGGACGTGATGGCCGCCGAGCTGAAAGCCCTGTACAACGGCTCCTTCTTCTATGGGGAGGAGGACGGCGCCAACACCGGCGGCGTCCTGGTCAAGTTTGATGTGAACACCGGGGAGATGAAGGTGCTGATGTCCCGGGCCACCACCGGCCAGGCCTGCGCCCTGCGCAACGCTGTGGAGTACAACGGCAAACTGTATTTCTGCGGCGCCGTGGCCGAGGGCACCCAGCTGGGCTACCCCAGCATCTGGCAGGTGGACCCCGCCACCGATGAGTGCCGCCAGGTCTACACCGGCTTTGCCAGCGCCCAGGAATACTACACCGCCTACCAGAAGAGTATCTGCGTCAGCATCCGGGGCATCACCGAGTTCAACGGCTATCTGATCATCAGCTGCGTGGGAGCCAACGGCCCCTACATCCTGGCCTCCAACCACCCCTGGGACGGCCAGGACGCCTTTGTGAAGATCGCCTCGGATGAGGAGAACGCCCCCGAAAAAGACCTCTTCGGCTACACCGCCTACCACTATTCCGACAGCATCTACGGCGGGTCCATCTGGGAGATGGTCTCCTACAACGGCAGTTTGTATGTGGCCCTGTGCACCGGCACCCCCGACAACCAGCCCGACCCCTACACCATGCAGTCCTTCGCCCTGATCCGCGGCGACTACGACCCCTCCAAGGGCACGGTGGACAACCCCGACAGCTGGACCTGGACCCCGGTGGTGGGCGACAAGGCCGACGGCGCCAAATACACCTTCGGCATCGACCCCGAGCGTACCCGCTCGGGCGCCTGCAACCTGGTGGTCTACGACGGCTACCTCTACATCGGCGAATACAACGACGAGGAAATCGCCCTCCAGTCCATCATCTTTGACCTGGACTTCACCTTCCTGGCCCGGAACCTGACCCAGTCGGCCAACCTCTACCGGATGGACGCCGACGAGAACATGGAGCTGGTGGTGGGCGACGCCACCGACATGTTCCCCGAAGGCAGCCTGTCGGGCTACGGCTCGGGCTTTGGGGACCACGAAAACCAGTATATCTGGCAGTCCACCGTCTGGCACGACAAGCTGTACCTGGGCACCTTTGACACCTCCAGCCTGCTGGAGCCCCTGGGCCAGTTTGTCAACGGGAACCTGCTGCGGATGAGCAAAGAGGAATGGACCAGCCAGCTGGGCTACATCCGCACCGCCATCCAGGTGGCCACCAGCAAGCTGGCGGATGACCTGCTGGGCACCAACAGCCCTGCCGCCGACCCGGCAGCCCTGCCCACCGAGACCGAGGCCCGGGCCCTGGTGCAGCAGGCCATGGCCGACGCCAACAACTGCTGGTCGGCCCAGCAGGCCGCCGCCCAGGAAAACGGCGAGCCCGCCGAGACCCAGACCATCGCCCTCACCGAAGACCAGGTGGACAGCCTGGTCCAGGCGGTCACCAGCGGCCAGCTGGTGCCGGGCAGCCTCAGCGAAGCCGAGGCCAACGGGCTGCTGGGCATCAGCCAGGAGCTGGACCAGTGCACCGCCCTCTTTGACCAGCACGCCCCCGAGGCCCTGCTGGAGATGTACCAGGATCTGAACGACAAGATCGAGGCCACCAACGGCGTCTTGAAGATGGCCTACCGCAAGCTGGTGAACAACAACCTGCTGCAGAACATCCAGTCCTACCTGGTCTGCGTCAAGTACCTCACCACCGCCAAGCGGGGCTTCGGCATGTACGTCAGCGACGACGGCGTCCACTTTGACCAGATCACCGACAACGGCTTCGGCGATCCCTACAACCACGGCCTGCGGGTCTTCGCCTCCACCGATGACTACCTGTTCATCGGCACCGCCAACCCCTTCATGGGCACCCAGATCTGGCGCACCACCCAGCCCTCTGCAGTCCTGAGCGCCGGGACGGAACAGCCCGGCTCCTCGAACCCCATTTCTGCCTTCCTGGGGAGCCTGCTGGGCCGCTGATGGTTCTGTTTTAAATATCCCGCTTCTTTCCCCGCCGGCACCCCCGGCGGGGATTTTTGCGTCTTTTCCCCTTTGTGACTGCCTCACCTTGACAAAGGCCGGCGGTTCTGGTATCATAAGGCCACAAGGTTAGTTATATATAACTAACCACAAGAACCATTTGAAAGGAGCATCCTTATGAAGAAAGAACTGGCAACCGCTCTCAACACCTATCTCGCCGATCTGGGCGTTCTGTATATCAAGCTGCACAACCTCCACTGGAATGTGGTGGGCCGTGACTTCAAGCAGGTCCACGAGTACCTGGAGACCCTCTACGACGGGGTGTCCGGCGTGCTGGACGAAGTGGCCGAGCTGCTGAAGATGCAGGGCGAACAGCCCCTGGCCTCCCTGAAGGACTATCTGGCTGCGGCCTCGGTCCAGGAGCTCCCTTCGGCTGAGCTGCACTCCCGGGAGGTGCTGGCCATTGTCCATGGCGACATGACCAACCTGCGGGATCAGGCCCAGAAGATCCGCGTCGCCGCAGATGCGGAGGACGGCTATGCCGTGGTGTCCATGATGGAGAGCCACCTGGCCCAGTACAACAAGACCCTGTGGTTTGTAGAGGCCATGCAGAAGTAAGATTTTCCCCGGCATCCTTTCCCTTTTCCTCCTGACAAAAAAAGCCGCGCACTCCCCGCCGGGGGTGCGCGGTTTTTGTATGGGTTTACTCGAATTCCACCCCGTCCTGGGCGGGCAGGCGGCGGTAGAGGGTCAGCCACATGGTGACAAAGCAGGCCAGCCCGCCGATGGCGTTGGAGATGGGCTCGGCCCAGAAGACGCCGGCGGTGCCCATCCCCCACTGGGGCAGCAGGATGGTCAGGGGGGCCACGATCACCGCCTTGCGCAGCAGAGAGAAGAAGATGGCCCGCTTGGGGCACCGCAGGGAGGTAAAGCAGGACTGGCCCACAAACTGGAAGGCCATGAAGAAGAAGCCGAAGAAATACTGTTTCAGGGCCACCTGGCCGGCCTCCAGCATGGCGGGGTCGCTGGTGAAGATGGATACCAGCAGATGGGGCATGGCGATGACCAGCGCCCAGGCCAGGACGGTATAGCCTGCGCCCAGCAGGGCGGTGAACCGGATGCCCTCCCGCACCCGGCTGTAGCGCTGGGCGCCGAAGTTGTAGCTCAGCACAGGCTGGGCGCCGCTGGTGATGCCGTTGACCGGCAGGGACAAAATCTCCCGCACCGAGTTCAGGATGGTCATGACGCCGACGTACAAATCGCCGCCCCAGACCCGCAGGGTGGCGTTGCACACCACCTGTACCAGGCAGTTGGTGGCGGCCATGATGAAGCCGGACATTCCCAGCCCCAGGATATCCCGCACCAGGGGCAGCTGGAGCCGCAGGTTTTCTTTGCGGATGCGGCAGATGCTCTGGCGCCCTGCAAAGAACAGCAGCACCCAGATCATGGAGGCCAGCTGGCTGATGACGGTGGCGATGGCGGCCCCCTGGACCCCCATCCCGAAACCGAAGATGAACACCGGGTCCAGCACCAGGTTCAGAGCCGCCCCCAGCAGGGTGGTGCCCATCCCCACCCGGGGGTGGCCCTGGGCGCTGATGAATCCGTTGAGGCCGGTGGCCAGCATGGTGCAGGGGGTGCCCAGCAGGTAGATTTTCAGGTAGGCGTCGGCGTAGCCGTAGGAGGCGTCGCTGGCGCCGAAGAGATACAGCACCGGCCGCCGGAACAGATAGCACACCCCCATCAGCACCAGGGCGCTGACAAAGAGCAATGTCACCACCTGGCCCAGAATCCGCTCGGCCCGCTTGTCATCCTGGGCCCCCCGGGCGATGGCGAACAGGGGCGTGCCGCCGTTGCCGTAGAGATAGGTAAAGGCCGAGATCAGGGTGGTCAGGGGGAAGGCCAGCCCGATGCCGGTGAGGGCCATGGCCCCCACGTCGGGCAGGTGGCCGATGTAGATCCGGTCCACCACATTGTACAGCAGCTGGACCAGCTGGGCCACCGTCAGGGGCACCGCCTGGGCCACAATGCCGCGCCAGACCTTTCCTTTTGTAAAATCACTGGTGTTTTTTGTTTCCATCCTCTTTGGGTTCCTTTCCTTCCGCAATGTTACTCTTATTGTAGCACGGGACGGGGTTGGGTGCAAATGGGGCCGCCCCGCCGGCATCTTGACGGCCCACAGAACCCTCCCGCCCCATAAACCAAAAAGAGGCAGGCGCCCGCCGGGGCGTCTGCCTCTTTTGCTGTTTGGTTGTTACAGGTAGGCCATCTGCAGGTCGTCGGGGCCGCAGGCCTCCCCAAAGTGTACCGTGAAGGTGTGGGTGGAACTGTGGACGCCGGCGTTGGGGCCGGCCTGTTCCGGCGGGGTGAAGGTGAGGGTCAGGGTGCCTGCCCCGCTGCTCATGGTGCCGGTGGCGCTGATGTCGAGGGTCTGCCCCGGGTTGACCCCGTAGTAGACGCTGGACTCGCCGCCGTCCCCGGTGCTCTGCTCGGACTGGGCCATCTTCTCGCTGTGGGTGATCTTGGCCTGGAAGGCCTGGTCCCCAAAGGACCCGCCGATGGTCTCAGAGCCGTCCTCATACTGTCCGAAGGCGTTGCTGTGGGCATGGTAGATCCACACCGGGCTCCCGGTGAGGTTGGTGACGGTGAACCCCAGCAGCACCAGGCAGGAAGGCTCGGCCTGCCGGTAGACCGACCGGGACACGGTGTTCAGGGTCACCCGGAGATAGCCGTCCTCGGTGGTGGACTGGGTGATCTCCACCCCGCCCTTCCCGCCGTTGTGCTGGTCCAGCCCTTCCTGGGCCGAGGCAGCCAGCGGGAACGCCAGGCTCAAAGCGGCGGCCCCCGCCGCAGCGCTGCACTTCAAAAAAGATCTGCGGGAAATCATCATGGTATACTCCCTCCTCGCTGCCCGATGACGGGCCGGTCTGTTCCCATCTGAAAGAAAAGCAGATCGTCACCCTCAGTATAGCACACCCCGCCCCCCTTTGGCAGGAATTCAGGACCCCATTTCACACAAATCCTTAAATTCATTGAACCATACAATTTTGCGGGGTCTGATTTGTGTAGTTTGCTAAGACGCAAATCAAAAAGCGGGCGGCCCGGCGCCGTCCGCTTTGGCTTTCCAGCGGCGCTTTCTTCCGCTGTGCCGATCAGATGTCTTTCGCCTTCATCCGGTCCAGCTGGGCCTTCTGATACCGGGCCGACCGGGCATAACCGATGGCCCATGCGGCAGCCAGGGCTGCCACACATCCCACTGCCGGGACCAGATAGCGGGCGGTGTGTTCCATCACACTGCCCGCCGCCAGCACCGCCGCAATGGCAGCCGGCAGCAGCGCTCCCAACAGTTTCTTTTTCCGCAGGCCAAAAGCATACTCCCCTGCCAGCACAGCCACTGTCAGCACCCAAACCAGTATTTCCTGCATCTCAACGCACCCCCTGTGCCTCACAAATCCCGGGATTTCATCTGTTCCATTTCCTTCTTTTTGGCGGCCTGGTGACCATCCAGCCACAGCAGCAGCAGAATCGCCGAGGGGAACACCACATGCTTCCAGTCCTCTCCCAGGTTCAGCTGGCCGGCTACCAGCAGGAACACCACCAAACCCATCCACAGCCCAGGCACAATGGCCCCCAGATACCAGTACTTGGGCTTTCTGCGGGAAGCCCAGATGTGGAACACCGTGACTGCCGCTGCAATCACCCAAACCAGAACAGGGTTCATGTTGCATCCTCCTTTTCAGCGCGGTATTTGTCGATGATCAGCCGGGCCGTCTCCAGGTCCAGCCGGGAATCCACCGCCAGCTCCTTGATGAAGGCGGTAAAGGGCTCCTCCGCCCGGTCATGGAGCTGAATTTTCTGGATCAGTTTATCCAGCCGCAGCCGTACTGTAGGGTAAGAGACCTGGTACAGCTTGGCAATCTCTTTCAGCGACCCCGACTTCAGCACAAAGTTTTTCAAAAAGGTCACGTCCTCCGGCTCCAGTGCCAAAAGCCAGGGTGGGATTTTGTCGATGTCCATCTCGGTTTTCCTTTCGGTTTGTGTTTAACTATATTCAATATAGCATAAACAAAACGAAAGTCAAGATGAAAATCAAACTTTTTTCCTGGGGTTCCCGCCCTTGCATTGACGCCGTGGGCCCGCCATGTTATACTGCTTTCAAAAGCAAAGGATTTCGCACAAAAAGGCGGGGCCGCTTTTCCAAAGGAAAGCCGGTCCGCCCGTCCACCGACAGGGGGAAAAGCAGATGAACAAAAACGAGGTCTACCGTTTTCTGGACCAGAAACAGGTCTGGCATCAGATCACCGAACACGCCGCAGTGTACAACATGGAGCAGCTGGAACAGGTCTGCCTGCCCTACCCCGGCTGCGACGCCAAAAATCTCTTTGTCCGGGACGACAAGCGGCGGAACTATTACCTGATCACCGTCAAGGGGGACAAGCGGGTCAACCTGAAGGACTTCCGGCGCAAGCAGGGCACCAAGCCTCTGACCTTTGCCTCCCCCGAGGAGCTGGACACCCTGCTGGGGCTGATCCCGGGGGCGGTGACCCCTCTGGGCCTGCTGGACGACACCGAATGCCGGGTGGCCTTTTTCATCGACCGGGACTTCTGGCAGGAGCCCGGCCTCATCGGGGTCCACCCCAACGACAACACCGCCACCGTCTGGCTGAAAGCCGACGACCTGGTGGCCCTGCTGCGGGAGCACGGCAACCCCGTCCAGGTGGTGGACCTGGACTGAACGTTCCTCAAACAACCCTTGAAAGGAGTGAGCTTGTATGCCTATGCTGGGCGCAATATTGACCCCTCACCCGCCGGTGCTGCTGCCCGAGGTGGGCCGGGGCCGGGAGCGGGAAATTGCCGCCACCGGCCGCGCCATGGAACAGGCCGCCCGGGAGGTGGCCCGGTGGAACCCGGATGTGCTGATTGTGTCCTCTCCCCACACCATCCTGTATGGGGACTACTTCCATATTGCCCCGGGCGCGGGGGCCAGCGGGTCGATGGCCGCCTTCGGGGCGCCCCAGGTCCGGATGGACGTGACCTATGACGCCGCCCTGCGGGACGAAGTGATCCGCCGGGCCGGGGCGGCGGGGCTGGAAGCCGGCACCCTGGGCCAGCGGGACCCCGCCCTGGACCACGGGGTGCTGATCCCCCTGTACTATCTGCGGAAGTCTGGGGTCACCTGTCCCATCCTGCGGATGGGGCTCTCCGGCTTTTCGGCCCTGGATCACTACCGGCTGGGCCAGTGCGTGGCAGAGGCGGCGGAGGCCCTGGGACGGCGGGCGGTGTTTGTGGCCAGCGGCGATCTGTCCCACAAGCTGAAAGCCGACGGCCCCTACGGCTTCGCCCCCGAGGGCCCTGTCTTTGATGAGGCCGTCACCAAAGCCATGGCCGCGGGGGATTTCCTCTCCTTTTTGACCATGGACGCCGGCCTGTGCAGCCGGGCCGCCGAGTGCGGGCTCCGGTCCTTCCAGATGATGGCCGGGGCCCTGGACGGCCTGGCGGTGTCCCCCCGGCTTTTGAGCCATGAGGGCACCTTTGGGGTGGGGTATGCGGTGGCCCTGTTCCCGGTCACCGGCCGGGATGCAGGCCGCTGCTTTGCCCCTGCCTGTGAGGCCGCCCTGAAAGCCAAACTGGCCCGGCGCCGGGCCAGCGAGGACCCCTGGGTGCGGCTGGCCCGCCTGTCCCTTGAAACCTGCGTCCGCACCGGCCGCCCCCTGGATACCCTGCCGGACGGCCTGCCGGCCCAGCTGACGGGGCAGGCGGCGGGGGCCTTTGTGTCCCTCCACCAGAACGGCCAGCTCCGGGGCTGCATCGGCACCACCAGCCCCACCCAGCCCAGCGTGGCCTGGGAGATTGTCCGCAACGCCGTGTCGGCGGGCACCCGGGACCCCCGGTTCCCCGCCCTGCGGAAAGAGGAGCTGGACACCCTGGAATACAGTGTGGACGTGCTGGGCCAGCCCCAGCCGGTGGATTCCCCTGCACAGCTGGACCCCAGACGCTATGGGGTCATTGTGACCTATGGCCGCAAACGGGGCCTGCTGCTGCCCGACCTGGAAGGGGTGGACACGGTGGAACAGCAGGTGGACATCGCCCGCCAGAAGGGAGGCATCCGCCCCGAGGACCCCTACACCCTCCAGCGGTTTGAGGTGGTGCGGCATCTATGAAGGTTTCCTGTGATCTCTGCTTTCACCGCTGCGCCCTGGCGGAGGGCCAGACCGGCCTGTGCCGGGCCCGGGCCAATCGGGGCGGGGAGATTGTCCCCCTGAACTATGGCCGCCTCACCGCCCTGGCCCTGGACCCCATCGAGAAAAAGCCCCTGCGGCGGTTCCACCCCGGCAGCCTGATTTTGTCGGCGGGGAGCTTCGGGTGCAATCTCCGCTGCCCCTTCTGCCAGAACGCCGAAATTGCCGCGGCGGGCCCCGAAAGCTTCACCCGGGACTGCTCCCCGGAACAGTTGGCACAGACCGCACTGGAACTGCGCAGCCGGGGGAACATCGGGGTGGCCTACACCTACAACGAGCCCCTGGTGGGCTATGAATATGTGCGGGACTGCGCCCGGCTGGTGCATCAGGCCGGGATGGTCAACGTCCTGGTCACCAACGGCACCATCCAGCCGGGCCCCTGGGAGGCCCTGCTCCCCCTGCTGGACGCGGTGAACATCGACCTGAAGGGTTTTACCCAGGGCTGGTACAACATCCTGGGAGGTGATCTTGCCACCGTCCAGCGGTCCATCTCGATGGCCGCCCGAGCCTGCCATCTGGAGGTCACCACCCTGGTGGTGCCGGGGGAAAACGACACGGTGCAGGAGATGGACGCCCTGGCCCGGTGGCTGGCCTCGGTGAGCCCCGACATTCCCCTCCACGTCTCCCGGTTTTTCCCGCGGCACAAGATGCAGGACAAGTCCCCCACCCCGGTGGACACCGTCTACCGCCTGGCGGATACCGCCCGGCAGCACCTGCACTGGGTCTACACCGGCAACTGCTGACACAAAACAACCGGAACAGCCTGTGCCAAAGGTACAGGCTGTTCCGGTTGTTCTTTGGGTTTCAGTTGAGAATCCAGACCCCCAGGTTCAGGTACCCGGCAAAGGCCACCCATACCAGATAGGGGATCTGCAGCTGGGCCGCGGCCTGTTCCACCCGGGAAAAGGCGGTGATCATCCAGAGGATGGCGCCCCAGAGGGCGATCAGCCACACCAGGGCCAGCCCGAACAGCTGGAACTTGAAGAACAAAATGCTCCACAGAAAGTTCATCCCCAGCTGCAGCCCAAAGACGGCCAGTGCCCGGCTCCGCTGAGGGCTGTCGGGGGCCAGGGCAACCCGGGCCGCGCCGATGCCCATCAGGGCATACAGGATGGTCCAGGCCACCGGGAACACCAGGGGCGGCGGGGACAGGGGCGGCTGCGCGATGCTGTCGGTGTAGATTTTGACATCCTCCCGAGTCAGCCACCCGGCCAGGCCGCCCACCGCCTCGGCCAGCAGAATCCATAACAAATAGGTCTTGATTTTGGTTCGGTTCATACACATCCCTCCCCCACAGGGTATGCAGAAACCAAACGCCTATCCACTGAAAAAACTGGAAGGGCCCGGGGTCAACCCTCTTTCCCCAGGGCGTCGGCGGCCAGGCAGGCAAGCCCCAGCCCCAGCAGGGCCAGCCCGTCTTTGGGGGGCAGGGCGTCCAGGAAGGAAAGGACTGCTGTGGCCGCCCCCATGGCCAGGGCCACCCCCCGCAGGATGGTGGACACCAGGGCGCCGGCCTCTTTGGGGGCGGGCCGGGGCTTTTCCTCTCCCTGCATCAGCTCTTCCAGGGACAGATCCAGCACCTGGGCCAGCAGGGGCAGGGACTGGATGTCGGGGCAGGACAAATCCCGCTCCCACTTGGAGACGGCCTTGTCGGTCACCCCCATCTTTTCCGCCAGCTCCAGCTGGGTCATGCCTTTTTCTTTCCGGGTCTGGGCGATCAGGGCGCCGAGGGTCTTTTTCATGGCGGGTTCCTCCTTTGGGTGGTCGATTGCTTTGGTCCCATTGTACATCCGTCCCCCTGGGTTCTCAACCGAAGTGAGGTTTCTTTCCCTCGACCATCGGTTGAGGGAAAGTAGAATCTCGATGCATCGTCTTTTTGCAATCGCGCAAAAAAGCCGCCCGGGGCGGCAGGCCTTCCGGGCGGCTTGGCAGGATGTCAGGTTACAATGTCGTAGGGCCAGGACATGATCCCGCCGAACTCATAAATGCCGGTATACCCCAGGCCGGCCAGGGCCTTGGCGGCCCGCTTGCTGCGGCTGCCGCTGCGGCAGTAGACCAGGACGGCGGCGTCCTTTTCGGGGATGACAGCGGCGGCGGTGTCCTCATCAATGGTGCCCACCGGCAGCAGCACCGCCCCGGGGATGTGGCCGCTGTCGTACTCGCTTTGCTCCCGCACGTCCAGCACCAGCACCTCCTGGGTGTCCATCATCTCTTTGGCCTTGTCCTGGCTGATCTTCTGATAGCTGTCGGCCCCGCAGCCGGTAAACATCAGCAGGGCCGAGCACACCAGGGGCAGAATGCGTTTTTTCATCGAAATACCTCCTTGTACAGTCCCGCGGCAAAGGCCCGGTGGCCCTCCGGGGTGAAGTGGACGCCGTCATAGTCCAGGGTGACCCCCCAGGCCCCGGCATCGGCGAACCGGATGCCCATCGCCGCTGCCAGTTCCCGATAAAGCCGGGCCAGCCGGGCCGAGGCGGCAGGCAGGCTCTCCTCCTGGACCCACGCCCCCGGCTCCAGGGGCGGCGGGGCGATCAGCAGCAGCCTGTCCCGGGTCAGGTTCACCCCGGCGAGAAACTGCTCCATCCGCCGGGCCGCCGTCCCGGGGGCAGCCCCTTCCAGCAGATCGTTGGTGCCCAGCATCACCACCAGCAAATCGGTGTCCGTCGGGAAGGTTACCGCCTCCCGGGGGATGCTCCTGCCGTTGAGGCCCCGGTTGCAGATCTCCCAGCCGGTTTTCCCGGCCAGGATGTCCACCCACCGGCTGCCGGCGTCGTACCGCTCCCCCAGCCAGGACCGGGGGTCGTAGCCCCAGGTGTTGGAATCTCCATAGCAGATCACTTTCATGGTTTTGTCCTCCCGGCGTCCCGTCGTTTCTGCTGCCATTATAGCATGGCGCCGCCCGGCCCACAACGGCCTGTGTGACCGGGGCACAGTCTTTCTTTTTCCACGGCATTCTGTTATAATATATAAAAAGAATTCTTCCTTTGAAAGGAGCGTTTTGGAATGGGTGAAATTTTGGCAGAGCTGGGCTCTTTTCTGCTGAGCGAAGGACTGTACGCCCTGCGGAAAAAGCACCCCCTCCTCTACGGCCTGGCCATGGGCTGCATCCTGGTGCTGTTCGGGGGGCTGGCCGTCTTCTTTTATGCCGTGGGTGCCCCGGTGAAGGGCACCTTCATGGCAGTGTTCACCCTGGGGATGGGGTTGCTGCTTGTTTATGGCCTCCGCAAGGACCCCAGGCCCTCCCGCCCCGGCTGGAACTCCTGGTTTGCCAAGCGCCGCTGAGCCGGGCCCGGCAGGGCGGCGCCCCAATCATTACAGTCATTTCTGCTCCCGCTCCCCGGCGGGGGCTTTTGTTTTTTCTCCCCCGGCGGCGGGCAAATTTTTGCAGCGGGCCTCATACATTGGAACGAGTCCATCCAAGGGAGGTTTTGTCCATGCTGCTGCAACTGCTGCAATTTTTCTCCGCCCGGTTCCTCTACCTGGCCCTTCATCTGGAGTCGGGCAGTTTTCCCCGGCCTCTCACCCCCCGGGAGGAGGCCGCCGCCTTCGAGGCCCTGCGGGCGGGGGACCCCGCCGCCCGGGAAAAGATCATCCGCCACAACCTGCGGCTGGTGGCCCACATCGCCAAGAAATACTATGCCCTCCCGGGGGATCAGGACGACCTCATCAGCATCGGCACCATCGGCCTGATCAAAGCGGTGAACACCTTTGACAGCACCCGCCGGGCCCGGTTTTCCACCTATGCCAGCCGCTGCATTGAAAACGAGATCCGGATGCAGTTCCGCCGGGACAAAAAGACAGGGCCCACCGTCTCGTTGCAGGACTCCCTGGACACCGGCAAGGATGACTCGGCCCTGACCCTCTCGGACCTTCTGCAGGACACCGCCTGCATGGAGGAAAACTGCGAAAAGAAAGATGACGCCGCCCGGCTGCGGGGTCTGATCGAGACCCTCCCCGCCCGGGAGCGCCAGCTGATTGTGCTGCGGTACGGCCTGGGGGGCCAGCCCCCGCTGACCCAGCTGGAAACCGCCCGGCTGCTGGGCATCAGCAGAAGCTATGTCTCCCGCCTGGAAACCCAGGCCATGGACCGGCTGCGGGCGCGGTGGGAAGGCCCCGCCCATCCCCAATGACAGCCCCGGGGGAACGCATTGCCAGCCGCCCGGGGGCATGGTATACTGGTGGTGTACAATCAGCATCCGCGCCACGGCGGAACAGCCAACACCCCACGGAAGGTAAACTACCATGAAAATCGGAATTCTGGGCGCCGGGCAGATTGCCCAGGTTATGGCCCGCACCATCACCCTGCTCCACCAAAACGGCCACCCCGAGGTGGAGCTCTACGCCGTCGGGGCGCGGGATTTGTCCCGGGCCCAGGCCTTTGCCCAGGCCCACGGGGTGGAGAAAGCCTTCGGCAGCTACGAGGCCATGCTCAGCGACCCTGACCTGGACCTGGTCTACATCGCCACCCCCCACTCCCACCATTACCGCCACATCAAGCTCTGCGCCGACTACGGCAAGCACATCCTGTGCGAAAAGTCCTTCACCGTCAGCGCCCGCCAGGCGGCGGACGCCATCCGCTATGCCCGCAGCAAGGGGGTGCTGGTCACCGAGGCCATCTGGACCCGCTACCAGCCCATGCGCCGGATGATCCAGGAGACCCTGGCCTCCGGCCTCATCGGGGAGCCCCGGCTCCTCACCGCCAATCTGGGCTACTTCATCACCGGCAACCACCGGATCGTGGTGCCCGAGCTGGCCGGCGGCGCCCTGCTGGATGTGGGCGTCTACACCCTGAACTTTGCCGAGATGGTGTTCGGCCGCCCCGACGCCATCCACGGCCTGTGCACCAAAAATGAGAACGGGGTAGATCTGACCGACAGCATCACCCTCACCTGGCAGGACGGCCGGGTGGCCAACCTCACCGCCGCCGCCAATGCGGTGTCCGACCGGTACGGCGTGATCTACGGCACCAATGGCTATATGATGGTGGAAAACATCAACAACCCCCAGGGCCTGCGGGTCTACGACGCCGACAACCATCTGATCCACAGCCTCACCTGCCCCGCCCAGCTCACCGGCTATGAGTACGAGGTGCTGGAGACGGTGGACTGCATCCAGAGCGGGCTGCTGGAATGCCCCTCCATGCCCCACGCCGAGACCATCCACATGATGGAGCAGATGGACCATCTGCGGGCCCAGATGGGCATCCGCTACCCCTGCGAGGAGATCGACTGAGCTTTCGTTTTCCGATACAACAAAACCCCCGGCCAGGCCGGGGGTTTTTCTGTGCGCAGGCTGCCACGGGCAGACAAAGGGGCCTCGCCCGCAAGGCAGGGCCCCTCTTTTCCGTCTGCTGCGACGGCATCTTTCCAGCCGGGCTGTTTGCCAGGGAATTCCGCAACACTCCTCACACAAGCCCGGCGGAATGACGCTGCTTCAGTATAACAAACTTTGCCGGCTTCTTCATCACATTTGTCTTATTTTGCCGGTTTTATGTCATAAACTGCAGGATTTCCCCTCTCACTGCTCCAGCATCCAGGCGATGCCGGCGGCGGTGCGGGCAGCGGTGTCCCGGAAATGGTTCCCCGGGTTGAGCTGGAAAGTGGTGGTGATCCCCTGCTCCCGGCAAAAGGCTTGGATGGCCCGGGTGTTCTCCTCCACGGCGGCCATAAGGGGGTTCCGGGTCTTGCTCTCCTTGCTGCCCAGTGAGAAATAGAGGCAGTCGGGCCGGGGCGGGTGGGCCATCAGATACTCCCGGATGCCCGGGTACCACAGAGAGCCCGACATACTGGCCCCCCGCCGGAACACATGGGTGCGGCCCAGGGCCCACACCGCAAACAGCCCCGCCATGGAATACCCCGCCAGCCCCTCCCAGGCCGGAGCCCCCGGCAGCAGGGCCCGGGCGGCGGGCAGCAGGCTGCCGGTCATCCAGGCCAGGTACTCCGCTGCCCCGCCTGCAAAAGGCTCTTCCCCCCGGCGGACGGCGGGGGCGGGCCAGGGAGACAAATCTTTATCCCAGTCCAGCCCGCTGACCGCCACCAGGGAGCAGTCGGGGCAGCCCAGCTTGGCCATCTCGGCCCGGACCTGGCCGCCCTCCTCTCCATAGGTGTTGAGGTACACCGCCGGCGCCCCCGGCTGGCTGCCGGGCCACACCGAGACGGTTTTGCCGTCCAGCACAAATGGGTTCATCTATCCAGTCATCCTTTCCTCTCTGCCGCCTTACTCCTCCACTGTGAACACATCCTCGATAGACACATGGAACACCTCTGCAATCTTCCAGGCCAGCACCAGGGAGGGATTGTATCTGCCTTTTTCCAAGTTCCCGATGGTTTCCCGGCGAACCCCTACCAGCCTGGCCAGGTCTTCCTGCTTCATCCCATATTTGGCCCGGTATTCCTTCATCTTAGTCCGAATCACGTTCCAGTCCCCATCTTTCCCGGAATCCGTAATAGGCGGTGGAGAGGGCATAGACCACCACCGATACCGCCCATCCTGCCCCCAGGCCAGCGATCAGCGCCTGTTTTTCATCGGTCAGCCTCCCGAAGAAACAGACCAGCGCCACCAGAGCCACCGAGACCATCCCCAGATAAAAGGCCCGGGAAGCAGAGCGATTCATGGATTCCTCCAGCATTTCATCCGACTCCATAAAGAGATACTCGAAATCTACCACAAAGGCGAAAAAGGCCAGAAAGGATTTCGCCTCGGTGAAAATCCCGATCAGCCCCAACAGCGAAAGCAGGCCCAGGGACCCATACAAATTGCGTCTCATCTTCATACAGACCATCCTTCCTTTTTGTGGTGTATTTCTATCTTTGTGTGATAAATATACCACATTTTCAAAAGACAGTCAAGACCTTTTACGGTGAATCTTGCCCCCCGGTCCGGGCCGGAGTATAATGGCCCTGACATTCATCAGGGAGGGACAAGACCATGACAGCTGCACAGCGCGCACAGGCAGAGCAATACGCCGCATCCTGCCGGCAGGAACAGGCCGGCCTGCTGCGGACCCTGGGCCGGATACCGGCCCCCACCCATCAGGAGGACCGCCGGGCCGCCTTCTGCCGGGACTGGCTGCAAACCCAGGGGGCCCGTGATGTGACGGTGGACGCCGTCAAAAACGTGATCTGCCGCCTGGGCCCCGCCGGGTGCACTTCCTATGTGGTGTTTGCCGCCCACACCGACATCGTCTTTCCCGACCAGGAGCCCCTGCCCCTGCGGGAAGAGGAGGGCAAACTCTTTGCCCCCGGCATCGGGGACGACACCGCCAACCTGGTCAACCTGCTGCTGGCGGCCCGCTGGCTGATCCGGCACCAGAGCGGCCTCCGCCAGGGGGTGCTGATTGTGGCCAACGCCTGCGAGGAGGGGCTGGGGAACCTGGCCGGCACCAAAGCCCTCTTCGCCGCCTACCCGGGGCAGATCAAGGCCTTTTATTCCTTTGACCTCTACATGCCCCTGTGCTGCGACACAGCGGTGGGATCCTGGCGGTACAAAATCACCTGCCGCACCCAGGGGGGCCACTCCTATTCCGATTTCGGCCGCCCCAGCGCCATCCGGCTGGTGTGCGGGCTGGTGAATGACCTCTACCAGATCCAGCCCCCCGCCGGGGCCACCTACAACGTGGGCCGCATCGAAGGCGGCACCACCGTCAACTCCATCGCCCAGGAGGCCTCCATCCTCTATGAGTTCCGCTCCACTTCCCAGAAGGACCTGGCGGTGATGGAGCAGAAGTTCCGGCAGGTGCTCTCCCGGTGGGAAAACCGGGGCGGTGCCTTCGAGGTGGAGCTGCTGGGGGTCCGCCCCGGCAACGGCCCGGTGGACCTTGAGGCCCTGGCCCGGTTCACCGCCCGGAACTGTGAAATCGTCCAGGCCTTTACTGGCCAGGCCCCCGACCGCAGTCCCAACTCCACCGACAGCAACATCCCCCTTTCCCTGGGGATTCCCGCCAACACCATCGGCACGGTGACCGGCGCCCTGCCCCACACCCGGCAGGAGTGGGTCAGCCTGGACAGCCTGCCCCGGGGCCTGGCGCTGGCTCTGGCCCTGATGATGGACAACGCCCTCTGACACAAGCCCAAACGCCCGGACAGAACTGCCCGGGCGTTTTTGTATCACTCCAGATATTTTTCGATGGTGTAGCGGCCCCGCTTTTCGGTGCCCTTGCCGTACTGGATGGCCTGCTGAGGGCAGGCGTTGAGGCAGTGCAGGCACTGGTAGCACTCTTTCCCCCACACCGGCTTGCCGTCGGTGAGGGTAATGGTGCCGGCGGGGCAGTCCCGGGCGCACTGGCCGCAGCCGTTGCACCGGTCATCGGCGCGGAAGGGCCTGGTGTTCCGGGCAAACCGGTCGAAGCCGGTGTGGATCAGGCTGGATTTCAGCCAGGCCGCCGGCCCCTCCTTTACCTGGTAGACCTTTTTCCGGGCCTTGATTTCCTCGGCCATCCGGTCCATCCGCCAGGAGGCGTCGGCCAGCTTTTGGCGGATCTGGCTGTCCCCCTCCACATCCTCGGCCAGGATGTAGTTGCTGGGCATCACCAGGCTGTAGCTGCTGTCCAGGGGGAACACCCGGGCCAGCTGTTTGAGGGCCAGCCCCGCCTCCGCCCCGCAGGTGCCCACCCCAAAGGTGAAGGCATCGGTTTTGGGCAGCCTGGCGGCAAACTCCGCCACCACCCCCGGCACGCCCCAGGCGTACACCGGGAACACCAGGCCCACCCGGCTCTCCCCCTGGAGATCGGGGATGGGGTCCAGCCCTATCAGATCACAGGCCCTGTCCCCCATCCGGTCCGCCAGGGTTCGTGCCACCCACCGGGAATTCCCGGTGCCCGAAAAATAAAAGATCATGCCCATCATCCCTCCCGTTTCAAACAGTCGCAGCCTGTTCCGCCGGGGCTCCGGCGGGCAGGGTAAAGGTAAAACAGAACCACCGGTCCTTGCAGCTGATGGTGTATTCCCCGCCGCTGCGGTCCAGGACCGCGCAGACGTTGGCCATCCCCATGCCGTGGCCCGGCCCGGTTTTGGTAGAGGCGGGCAGAGCCCCCCGCTCCACCGGCACATCCCGCGCCACACGGTTGCGGACAGAACCAACATATTCCCCTTCCAGGTGTTTGAGCCGCAGGTCAATCCGGGGCGGATCGGCCTTGGCCGCCGCCTCCACCGCATTGTCCAGCAGGTTGCACATCACCGTCACCAGGTCGGTGTCGGACAGGGGGAACTGCCGCAGGTCGCACAGGTCAAACTGGAGCATAACCCCCTTTTGGGCGGCCTTGTGGTATTCCCGGCTCAGCAGGGCGTCCAGCAGGGGGTGGTTGGTGTTCACCACCGCGGTGCCCGCCGCCACCTTCTGGGAGATGCCCGCCAGATAGGTCTTGGCCCCCTCGATGTCCCCCCGGTCCAGGTAAAAGTTCACCGCGTCCATGTGGTTGGAAAAGTCGTGGGTCAGCCGCCGCTGGCTCCGGTAGGACTCCATCAGGGCCTCCGACCGCTCCTGCTCCATCTTGATCTGGTCCTGGATGCGGTTGGCCTGGAGGGTCTGGGAGCTGAACAAAGTCAGCAGGGCAAAGTAGGCCGCCACCGACAGGGTCATCCCAATACAGACCAGCATCATAACAGGCGTATAATCCAGCTGCTGTCCATAGATAGAGAGCACACAATTCATGGCGGCAGACACACACAGAAAGGTATTGGCTGCCAAACGCTGATGGGAATCAACGGGTGCGGCGCTTCTTTTCAAAAGCTGGACGAACAGCCACACCACCAAGTTGGTGGTCACACCATAAATCAGCACATTGCCGGGTGTCGTCCACACATCTACAAAACGGATGTGCCAGATGGTGGCAGCAACAGCCCCCATTAGATTTTCACATCCCAAAATGGCAACCCCGCAGATCACAGGGGAAAAGAATTTTTGCACAAGCGTGCCCCCGAACAGAAAGGATGCCGCCAGAAACCGCAGTCCATTGAAGGCGATCGCCTGAACCGAATAGGGCTGGTAATCCCACCACAGAACCTGGGTGACAATCCAGAATGCTCCTGCCAACGTCAACGATCCCCACCGGGGCAACCTGCCCCGGCCCAGCATGGCGTTTTCAATCTGCAGCACCGCGATAAACTCCCCTGCACAGGGCAGGTGGATGGTCCACTGTTCACTCATTGCCAAACCGCCCCCGCCATTCCAGATAGGTGCTGCGGATCTCCCCGTACAGGGCCCGGCTGACGCTCAGCTCCACCCCGTTGGTCATCTGCACCTTGTAGCCCAGGATTTTGCGGACGTGGCGCAGGTTGACCACGGCGCTCCGCCCCACCCGCAAAAAGCCGCTGGAAAACATCTCCCCGGGCAGGTCGGACAGTTTGCCGTAGTAGACGCACAGGGGGCTGCGGGGGGTCTCGCCAAAGACCTGAACCCGCCGCCCTTCGCTCTCCAGGGAGTAGATGTCGTCATAGGGCACCCGCACCGTCTCCCGGCTCACCTCCACCACCAGCGCCTTGTGGCGGGTGAACAGCTCGTTGTAGACATCGTTGAGGCAAACCGGCAAAGTCTGCCGCAGGCTGTCCTTCAAAATATACCGGAAGGCGCTGACGGTATACCCCTGGGGCGCAAACTCCAGGTAGGCCGAGATATACACCAGCATCACCGCCGGGTTTTTCTGTTTCAGGCTGCGGCCCAGGGCAATGCCGCTGGCGCCGTCCAGATCCACATCCAGAAAGGCCAGCTGATACTGTTCCAGCTCCGGCACCGCCTCGGCCTCGGCCGCGCTGGTGCAGATCCGGATGTCCGCCTTGATCCCCTTTGCCGCAAAAAAGGGGGCCGCTGCCTTTTCGATCCGCTCCGCAAACAAGGGATCGTCGTCGCAAATCAACACTTTCATACGTTCCATGATTCCATTCCTCCGTTGCCCGTGGGATTTTGTATTCGGGTCAGATTCCGGTTCTTTAAACATACACAATCGTTCAAACGTTGTCAAGCACCCCGGCCCCAACTTTCCTCTGGCATCCGGGGGCAAACCGTGCTACAATAACAGCGGATTCACCCGCCGGGCCTCCGGTGGCCCGGCCATTGCAGAAAGGAAGCTTTCTTATGAAAATTGCAGTCACTTATCAGGACGGCCTGGTCTTTCCCCATTTCGGCCACACCGCCCAGTTTAAGCTGTACGAAGTGGAAAACGGCCAGGTGGTCCGCAGCCAGGTGGTGAGCACCAACGGCCAGGGCCACGGCGCCCTGGCTGCCCTGCTGGGCCAGTTCCAGGTGGACACCCTGATCTGCGGCGGCATCGGCGGCGGCGCCCAGGCCGCGCTGGCAGCTGCCGGCATCCGCCTGTACGGCGGCGTCTCGGGCCCGGCCGACGCGGCCGTCCAGGCCCTGCTGGCCGGCACCCTGGCCTATGACCCCAACGCCCACTGTGACCACCACGGCCACGAAGGCCACAACCACAGCTGCGGCGAGCACGGCTGCGGCAGCCAGGATCACCACGGCTGCGGCGGCCACAGCTGCGGCCAGTAAACCGCCAAGCCCTCAAAAAGCCCCCGGCCTTGAACCGAACCAGTAAAAACGGACAATAGACAAAACGCCCCCTGTGTAGGAAAATAAACCTATACAGGGGGTGT
>CALWZK010000010.1 GCA_944386015.1 uncultured Faecalibacterium sp.
CGGAACAGCCTTCTGAAGAGCGGCCCGGTTCACGGCACACATTGAAAAGTCTTTTGCCTGCTTTTCTTCCAGAAAAGTAGGGTGGAGCTTTGGGCTCACCCGGCCGCAGGCCAAAACCGGACGAAAGCCCGGCAAAGCCTGCGGCCCGGAACAGCTTTCTGAAGAGCGGCCCGGTTCACGGCACACATTGAAAAGTCTTTTGCCTGCTTTTCTTCCAGAAAAGCAGGTTAGAAGGCGGCGATGTCGGCTTCGGTGATGGCCTTGGAGGGAAGCGTGCGGGTGTCCTGGTTCTCGGACAGGGCCAGCTTGCCTTCCCGCAGGAGGGTGACGGCCTTGTCATGGCTGGCAGCCGACCAGTTGTTGCCCATGAGCTTCCAGTTGTTGTCCACATTGGGATGGATGACGCCGCCCTTGACGTTCTGGATGTAATCGCCCAGGAGCTCCCGGATGCCGCCGATGTCACCGCGGACATCCATTTCCAGCAGCTGGGGCAGGGCCTCGCCGGGTGCGAAGATGTCGGCGGCAATCAGCAGCTGGGTGGTGGCGCGGTAGTTGTTCACCGCAATCACAAAGCTGTCGCTGTCCTGCACCGGACGGCCGTCGGGCCAGGTCAGGTTCCTGATCCGGTTGCCCGGCTGCTGGGAAAGATCGATGTCGTAGTTGACGCCCGCAAAGGCATCGTACAGATAATACCGGGTGGAGGGATCAAAGGCGATGGTCACATCGCCGGGCTGCCAGGTCTTGAAGAAGGCTGCCGACCACTCCATGTAATCCCGCAGCTGGGCGCCGTTCATCTGCAGCTTGTACAGGGTGTTCTCGTAGGTATAAATGCTGGTCAGGTCGCACTTGCGGATGGTGCCTTCCTTCATCTGGCCGGTCATGGAAGTCATGGCCGTGGCAGAGACCTGGGCGCCGGTGTAGTACATCTGAACCTCGTTGATGAAGTCCAGCAGAGCGGTATCCTGGATCATCGGGGAGGGGATGTTCTCGATCTCGTTGTCGGGCGCCATGTTGCCGCCCTGGAGGGTGCCGATGGGAACCACCGCATCTGCCTTGGCCCGCTCGTCATAGGGGGCCAGCAGGGCGACCAGCTTGGGGTCTGCCTCGTAATCCTTGACCTGGATGCTCTCAGAGCTCCGGCCCTTCACCTGCCAGCTGCCGTTGGTCTGGCGCTGCAGCTTCAGATGGATCTCGGACAGGGTGGCGCCTGCACTCTTGTTCTCCACCACCAGGACGCCGTTGATCTCCTGGCCCGGAATCTCCTTGTGGCCGTGGGCTGCAATGATGACGTTAAACTCGGGGCATGCATTGGCCAGGTCGGTGACGCCCGAACCATACACCCCGTATTCATTCTCGGTGTCCATGTGCATGACGCCGATCAGCACGTCCACTTTATCCTTGATCTGATCGATGATCTTCCGGCACTCGTCCACCGGGTTGGTGACGTTCCAGCCGGTCAGGTTGACGGCGTCCCAGCGGGTGATGTTGGGGGTCACCATGCCGATGATGCCGATCTTCACATCCATCTTCCGGACGATGGTGTAGCCGTCCGCCAGAGGCGTCCCCTCGGGGCTGTAAACATTGCCGGTGAGGACCTTTGCCTTCTGCTCCCCGATGACCTTCTTGATGGTGTCCATGCCATAGTTGTACTCATGGTTGCCCGGCACCCAGATATCATAGCCGATGGCATTCTGGGCCGCAATCATGGGGTGGACATCGTCATTCAGGAACAGCTGGGAGGAATTGCCCTGGATATTGTCGCCGGCGTCAATCACCAGGGTATTGAGGGTGCGCAGCTGCTTGATGGCCGTGGCCTGCTGGGCCACGCTGCCGCTGGCGTCTGCCTTGTTGGCCGCGTAATCCCAGGGATCAAACTTGCCGTGGGTATCGCTGCTGGCCAGGATTTGCAGATCCATCTCAAAGGGCCAGAAGCAGGCCGATGCAGACGGAGCCAGTCCAGTGATTGCCGTGGCGGTGGCAGCAACGCCTGCCGCCCGCAGGAAGGTGCGTCGAGAAATCATCTTTTCTTTCATAATTTCCTCACTTTTTTAAAGCAGGCAAATCTACAATTCCGACCAAAGTCGGACTAATTTCAGTATAAAGTTTGGACCCCGAATGTACAATCCGTCTTTTGATAAACCGATGTAAAATTACAGTGCAGATTTTTGTAATTCCCTACAAAACTTCTTGTTTTATACACAGGGCAAAGGAAAAAACCGCCGCTTTTCGCAGAAAAGTCGATTATTTCCGGCCCCCTGGAGGCACAAAAAAAGCCCCCGCCCTTCCATCCGGGAAGGCAGGGGCCAAGGGAACTTACTGTTTTGCGTCGGGTGCAGGGCCGTCGGCGGGCAGCACCTGGGCGGCCTTCTGGCCGGCCAGGAACTCGGCTGCGTCGTCGGGGACGTCGTCCAGGTCGTCGCCGCCCACATCCACCACGCGGGGCATCCGCTTGAAGAAGATGTCGTACATCATGGGCACGATGTACAGGGTCATGAAGGTGGCGTAGGCCAGGCCGCCGATGATGACCACCGCCATGCTGCTCATCAGCTGGCTGGCCATATCGTTGCTGAACAGCACCATCACCATGCCCAGGATGGTGGTGAGGGCGGTCATCAGGATGGGCCGCATCCGGGTCCGGCCGGTGACCACCAGGGCCGCGCGGCGGTCCATGCCGCCCAGCCGCAGCTGGTTGGTGTAGTCCACGAACAGGATGCCGTTGTTGACGACGGTGCCCATCAGGACGACGAAGCCCATCAGACTCATCAGGCTCAGCTGCTCGCCCAGGGCCAGCAGGCCCACCATGCCGCCGGTGAAGGCCAGGGGGATGGTGAACAGGACGATGAAGGGGCTCAGCAGGCTCTGGAACTGGGCCACCATCACCAGGTAGACGAAGGGCAGGGCCAGGGCCAGCCACTGGGCCATCTGGCCCATGATGTCGTTGACGTTGCTGGTCTCACCGCTGAGGGCCACGCTGTAGCCCTCGGGCAGGCCGCCCTCGGCCTGCCACTGGTCCAGCTTGTCCTGGAGCTGGCGGGCCTGGACGGTGGTGTTGTAGCCGTCCAGGGTCTGGGCGGTGACGGTGATGCACCGGGTCTGATCCTCCCGGGTGATGGAGTCGGGGGTGGTGCCGTAGGTGATCTCGGCAAACTCCCGCAGGGTGTGGACCTCCGACACCTGGCTGCCGTCGGCGGCATAGTTGGTGGTGTTGAAGGTCATATCCATCAGGTTTTCCACGGTCAGGGGATCGGTGTCGTCCACCACCTTCACCGTCATGGTCTCGCCGTTGATGCTGATGGTGGTGGAGTCGGTGGAGGTGGTCAGCCGGGCCGCGATGGCCTGGTAGGCCTGGCCCACCGTCAGGCCGGCGGCGCGGGCCTTGTCCTTGTCGATGTGGAGCTCGATGGTCTGGTCGCCCGAACCCAGGCCGGTGGTGGCGTTGGCAAAGCCCTCGGTGCCGTTGACCATCTCGATGACCTGATTGCTCAAGTCGTTCAGGGTGTCAAAGTCGTTGCCGTAGATGGTGACCGACAGGCCGCTGCCCAGCATGCTGCTGATCTCCGAGATGCCGTCGATGGTGACGGTGCTGGTGCAGTCGTACTGGGTCATGGCCTCTTCCAGGGCGGCGCCCACCTTCTCGGCGTCCGAGGCGCTGGCGCCGTCCTCCAGCTTGATGTTGTAGGCGTAGGTGCCGTAGCCGGTGGAGGTGGTGGACAGCAGGTTGCTGATGGTGCTGCCCAGCATGCCCACATCCACGCCGTAGATGGTGGTGTCGGTGGTGACGCCCACTTCCGACACCATGTCAAGGCCCATGGCAGTCTCCAGGATCTGGCCTGCCATCTCATAGGATTCTTCCCGGGTCATGTCGCTGGGGGTGGTGACGCTCATGCTGATCTCAGTGCTGGAGACGTTGGGCAGCATGACCATGCCCATCAGGGTCACACGCCACACGCAGAATGCGAACAGCACCACCACGGCCCCCAGGGGAGCCAGCTTGTGGTCCAGGCACCATTCCAGGCTGGCGGCGTACCTGGCCTGGACCTTCTCAAACCAGGGCATGGGTTTCACTTTGGCTTCCCGCAGGATGGTGGAAGCCGAGGCCGGCACCACCGTGATGGCCACCAGCAGGGAGGCCATCAGGCAGTAGCCGATGGTCAGGCACATGGGGAGCATCAGCTCCCGGGTGATCTGCTTGGTAAAGACCACCGGCAGGAAGACGCACACCGAGGTGAGGGTGGAAGAGACAATGGAGCCGAACACCTGGCGGGTGCCCTGGACGGCTGCACGGGGGGCAGCCACGCCCCGGGCCCGCAGGCGGTAGATGTTTTCAATGACCACGATGGAGTTGTCCACCAGCATGCCGATGCCCAGGGACAGGCCGGCCAGGCTCATGATGTTCAGGTTGATGCCGGTGAAGTACATCAGCACCACCGCGAACAGCACCGACAGGGGAATGCTGATGCCAACCACAAGGGTGGGTTTCACGTCCTTCAGGAAGAGGGACAGGATCAGGATGGCCAGGGCGGCGCCCACGGCCATGCTGGTGAGGATGCTGGTGATCAGGACGGTGATGTAGTTGCCCTGGTTGGACAGGACGCTGAAGTTCAGACCATCATACCGTGCTTCCAGATCCTTGAAGGCGGCCAGGCAGGCGTTGGACACGGCGTTGGAGCTGGCCGAGGTGCTCTTGTAGATGTTCAGCACCACCGCCTGCTCGCCGTTCAGCCGGGTGAAGGAGCTGGCGGCGTTGTCCACCACCACCACATCGGCCACGTCCTTCAGGTAGATGTCGGCGACGCCGTCGATGTGGAGCAGCAGGGCCCCTTCCAGATCCTCGATGCTGTCGTATTCCTCGCCCACCTTCAGCAGCCAGGAGTTGTCGTCCTTGTCGTCGATGTAGCCGGCGGGCATCGAGAAGTTCTGGGCGTAGATCAGCTGGGACAGCACGTCGATGGTCAGCAGCTTGTTGACATCGGCGTTGGCAAAGGCGCTGGACTTGGCGTTCTCAAACTGTTCCTTGTACTGGTCGTAGAGCTTCTGGCCCTCCTCCACCTGGCGCTGGGCCTCGGTGATCTGGAGGTAAGCTTCCAGCTGGGTCTGGGTCATTTCGGCGTAGACCGACTCGAACTGATCCATCAGCTCGGGCACCCGGTTCAGGGAGTCCAGCACGTCCTGCATGGTGGAGTAGACCACGTCCAGGCTCTGCTGGATCTGCAGGGTGTCGATCAGGTCCCCGGCGGTGGAGCCGTCGCCGCCGGTCTCCTGGTCCAGCCGCTGCTGCAGCTGCTGGAGGGCCACCGTCAGCTCATCGGTGAGGTCCCGGATTTTGGACACCACATCGATCAGGTCGTCGATGTCCCGCAGGCCGGTGACCGAGATTTCATCCATGATTTCGGCCAGGCCCTCCCGCGCCCGCACCAGGGCGTCCCGGATTTCGGGCTCGTTGACAAAGGCAATCAGGTTGTCGATGGCGTTCATCAGGGTCTGGACCTTGGCCCGGATCTCCACCGTGGCGTCCGACACCATGCCGGCCACCCGGTCCACCACGCCCGAGGCGAACACATCGCCGAAGGTGTCGATGGCCTTCTGGAGCTGGGCCTTGCCGTCGGCCAGCTGGGCCGCGGCGGCGTCCAGCTGCTCCTTGGCTTCGGCCAGCTGGGCGTCCACCTGCTCCAGCAGCAGGACGTTCAGATTATCGATCTTGTCCTGGTTCAGCTGGACCTGGATGTATTTGTTCACCAGACCGGTGGTGGAAATGCTGGACACACCCTGCTGGCGCTCCAGCTCGGGCAGGACGCTCTCCTGCAGGAAATCGCTGAGTTCGTAGATGTCCGACCCTTCCTTGCCCACGGCCACCGTCATCATCGAGCTCATATCCATGCTCAGCTCAAAGATGGAGGGGGTCAGGCAGATGTCGGGCAGGCTGTCGCTGTTCTGGTCCAGGGTGTTGGACACCTTCACCAGGGCGCTGTCCATGTCGGTGTCCTCCGAAAAGCTCAGCTGGACAATGCTGTAGTTTTCGGCGGAGGTGGAGGTGACGCTGGACACGCCCGCCACCTTGCCCAGGGCGCTTTCCAGCACCTCGGACACTTCGCTCTCCACTTTTTCAGGGCTGGCGCCGGGGTAAACCGTTACCACCATCAGGTAAGGCGTGCTGATGTCAGGCAGCAGGTCGGTGCGCAGGTTGGTCACCGACACAAAGCCCATCAGGAACACGATCAGGACCGCGACCAGGACGGTAAACGGCTTTTTGACACTGTACTTTTCCATGAATCTTCCCTTTTTGACTTTGCGCCCTGCGCCGCAATACCGCGGCGGCGCGGGCCGATCTTGGCTGGACTGCCGGCAGACGCGGTCTGGAAACCTGCCGGCGGGGTCTTTGCGCCCCATACCTGTTAAAAACGGACAACCGCCCCGGTTTATTGCAGTCACAGGCAAAAACGCTGCAAAAAACGGCCGCGGTGAAAAAAAGGTCCGGCGTGGAACTGCCGGCTGGACCAGGCCGCCGGCAGAGGCGCCGGGAAATCCTCCCGAGAGGTCAGAAAACCGGGAGCAAGCGCAAAAAGGACCAGCGCCGGTGCTGAAGCCCCACGCCAACGCCCCATTTTACACTTTCTCCCATCGTTATTTTGACTGTTGATACTGCCTCAATTATACACGAAAGACGGGCGCATGCAAGAGCCAAATTGTGATTTTTTTGGGGATGAGCTCCACATTTTCCTGCATGGGAGGATTTTCTGATGGAAAAGCCCAAAATAATGTGATATACTGTTAAGATAGCGGCGCAGCCGGGGCTTTCCCCGCGGCGCCGGGTTTTGATACAACACACCACAGTGAGGATTATATACCATGAAACAGGCAGTTGCCGTCCGTTTTGAAGAAAACGGAAAAGAAACCTATTTTGACCCCGCCGGGCTGGAGGTCCACGCCGGGGATTATGTGATGGCCGACACCGACCAGGGGGCCGTCTGCGGCCAGGTCTCCCGGGACCCCAGGCCCACCCCCGATTACCTGCTGAGCCGCCCCCTGCGCAGCCTGGTGCGGCTGGCCGACAGCGTGGACATCCGCCGGATGCACCAGCGCTGGAACGAGGACAAGAAGGCCTGGCGGATCTGCCGGGAGTGCATCGACCGCCACGGCCTGGAGATGAAGCTGGTCAAGGTGGAGTATGCCCCCGACCACTCCAAGGTCACCTTCTACTTCACCGCCGACGGCCGGGTGGACTTCCGGGAGCTGGTGAAGGACCTGGCCAGCACCTTCCACATGCGGATCGAGCTGCGGCAGATCGGCGTGCGGGACGAAAGCAAGATGATGGGAGGCATCGGCCTGTGCGGCCAGACCTTCTGCTGCAGCCGGTTTTTGAAGGATTTCCAGCCGGTGTCCATCCGGATGGCCAAGGAGCAGGGCCTTTCCCTCAACCCCACCAAGATCAGCGGCTGCTGCGGCCGTCTGATGTGCTGCCTGGGGTACGAGCAGTCGGCCTATGAATACCTGAACAGCATCCTGCCCATGGTGGGCAGCACCGTCCGCACCCCCGACGGCACCGGCACCGTGGTGGAGACCAACCCCATCTCGGGCTACCTGCGGGTGCGGCTGGTGTCCGAGGCACTGGCCCCCAAATACTACAAGGCCAGCCAGTGCCAGTATATTTCGGGGGGCAAGCGGGCCCCCCGCCGCCCCGACCCCAACGACGATTACTCCGGCATGCGGGACCCGGCCCCGGTGGTGGCCAGCGCCGACCCCAAGGCAGACCCCCAGGAATAATCCCCCTTAAAAGGGCAGGCTGCTTCCTGAATGCCATTTCTTGTGATTTTCACCGAAAAGAGCCATGGAAACTCTCCGAAAATCAGTGGATCGTTTTGTGCATTCAGCCAAAATCACGGTTTTGGCTTTGGCCCAAAGGCAGTTGGTCTTGCATTTTGGGCCGGTCTTTGCTACAATCGGCACAAGGAACGGACGCCGGTTTCGACGGCGTTTCCTGAGAGAGGGTGGCTGCGGCCGTGCAGGAGCAAACCTCTGGGGGATTTTTCCCCGAACATACAGTTCTTGACGCACGGGTCGAAAGGAGAGTTCTACTATGGCACACAAGGTTAGTGACGCATGCATCGGCTGCGGCGCTTGCGAGGGCGCTTGCCCCGTTGGCGCAGTGAAGGTTGACGGTGGCGTGGCTGTCGTCGACGCAGATACCTGCATCGACTGCGGCGCTTGCGAGGGCGCTTGCCCCACCGGCGCTATCGCTGCTGAATAAGCGTTTCGCCCACAAGCAGACCAAAGCGGCGGACCCCATACGGGTCCGCCGTTTTTTGGTGCCGCGTCACATTTTTACAAACAGAGCTCTTTCAGCCTATGGAACATTCAACCGAAATTTTGTATAATGGGACCGGGATTTACTGCACCCCGGCCCACCGGTTCGGCACCGACGCCCTCTTGCTGGCCCGGTTTGCCCTGCCGGGGAAAAACCAGCGGGCGGCCGACCTGTGCTCGGGCTGCGGGGTGGTGGCCCTGGAATGGCACGACAAGGGCCACCGGGGCCCCTGCCTGGCCCTGGAGATCCAGCCCGAGGCCAGCGCCCTGCTGGCCGGGGCCGCGGCGGACCAGGGGATCGGCCATATCCGGCCGGTCTGCGCCGACCTACGGACCTGGGCCCCCGACCCTGAGGAACTGGGCCATTATGACCTGGCGGCCTGCAACCCGCCCTATTTTGCCGCCGGCCCTGCCAGCCCTGACCCCGCCCGGGCCGCCGCCCGCCACGAGGGCAGCTGCACCCTGGCGGACGTCTGCGCCTGCGCCTTCCGGCTGCTGCGGGACGGGGGCAAACTCACCCTCTGCCACCGCCCCGAACGGCTGGCCGAGGTGCTGGCCACCCTGCGGGAACAGCGGCTGGAGCCCAAGCGGCTGGCCTTTGTCCGCAGCCGGCCCGGCGCTTCCCCCTGGCTGTTCCTGGTGGAAGGCCAGAAAAACCGCCGCACCGGGCTGCGGCTGGAGCCGGATATCCTGATCAGCGCAGGGGCCGCCCTTTACGGCGCCGGCCATGAGGGCTGAAGGCTGCATCCGATTGCAGCTGCTGCTGCCTTTATTTAGATATCTTCAGCTTCATATTCAGTTACAGTTACAGTGTTAACGCTTTTTGAAAACCATGGTTTGGGGAGGTTTTGCCTGGGCAAACCTCTTTGCACCGCGCGAAAACCACCTGGCCGGAACCCGGAAACCTATGGTTTCAGAGGAAGCATTTTTTGACCCTTGATTGGGTGGGAGGACTCTATGGCCGGAACACTCTATATCGTTGCCACCCCCATCGGCAACCTGGATGACATGACCCCCCGGGCTGCCGCCGCCTTCGGCGCCGCCGATTTTGTGGCCGCCGAGGACACCCGGGTTACCATGCGGCTGCTGAACCATCTGGGGCTGAAAAAGCCCATGGTCAGCTACCACGAACACGCACTGAACCGGGGGGAGGGGATCCTCCGCCGGATCGAGGCGGGGGAGACCTGCGCCCTCTGCTCCGATGCAGGGATGCCCTGCATCTCGGACCCCGGGGCTGTGATTGTCCGGGACGCTTTGGCCCGGGGGATCACCGTCACCCCGGTGCCGGCGGCCTCGGCCTGCGTCACCGCCCTGGCCGTCTCGGGCCAGGACACCACCCGCTGGGTCTTTGAGGGCTTTCTGCCCGCCGACCGCCGGCTCCGCCGCAAGCGGCTGGCAGCCCTGGAAGGGGAGATGCGGACGGTCATCTTCTACGAAGCCCCCCACCGGCTCCGCACCACCCTGGACGAGCTGGCGGCGGCCTTCGGCGGGGACCGCAGCGTCACCCTCTGCCGGGAGCTGACCAAACTCCACGAGGAGATCTGGAAGACCACCCTGGCCGAGGCGGTGGCCCGCTACCGGGACAACGAGCCCCGGGGGGAGTATGTGCTGGTGATGGCCGGCGCCCCCGAGGCCGACCCCGCCGAAAACGCCCCCACCCCTGAGCAGGCCGCCCGCCGCGCCCTGGCCCTGATGCAGGAGGAAGGGCTGGCCCCCACGGCTGCCGCCAAGGCCGCCGCCCAGGGAACCCCCTATGGGAAAAGCGAAATTTATAAGCTGCTGCTGACCCTGCAGGAACAGGACAGCGGCGCGGAATAAAAGGAGCAGTTTCTTCATGACCAAGCTTTTGATTCTGAGCGACAGCCACGGCAGCGCCGACACGGTCCGCCGCATCCTGACTGCCGAGAGCGACGCCGACGCCGTCATCTTCCTGGGGGACGGCCTGCGGGACCTGGACCAGGCCCTCACCGCTGTGCCCAAAATGCGGGTTTACTCGGTGGCCGGCAACTGTGATTTCGGCGCTTTGGAGCCCCTGGACGGCCTGGCCGCCTTTGACAGCGTGGTATTGTTCTATACCCATGGTCATATGTACGGCGTCAAGTACGACCTGGACACCCTGGCCGAGGCTGCAGCGGCCCGCGGGGCCGAGGTGGCCCTCTTTGGCCACACCCACGTCCCCCTGTCCGAGCAGCGGGGCACCGTGCTGCTGTTCAACCCCGGCTCCTGCGGCCGGTGCTATGTGGGCCCCGACACCTACGGTGTCATGACCCTGGCCGACGGCCGGGTGATCCGGGCCGAGCACAGGGAGGTGCCCAAGCGGTGAGCATCAACGAAGTGCGGTTTTTGACCGAGTGCACCAGCACCAACACCTACGCCAAAGAGCACATTGAGGAATTCGGCCCGGTGGCCGCCGTCTACGCCACCAGCCAGACCGGGGGCCGGGGCCGCCGGGGCCACACCTGGGTGAACGCCGCCGGACAGGCCCTCTATTACACCGCCGTCATCAAGGTGCCCCTGGTCCAGCCCGAGACCCTGCCCCTGCTGGCCAGCCTGGCGGTCCGCCGTCAGCTGGCCCTCCGCTACAAGGTGGACTGCGCCATCAAGTGGCCCAACGACCTGCTGCTGGGAGGCAAAAAGCTGGTGGGCATCCTCTGCGAGTCGGTGTCCTACGGCACCAACAACGAGGGCCGGGCCTACCTCTGCGGCATCGGCATCAACCTGGCCCAGCCCCAGAGCTATTTCGACCAGGCCGGCCTGCCCTACGGCACCTCCCTGGCCCTCCAGGGGGCCAAGGTGGACCTGGACACCGACCCTTCCTGGCTGGCGGAAGGCCTCACCGACTTCGGCTTTGACCGGGAGCTGTACACCTTCGGCCCCGAGGGCTTTGAGCCCTACCGGGAGGAATACGCCGCGGCCTGCGTCAACCTGGGCCGCCGGGTGACCTTTGAACTGCCCGGGGGCACCGGCAGCGGCACCGCCGCCGGCATTGATGCAGAAGGCCGGCTGGTGGTCCGCACCGACAGCGGGGATGAACACGTTTTCACCGGGGAAGTGTCGGTGAGCGGCATCTATGGCCATGTATAATTTCAGGGTTTTATCCCATTTGTAAAGCAGGATTCCAACAAAAAGCGGCCCGGCGTGCAGAGTGCACTTCCGGGCCGGAATTGTTTGGGCCTTGCATCAGCGGCGGCGTCTCCTGCGGCCCCGGCGGCGGAACAGCCCCGGCCCGCCCCCGATGAGGACGCTCACCAGGGCCAGCGCCAGCAGGATCACCAGCAGCACCAGCAGCAGTTCCAGGGTGGCGATGCCGTCGGTGCGGAAATCCGACACATACTCCTGATGGGTCACCAGATCCACCGTGCCCACCTCATAGCCGTCCAGCCAGACGGTGGCGGTGCCCACCACCTGGCCCTCCTTGACGGTGGCCCGGATGCTCTCGGGCAGGTCAAAGGTGTAGGTGACCTCGTCGTCGGGGTGGCCGTAGCCGGTCACCGCGTTGGCGGCGTACAGCTCCGCCTCGGGCTGGGTGCGGCACTGGGTCAAGGGGACGGTGGCCAGCATGGTGTCGGTGTCGGTGAGCTGCCGCTCCCCAAAGGTGCCGAAGATCCAGTCCAGCATCTCAGCGCACTCCCGGTAGATGTTGTCCAGGTCCGACCCCAGCACCACCAGGCCATAGGTGTGGCCGTCCTGTTCCGCAAAGGTCACATAGCACCGGCCCGCCAGGGTGGTGAAGCCGGTCTTCATCCCCCGGATGTAATCCCGGTAGTAGGTGTAATTGGGGTCTTCCATCAGGTTGGTGGTGGAGATTTCCCGCTCGCTGGTGTGGAGGTTGGTGGCGGGGAGGGTGTAGGTCACCGTCTCGGCCGCCTGCATATAGGTCTCGTTGGCGTAGCAGGCCTGGGCGATCTTGGCCAGGTCTTTGGCGGTGGACACGTTGCCGTAGTCATACAGGCCGTGGACACAGGTGAAGTTGGTATCGGTGCAGCCCAGCTCGGCGGCCCGGGCATTCATCCTGGTCACAAAGGCAGTCAGGTCCCCGCCGCTGACATCGCTGGCGATGGCGCTGGCGGCGTCGTTGGCGCTGGCCACCAGCAGGCCGTACAGCAGGTCGATCCGCCGCACCGTCTCCCCCACCTTCAGCCCCATGGTGGAGCCGTTGGCGTTCTGGATGTCGGTGAACTCCTGGGTCAGGGAGGTGGGGATGGTGATCTCCTGCTCCAGATCCAGACCGCTCTCCAGATACAGCAGGGCCGTCATCATCTTGGTCAGGCTGGCAATGTACCGGGGCTGGTCGGCGTTCTGCTCCAGGATGGTCTTGCCGGTGTCCAGATCAAACAGGTACACCGATTCATCGGGGTAGGTGGTCTGGATGGGCATGGGGTAGGACGCCATGCCCGGCAGGGCCAGGCAGACCGTCAGCGCCAGCACCACCCCCAGGGCGGCAGCCCGGCGCAGGGCCAGGGAGAGAAGTTTGTTCATAACAGGCCTCCTTTGGAGCGGGACAAACGCGTCCATTTTTGCTATTGTTACAAAGATACCACAAAACAGGAAAAAGAGAAAGGTGGTTTTTGACAATGTTCGCTTCTGTGTGTGGAAAAACGCCCCGGGATCAGGGGGCTGCTTTCGTGGCTGAGAATGCCACCGTGGTGGGGGATGTGACCCTGGCCCCCGGTTCCACCGTCTGGTACGGCGCCGTGATCCGGGGGGACGAGGGCCCCATTTATATCGGGGAAAACACCAACATCCAGGACAACGCGGTGCTTCACTGCGACGCCGGCAGCCAGGTGGTGCTCCACCCCAACGTGACGGTGGGCCACGGGGCCATCGTCCACGGGGCCGAGGTGGGGGAGGGCACCCTCATCGGGATGCACGCCACCCTGCTGAACGGCTGCAAGGTGGGCAAGGGCTGCATCATCGGGGCAGGGGCCCTGGTGCCGGAGGGCAAGGAGATCCCCGACCATGTGGTAGTGATGGGGGTGCCCGCCCGGGTGGTGAAGGAGATCAGCCCCCAGCAGCTGGCCTTCTCGGAGCACAACGCCGCGGCCTATGCCGAGCTGGGGGCCCAGCACCGCCAGGCCCTTCCGGTCCAGCCCCAAAAACCCGCAAAACCTGAGGTTTAATGCGGTTTTTCGGCATCGGCGGCGGGACTGATCAAAGGCCCCGGACCTTTTTACACTTTCTTCACAGGTTTGTAACCATTTTCACGCAAAGACTGGGTATACTACAATCACAAGCCAGCGGGGCCGCAACCGCTGACTTGCACATGATTCCTCCTCACACCCAAAGTAATACCCCACACAGGGCCCTCGTTCAGGTGTACCGCAAGCACCTGTCCGGGGGCCCTGTGCATTTTTATTTACTTCCCTTCAAACTCTGCCGCCAGCACCTGCAATACAATTTTCACATTTACCTGGCGGTCCAGCTGCCAGAGGGCCTGCTGGGCGGCCTGGATGGCCCGGGCGGCCTGCTCCCCCTGGAGGGGGCTGGCCTTGCTGCCCCGGAGCCCGGCGGCGGCATAGGAGCAGAAATCCCCCAGCAGGGCCGAGGCCCCTGCCTTGTCCTTTTCATAGCCCGCCAGCAGCACCGAGGCAGCGTAGCCGTCCCGGGCGGCGGCGGCTTTGGCCAGGGCGGCGGCGGCCTCCAGCTGTTTGGTGCGGGCGGGGTCCCGGGCGGCCTCCAGCACCGCCCCGATCCGGCCCTCGAACAGGTCGGACAGCCGGGCGGCGGTCTTTTTGTCCACCCCCTGTTTGGTGCAGAAGGCGGCACAGTCCGCCTCCGGCACCGGCGCCAGGGCAAAGCTGACGCACCGGCTGCGGATGGTGGGCAGCACCCCCGCCAGGGACTGGGCGGTAAGGACAAACAGCACCCCCTCAGGGGGCTCCTCCATCACCTTCAGCAGGGCGTTGGCCGACTCCCCGTTCATCCGCTCGGCGTGGTACAGCAGCACCGCCCGGCCTTCGGCCGACAGGCTGGTGTTGAAAATTTCGCTGCGCATGGCGGTGACCTGGCCCACCAGGTACTTGCCGCCGCTGCCCATCCCTTCCACCGAGATGGCCTCCCGCACCACGCCGGTCTCCACCCGGCCGCTGGTGCGGTCGCCGGCTTTGGCCACCGCTTTGCAGCATTCTCCCCGCAGCAGGGCCTCTGCCGCCGGCCCGCCCGCCGGGTACAGATAGTCCGCCGCAATGCACCGGGCTGCAAACCCGGTCCCCAGGCCTTTTTCTCCCACCAGCAGCAGGCTGTGGCTCAGCCGGCGGCCCGCCAGCATCCGGCCCACCTCCTGTTTCAGGGCGTCGTTCCCCGCAAGACGGTCCAGCATCATCCCGGCATCCTCCTTTTTTCTTATAAGCCTTATAAAAAATGGTCCGGCCCCCGCCTCGCGGCACAGGCCGGACCGTTTGTTTTATCTCCGGTTCATCCTTCTCCACTGTTCCCGCCGGTACCAGGCCCGGAGGTCCGACCAAACCTTGGGGGCGAAGAAGAGCAAAAAGCCCGCCATGGACAGCAGATAGTTCAGCTTGCCCATCCAGCTCACTGACAAGAAGCTCAGCACCCAGACGGCCCCCGCAAAGATGCCCAGATATTTGACCCGCAGGGGGATGAAAAAGAACAGCAGCACCTGCATCTCAGGGTAGAGGATGGCGAAGGCCAGCAGCAGCGACAGCTCCAGGCAGTAGGTGTCGGCGCTGCCGGTGACCAGGCAGGCCAGGATGGCCCCCAGCATCCCCGCCAGGATATACAGATTGAAGCGGAAGTCCCCCCAGGCCGCCTCCAGGGCCGACCCCACAAACCACAAAAAGTAGGCGGCGATTACAAAATTCAGGATGCTCCCCGAGGAGAAGGGGACAAACAGAAAGGTCACCAGACGCCAGACCTGCCCCGCCAGCAACGCCGGACGGTTGAGGGTGAGGTAGAACGCAATGTTGCGGTTCACAAACAGTTCCACCGCATACACCACGATCTGCCCGCCCACCAGCAGGGCGATCAGGTTCGGAATGCAATAGCGGCCAAATTTCCGCTCGAGCTTGGTCAACCAGTTCATAGGACGCCTCCCAGTGCAATCTCGGTCTGCGGCCGCCGCGCCTTCGGAAAGGGCGGGGCCATGGTTGATTTTTATTGTATCATGTTTGGCCGGGCCATTCAACCGGGCGGGGAGTTTTTCACTCTTTCCACCGGGTTTTCCACCGTTTTTCCTGGAAGCGGGCGGAATTTTCCGCCCCTTTTCCACTCTTTCAACGGACTTTTCAACAATTTTGATTTCCAGCGGTTTATACCTCAGGTAATCCCGCCCCGCCCTTTTTCCTGGGTTTAGCCCATCATACGCCCTGGTTTTGCCGAAATTTTGTAAGTCCGGCCCATCCTTTTCTTTTTCTGCAAAAACCGGCAAATCCTAGCTTTCCGGCAGGTTTTCCGATTCGGAATAGGAAAAATCACACTTTTCAACAACCGCCTTTTCCCCGGTGCAGAAATCGGGCTGTGGAAAACTTTTCCCAAATTTCACATTCGCTTTTATTTCCTAGTTAAATTATAGGATTGACATGGTATGGCTTTTCGGGTATAATTCCCTTGCGAGGTGAAAAAGCCCCAGAAAAGGGCCCATACTCCCTCCATGCAAACCAATTCAACACGAGCCCCTTTTTGATGAGGGGGCACAGCTTCAACGAGGTGTCATTCCATGCTGGAACTCGAGCATATATCTTTTGACGTCCCGGGCGAATCCGGCCAGAAGGAGATCATCCGGGATATTTCTCTCACCATTCCCAACCAGACCTTTGTGGCCATCACCGGCCCCAACGGCGGCGGCAAATCCACCCTGGCCAAGCTGATCGCCGGCATCGAGCAGCCCACTTCGGGCCGCATCCTCTTTGACGGGGAGGACATCACCCACAAGAGCATCACCGAGCGGGCCAACATGGGCATCAGCTATGCCTTCCAGCAGCCTGTCCGGTTCAAGGGGATCCAGGTGCTGGACCTGCTGCGGATCGCCGCAGGCAAGGACCGCCCCCTCAGCATCACCGACGCCTGCGCCTACCTGTCCGAGGTGGGCCTGTGCGCCAAGGATTACGTCAACCGCGAAGTCAACGCCAGCCTGTCGGGCGGCGAGCTCAAGCGGATCGAGATTGCCACCGTCCTGGCCCGCGGCCAGAAGCTGTCGGTCTTTGATGAGCCCGAGGCCGGCATCGACCTGTGGAGCTTCCAGAACCTGATCGAGGTGTTCGAGCGGATGCAGCAGAAGAACACCGACGGCTCCATCGTGGTCATTTCGCACCAGGAGCGTATCCTGAACATCGCCGATGAAATCATCGTGCTGGCGGCCGGCAAGGTCACCCAGAAGGGCCCCCGGGCAGAGATCCTGCCCGGCCTGCTGGGCACCACTTCGGCTGTGTCCGCCTGCAGCGCACTGGAACAGGGAGGCAGAAACGTATAATGTTGGATAAGATTGAAAAGCAGATCCTGGCCGAAGTGGCCGACCTGCACGGCATACCCGAAGGCGCCTACAACATCCGCGCCAACGGCCAGGCGGTGGCCCGCAACTCCACCGCCCACATCGACATCATCCCCAAGGACGACGGCACCGGCATCGACATCCACATCAAGCCCGGCACCAAGCACGAGAGCGTCCACATCCCTGTGGTGCTCAGCGAGAGCGGCCTGAAGGAGACGGTGTACAACGACTTTTTCATCGGGGACGACTGCGACGTGCTGATCGTGGCCGGCTGCGGCATTGACAACTGCGGCAACCAGGACTCCGAGCACGACGGCATCCACCGGTTCCAGGTGGGCAAGAACTCCAAGGTCCGCTATGTGGAAAAGCACTACGGCCAGGGCGACGGCATGGGCATGCGGATCCTCAACCCCGTCACCGAAGTCCACCTGGATGAGGGCAGCTCGATGGAGATGGAGATGGTCCAGATCAAGGGCGTGGACTCCACCAACCGCAAGACGGTGGCCGACCTGGCCGCCGGCGCCCGTCTGGTGGTCCGTGAGCGCCTGATGACCCACGGCCGCCAGGTGGCCATCAGCGGCTACAACGTCACCCTGAACGGCGCCGGTTCCAGCGCCGACGTGGTGTCCCGCTCGGTGGCCCGGGAGCACTCCTACCAGAAGTTTGACGCCCTCATCACCGGCAACGCCCCCTGCTCGGGCCATTCCGAGTGCGATGCCATCATCATGGACCAGGCCCGGGTGCTGGCTGTGCCCCAGCTGGACGCCAACGACCTGGACGCTGCCCTGATCCACGAGGCCGCCATCGGCAAGATTGCCGGCGACCAGATCACCAAGCTGCTGACCCTGGGCCTCACCGAGGCCGAGGCCGAGGAGCAGATCATCCAGGGCTTCCTGAAGTAAGGTTCCCGCGCCGGGCTCTGTCCCTGCTGCCAGCCGCCGCAAAAACGGCGATGCTGGGGAAATTTTCCCCTTTCTGTCCAACGAATGTTACAAAAATATAGAATTTTCGGTCAAATTGTAGTATACTTGGGCTATCCTATCCCCGGCCGCAGGCACGGGCCCGCCGTTGGCCTGCGGCACAAACGACAGACAAAGAGGGAAACACGCAGCGCAACTTTGACAGAGAAGGTGGAGGATTCATGTTTCGTGGAGCAAATCGGTTTGAGCTGGATCAGATTATGGATGTCTATGCCCGGGCCCGGGCCTTCATGGCCGAAAACGGGAACCCGACCCAGTGGGGGGACAGCTATCCTTCCCGGGAACTGATCGAGGAGGACATCCTGTCCAACCGATTGTTTGTCTGTGTCATCAACGGTGAGCTGGAAGCGGTCTTTGCCTTCATCCTGGGGGAAGATCCCACCTACAAGGTCATCGAGGACGGCCAGTGGCTCAACGACCAGCCCTACGGCACCCTGCACCGGCTGGCCTCAGCCGGCCACCGCAAAGAGGTGGGCCGGATGGTCATCGACTGGTGCCTGGAGCACTGTGAAACCCTGCGGGCGGACACCCACGCCGACAACAAGATCATGCAGCACGTGCTGGAGTCCAACGGCTTCACCCGCTGCGGCATCATCCATGTGGCCGACGGCAGCCCCCGCATTGCCTATCAGAAACTGGGCATCCGCCAGTCCCTGCGGGAGTGATTCCGCCGGGCGGCAGGCATGCATTGCAAAGGGGACGGCGTCAGCCGTCCCCTTTTTTGATATTCCTCTTTTTTGATATGAGGTGAATGGCTATGAAGATTACGCAAGTCCGTCTGGGGCGGCTGTCTGTGCCCCTGCGGGTCCCCTTCAAGACCGCCCTGCGGCGGGTGGACCAGGTCAACGACATTGTGGTGGAGCTTCACACCGACACCGGCGCGGTGGGCTATGGCGAAGCGCCTCCCACCGGCCCCATCACCGGCGACACTGCCGGCGGCATACTGGGGGGCATCCGGGAGCTGATCGCCCCCGTGATCCTGAACCAGGAGGTGGATGACTTCGAGGCCCTCACCGCCAAGGTCCAGAAGGCGGGGGTTCACAACACCAGCGCCAAGGCCGCAGTGGACATGGCCCTGTGGGACCTCTACGGCCAGCTGCACCACATCCCGGTCCACAAGCTGCTGGGGGGCGCCCGGCGCACCCTGGTCACCGACATCACCATCAGCGTCAATCCCCCCGAGGAGATGGCGAAAGACGCCCTGGACGCGGTGGCCCGGGGCTACGACTGTCTGAAGGTGAAAGTGGGGGATGACCCCGCCCTGGACACCGCCCGTCTGGCGGCGGTCCGCAAGGCGGTGGGGGACGACGTCTGCATCCGCATCGACGCCAACCAGGCCTGGGCTCCCCGGCAGGCGGTGCGGATTCTCAACGAGATGCAGGACAAGGGCCTGGCCCTGGAGCTGGTGGAGCAGCCGGTGGCGGCAGCCGACCTGGAAGGTCTGGCCTACGTCACCCGGAACAGCTGGGTGCCTGTGATGGCGGACGAGAGCGTATTCAGTCCCCTGGACGCCATGAAGATTTTCCAGACCCGCGCGGCGGACTATGTCAACATCAAGCTGATGAAGTGCGGCGGCATCACCAACGCCCTCCGCATTGCCTCTGCGGCCCAGGTCTACGGCGTCGAGTGCATGATCGGCTGCATGCTGGAAGCGAAGATCGCCGTCAACGCGGCGGTGGAGCTGGCCTGCGCCCGCAGCATCATCACCCGTGTGGACCTGGACGGCCCCGTCCTGTGCAGCGTGGACCCCATCCAGGGCGGCGCCCGCTTCGACGAAAAGTACATCACCGTCTCGGACGACCCCGGCCTCGGCATCCACGGCATCGACGCACCTTACTTTTCTGAAGAAAAGTAAGCAAAAGACTTTTCAACTGGTACCACTAACTGCCTGGTCCTCACAAGGCCCTGCCGGCGGTACACTTCCAACCTCTTTACAAGGCTCCCGGCCTGCGGCCCTGTGAGTCCAAAGCAATATCATATCCCTGTTCCTGTTTTCAGGAGCGGGGATTTTTTATTTTGCAGGATTGCTCCAGGTTTCGAGCCCCACGGGGGCGGCGGCGCAGCCGCGGGGGAACCGCTATGGGTGGAGGGCTGCGCAGCCGAGCGCTGCCTGCGGCAGATGCAGCGAGGCGGAGCAGGGGCAGCGGTCTGCTTTTTGCAAGCGGGCTCCGTCCCGCGCTGCAAAAACAGGGCACCGCAACCCGGAGGGTTTAGATCAAAAATAAGTCCCAGTCTGCCCAGACGTTCGCAGTCACGCGCCAGCGTACAGCTGGCGCATTTTTTGCAACCGGAGCAGCGTTTCAAAGGCCGTTAAGAAAAATGCATCTGCCGCCGTTTTAGCGTGTTGGTGGTTTCAATGGGCCAGGCAGAGTGTCGCATTTTTTAGGCCTTTGTTCGCTGCGACTTCTTCTTGTGAGTCCAGAGGTTTCCTCTGGTCGTTGCGGGAGGGTAGGGAGTCCAGAGGGGGTAGGGAGGGGGATTCGAAACACCCTCCCTCCCCCTCTGGGCCAGCGCAGCGTCCGACGGGCCGGACGGGCCGGACAGCGCTAAAGGAAAAAGCCTGGGTCTTTATTTATGATCTTAACCCACCCTCCACCCCTTTAATGTGTCCCCCCTGCCGCTGCGGGGCATCCCCCTTTCGGGGGAATAAGCCACAAACCGCTCTTCCTAAATGGCAGCCAGCCCTCGCCTCAGCCGTCTTCGTTTTAACTTTAACAAATCAAAGCAGTGCTTCCCTGAATCCTATCATAAGATTCCCCCTTACACCCCTGCCGGTTTCGATGATAAAAGAGATGCCTGAAACCCCTTTCCCGGCCTGCCCGGCCCGATGCTGCCTCCTCAACTGAAAATCATTTGCAGTTTTGGGCGGTCATTTTCCACAAAAAAGGCGCCTTTGCGGCATAAAATTCACCGCCGCTGTACATTTTGACAAAATCATCTTGACCTTTCAGGGCAGAATAGATAATATTAGGTTGGAATACAGTGTGTCTCCGGCATTCCGGCATCAGCGCTCGCTTTTTGCGGGCCCATCCAATCCAGGAGACGAACAGTGCAAATGGAAGGACGATCTATGACAAACGCAGAAAAACTTGCCCTGCAAAAACGCGCCTGCCACATTCGCATCGGCGTGATTGAGAGCACCCACAGCGCCAAATGCGGTCATCCCGGTGGCAGCTTGTCCATCGCAGAGGTGCTGTCCTTTTTGTACTTCCGGGAAATGCGGGTAGACCCCGCCAACCCCGCCTGGCCCAACCGGGACCGTCTGGTCCTCTCCAAGGGCCACGCAGCCCCGGCCCTTTATTCGGCTCTGGCCGAGCGCGGCTTCTTCCCCGTTGAGGAGCTGAAAACCCTCCGCCACATGGGCAGCCGCCTCCAGGGTCATCCCAATATGAACACCGTCCCCGGCGTCGATATGTCCACCGGCAGCCTGGGCCAGGGCATCTCTGCCGCCTGCGGCATGGCCCTGGGCGCCAAGACCAAGGGTCTGGACGACGTGCGGGTCTACGCCATCGTGGGCGACGGCGAGATCGAGGAAGGCGAGTGCTGGGAGGCCTTCATGTTTGCTTCCCACTACAAGCTGGATAACCTCTGCGTCTTCCTGGACCTGAACCACCTGCAGATCGATGGCAGCATCGAAAAGGTTATGAACAGCGCACCCCAGGACAAGAAGCTGGAGGCTTTCGGCTTCAACGTCCTGAGCATTGATGGTCACGATTTTGACCAGATCGAGGCAGCCGTCGAGGCATTCCATGCCGAGAAGGGCCGCCCCACCTTCATCATCCTCAACACCACCAAGGGCAAAGGCGTCTCCTATATGGAGAACGAGGTCGACTGGCACGGCAAAGCCCCCGGTGACGCCGATTATGCCACCGCCATGGACGAGCTGAAGGCCGCCCTGGCCCAGCTGGAAAAGGAGGAGGGCTAACATGGCACAAGGAAAGAATATCGCAACCCGTGACAGCTACGGCGCCACCCTCCGGGAACTGGCTGCTGAGCATCCCGACCTGGTGGTGCTGGACGCCGACCTGTCGGCTGCCACCCGCACCTCCATGTTCCAGGCCGTGGCCCCCGAGCGCTTCTTTGACTGCGGCATTGCCGAGGCCAACATGATCGGCGTGGCCGCCGGCCTGTCCACCATGGGGCTGACTCCCTTCGTGTCCAGCTTCGCCATGTTCGCCGCCGCCCGGGCCTACGAGCAGATCCTGAACTCCATCGCCTATCCTCACCTGAACGTCAAGATCGGCGCCTCCCACGGCGGCATCTCGGTGGGTGAGGACGGCGCTTCCCACCAGTGCTGCGAGGACTTCGCCCTGATGCGCTCCCTCCCCGGCATGACCGTCATCTGCCCCTCCGACGACGTCGAGGCCCGGGCCGCTGTCCGCGCCGCCTACGAGATGAAGGGCCCGGTCTACCTGCGGTTCGGCCGTCTGGCTGTCCCCGTGTTCCATGACCCCGACCACTACACCTTCACCATCGGCAAGGGCGAAAAGATCACCGAGGGCAACGACATTGCCATCATCGCCACCGGCCTGGAGGTCAACGAGGCCCGCATTGCCGCTGAGCATCTGGCCCAGCAGGGCATCGGCGCCCGGGTGCTGAACATCCACACCATCAAGCCCCTGGACGAGGATCTGATTCTGGACGCCGCCCGGGACTGCCGGATGGTCATCACCTGCGAAGAGCACAGCGTCATCGGCGGCCTGGGCGAGGCTGTCTGCTCGCTGCTCAGCGAAAAGATGCCTGTGCCCGTCCGCCGCATCGGCATCCAGGACCGGTTCGCCTGCTCCGGCCCTGCATGGGACCTGATCCACGCCTTCGGCCTGGATGCAGCCGCCATCGAAAAGACCGCCCACGAGATGCTGGGCTACTGATTTTCCTTCGGAATCCAAGGCAACAGGGGAGCCGCTGCCAGCGCAGCGGCTCCCTTTTTTGTCTGCCGGGCAAAAAAAGCGGCGCGCCCGGGGGTTCGGGCGCGCCGCAAAGGGGTTTTGGGGTTTCAGTGTTGGGGGATTATGCGTTTTGGTCCTCTATCTTTTATACATCCAGCAGAGCCAGGACGCCGGCCTTGGGGCGGGAGCCCACCGACTGGTTCACCAGCTTGCCGTCCTTGAACACCAGCAGGGTGGGGATGCTCATGACGCCGAACTGGCCAGCCAGCTCAGGCTGCTCGTCCACGTTCACCTTGCCCACCTTGACGTCGGGCCGCTCCTCAGCCACCTGGTCCACAATGGGGGACAGCATGCGGCAGGGGCCGCACCAGGTTGCCCAGAAGTCCAGCAGGACAGGCTTGCTGCTCTGCAGCACTTCGCTTGCAAAATTCTCTTTGGTAATGGTAACAACAGACATTTCTTTTACCTCCCATGTGGCCGGTGCATTGGGCCCGGCGGCTTTGTTCTTTCCGGCCATAGTATATCCCAGTCAAAGTCCCTTTTTCCGTAACTGTGTCACTGAATTTCCTCTTTGCAAAAAACAAGCGCCCTGCCGTCAAAAGGCGGAGGGCGCAGTTTCTTGTTTATACAACGGTATACATTTATATATAGCACACCTGTACCAACAAGTCAAGCCCAAATGCGATTTTTTCTTACTTTTTGGCATGCCGCACAAAATTGCGGGTTGATTTTTGCAAGTTTTTGCTGTAAACTTGTAACAGTAAACTAGCGGGTTCTTACGCCTCATCCGCTAATGAAAATGTCCGGCGGACCAGTTGTCTGTTCGCCGAAATCCCCCGGCAGGCAGCAGAGAGGATGACCTTTATGCCCCGTTCCAAATTTGGTGATATTTACCGCGATTTAAAAACCAGGATTGAGGATGGCGAATACCCCTACCAGTCCCTGGTCCCTTCCGAGAACACCCTCGTCTCTGTGTACGGATGCTCACGCAACACCGTCCGCCGGGCTCTGGCGGGCCTGATCGAGGCCGGCTATGTCCAGCCCATCCAGGGCAAAGGGGTGCGGGTGCTTTACCGGCCCGCAGCCAAATCCCCCTTTACCCTGGGGCGGATGGAGAGCTTTCACGAAACAGCCATGCGCTGCCGCACCCATTACGAAACCAAGGTCGTCCATTTTTCCATGACCCAGACCGACACGGCCCTGGCCGCCGCCAGCGGGTTTCCCCTTCAGGTGGATGTCTACCATGTGGAGCGGGTGCGGATTGTGGAGGGCCGGGCCCTGATCCTGGACGACAGCTATTTTCTGCGGTCGGTGGTCACCGCCCTCACCCCCGAAGCCGCCGCAGATTCCATCTATTCCTATCTGGAGCGGGAGCTGGGCATCCAGATCATGACCAGCAAGCGGACCATCACAGTGGAGCGGGCCACGCCGGAGGACCGGCTGTACCTGGATATGGGCAGCTTTGACTGCATGGCGGTGGTCACCAACCAGGCCTTTGATTCCGACGGCATCCTCTTTGAATATACGGTCTCCCACTATCACCCCGAGTACTTCCGGTTTCAGGATACGGCCAGCCGCCGCACCAAGAAAACCGATTGAATTTCATCCTTTTGCCTCACGCAAAGGAGCCGCGGCAGCCCCCGGGCTGCCCGGCTCTTTTTGGTTTTTGGGGCGGGGCGGGCCGGATGCATTGCTTTCTACCCATTTATGCGGTATACTGAACACAATGGAATGATGTACCGTTGTCCCACCATACTTTAAAGGAGGTCTTGCCTTATGACCAATCCAACCTTGGAAACCCTGAAAACCCGGCGCAGCTGCCGCGCCTACAAGCCCCAGCAGATCTCGGAGGAGGAGCTGTCCGCCGTGCTGGAAGCCGGCACCTACGCCCCCACCGCCATGGGCCTCCAGAGCCCCAAAATCGTGGTGATCCAGGACCCCGAGACCCGGGCCCTCCTTTCCCGGATGAATGCCGCCGTCATGGGCCGGGAAGGCTCTGACCCCATGTATGGCGCCCCCACCTATCTGCTGGTGCTGGCCGACGCCAACCGGCCCACCGCCCAGCAGGACGGCAGCCTGGTGATGGGCAACCTGATGAACGCCGCCGCCAGCATCGGCCTGGGCAGCTGCTGGATCAACCGGGCCCGGGAGATGTTCGACAGCGCCGAGGGCAAGGCCCTGCTGGCCAAGTGGGGCATCGCCGGGGACTGGCAGGGGGTGGGCTTCTGCATCCTGGGCTACCCCGCCGCTGATCCCAAGCCCGCCGCACCCCGGAAGGCAGACTACATCGTCCGGGTCTGATGGAGGCCGCTTCCCAGAGCCGTCCGCCCCTTGTCCCCGCCGATGGGGCCGGGCTGGACCGGCTGGAAGGCCCTGAGGCCGCCGCCCGCCTCTATGCCCTGGCCCAGAGCCAGGAGCCGGGGGCGGGGCTGTGGCTCCGGGGCGCCGATCTCTCGGGCGAGGACCTGGAGGGACTGGACCTCTCCCGCTGCCTGCTGGAGGACTGCCGCTTCACCGCCGCCGGGCTGCGCCGCTTTTCCCTGGCCGACTGCATCCTGAACCGGTGCGACCTGTCGGGGGCCCAGGCCTATGACAGCAGCCTGCTGCGGTGCCGCTGGCAGGGCACCAAGGCCCTGGGCTTCAATCTGGCCGGCAGCCGGGCCCGGGACTGGGCCGCTGCCGACTGCCGCCTGGACGCCCTCCGGCTGGAGGACGCCGGCCTGGAGCGGGTCTGCCTGACCCGCTGCACCCTGGCCGGGGCCAATCTTTCCGGCCTGCGCTGGAAACGGCTGATTCTCTCGGAGGTGGATCTGTCGGGGGCCAATGTCACCGGCACCGCCCTCCGGGGGCTGGACCTCCGGTCCTGCAAGCTGGAGGGCCTGGCCGCCGGGGACGGCCTGCGGGAGCTGCGGGGGGCCATCGTGGACCCCATCCAGGCCGCCGAACTGGCCCGGCTGCTGGGCCTCGACATCCGATGAACCCAAAACCAACCCTGAAAGGAACCCTATGAAGCCTGATTACAAGCTGGTCGCCAAGGCCAAGTACGTCCACCTGACCGCAGACCTCGCCGCACAGCTGTGGCAGGAATGCTACAAGAAATACTATCCCCCCAAGCAGCTGAACGCCCTGATCGACACCCTCCAGGGGGCCGACGCCATCGAGGAGGACATCGACAGCGACGTCAACTACTTCATCGTCCAGATGGGGGGCAAGCCCATCGGCTATTTCGCCTGGCAGATGGAAAACACAGCCCTCCATCTGCTCCATGTCTATCTGCTGCCCGAGTGGCGGGGCAAGGCCCTGGGCCGGGATATCCTCAGCGCCTGCGAGCGCCTGGCCCGCAGCGACGGCAAGGGCCGGGTCTGGGCCGAGGTCCACACCAAAGCCCTGCCGGTGCTGGCCTTCTTCAAGGAGCGGGGCTACCGCCCCGGCGCCCCCGTCCAGAAGGATGTCAACGGCATCCTGATGGATCTGACCCCCGTCGAAAAATTTCTCTGATTCCACCGCATTTCTGGTATGATTACGATTGCATTTCCGACCTGGATGGTATACACTTGCACCAGGCCGGTCTACGGCAATCAGTGAGGTCAAAATCATGGGTAAAGATCATCCAACCGGCAAATCGGGCCTGTACCAGGCCATCCTCAAGCTGAAAACCCCGGAACAGTGCTACCGCTTCTTTCAGGATGTGTGCAGCTACTCCGAACTGAGTGCGATGGAACAGCGCTATGACATCGCCGAAATGCTTGCAGACAAGCGCATCTACACCGATATCAAGGAAAAGACAGGCGCGTCCAGCGCCATCATCAGCCGGGTGAACCGGGTGCTGGCCAACGACAGCAGCGTGCTGCGCCAGTTTGTGGAAGACAGCCGCGGCGACGCCCCTGATTCTGAATCTGAATGAACATGGAGGTAACACCAATGAGCAAAGCAGTTGTTTTTTTTGCAGAGGGAACGGAAGAGTGTGAAGCCCTTCTGGTGGTGGACCTGCTGCGCCGGGGCAAGGTGGAGGTCATCGTGGCCTCTGCTTCGGGCAGCCTGACCGTCACCGGCAGCCACAAGATCCCCGTCACCACCGACGCCCTGGCTGAGGACGTGGACTACAGCGATGTGGACCTGGTGGTGCTGCCCGGCGGCATCCCCGGCACCCCCAACCTGGCCGCCTGCAAGGCTGTCACCGACACTGTCAAGTCCTTTGCCGCCGCCGGCAAGAAGGTGGCCGCCATCTGTGCCGCTCCCAGCATCCTGGCCCAGCTGGGCCTGCTGGAGGGCAAGAAGGCCACCGCTCACGCCTCCTTCCAGGACAAGCTGACCGGCGCCATGGTGCTGGATCAGGAAGTGGTTGTGGACGGCAACATCACCACCAGCTACGGCCTGGGCGGCGCCATCCCCTTCGGCCTGGAGCTGGTGCGCCAGCTGGCCGGCCCCGATGAGGCAGCCCGGGTCCAGAAGGCCATCGCCTACAAGCACAGCCTGCTGTACAAGACCCACCGCTGATTGAAGCTGCATCTGTCAAGGCAGACCCTTCGGGGCCTGCCTTTTCTTTTTACCTATTATTATAAAGAGGCGGAGGCGGGGCCGCATAATTCCCTCTTTCTTACAAATACTATCCAGCAGAAACCCAACCAACAGGAAAGAGAGGGAACCAATATGAAAGCAACAGGCATTGTCCGCCGCATTGACGAGCTGGGCCGGGTGGTGATCCCCAAGGAGATCCGCCGCACCCAGCGGATCCGCCGGGGCGACCCCCTGGAGATCTTCACCACCGGCGACGGGGAAGTGATCTTCAAGAAATATTCCCCCATCGGGGAGCTCCACAGCACCGCCACCCAGTACACCGACGTGCTGAACAAGAGCTTTGCCATGACTGCCTTTGTCACCGACCGGGACCACATCATCGCCATCAGCGGCCCCGGCAAGCGGGAGATTGCCGACCGGTCCATCAGCCAGCCCCTGGAAAAGCTGATGGAGAGCCGCCGGCCCTACCTCAGCGAGGGCATCCCCGAGCAGGCCCTGCTGCCCTGTGAGGGGGCCGACCGGTCCATCCTCTGCGCCTGGCCCATCGTAGCCGCCGGCGACGTCACCGGCTCGGTGGGGCTGCTCACCGATGACCGCACCGAAAAACCCGATGCCGCCCACCAGAAGGCGGTGTCGGTGGCCGCCGCCTTCCTGGCAAAACAGATGGAGGAGTGAGCCGATCGTCCCTTTGGCTGTATGCCCCCGGCGGGTGTACAGCCTTTTTTTGATTGAGTTTATGACAGAATTGAAAACTTTTTTCCCACCCCCTTGACACCGGGCCAGATTTGCATATAATAAACTTAGCACTCAGAGATAAAGAGTGCTAAACAATCCGGAAAAGCAAGGAGGCAGGACAGCATGGCAATGGATGAGCGCAAGCAGCGTGTGCTGCGGGCAATCGTGTCCCTCTACAGCGTCGAGGGCGAACCAGTGGGCAGCAGCGTCCTTGCCAACTACTTTGATATGGCAGTGTCCAGCGCGACACTGCGCAACGAGATGGCGGCTCTGACCCGTCTGGGCCTGCTGGAGCAGCCCCACACCAGCGCCGGGCGGGTGCCCAGCGCCAAGGGCTACCGGTACTACCTGGACCACCTGCTGGACAACAGCCAGCCCCTGGACCGGGTGACCCGGGCCCGGGTGGACAGCGTGTTCGCCAGCCTGGACCATGAGCCCGACCGGCTGGCCCAGGGCGCCGTCAAGGCCCTGGCCCAGATGAGCGGCTACACCGCCGCCGTCAGCACCCCCTGTGCCGACGACCTGTGCATCGCCCACTTTGAGGTGGTGCAGGTGGGCCGCAGCGCCGCCGCCGTCCTGGCGGTGACCTCGGCCGGCTATGTGCGCACCCGGGTGGCCCGGGTGCGGGACGGTTTGACCCGGGAGAAGGCCGCGGAACTGGCCGCCCTGCTCAACCACAATCTTACCTTTGTGGCAGCGGTGGATCTGAACCGCCGGATGCTGGCTGACCTGTGCAGCCAGATCAGCCCCTCCCTGGTGCCGGTCATCAGCGCCGCCGCCGCCATCCTGCAGGAATCCGCCACCCCCAGGGTTTACCTGGGCGGCGAGCCGTTCCTGCTGAACTGGCCCCAGCTGGAGGGCAAGGTCCAGCAGATCCTGGCCCTTCTGAACGACGAGAACCTGGCGGCCCGCATCATTGCGGCCCCCGCCGACAGCACCAGCGTTCTGCTGGGCGAGGATATGGACCCCCAGATCCCCGGGCTGTCGGTGGTCAGCTGCCGGTATCTGGTCGGCGGCGGGCTGTGCGGGTCGGTGGCCCTCATCGGCCCCACCCGGATGCCCTTCAGCAAGGTGATCCCCCTGCTGGAAGCTTTTGCCGACGAGCTGGGCGAAGGGATGGCCGGCAAACGAAAAGATACACCCCAGGCCGCCGTACCACGGGCCGGCCGTAAACCATAAGGAGGCGCGCCATGAGCGAAGAAACCAAGAAGGCCCCCGAGGCCGGGACCCCTGCCCCTGAGCAGGAGACCCAGCAGCCCGCCGGGGAGCAGCAGCAGGCAGCCCCGGAAGCCGCCGCTGCCGCACCGGAGGACACCGCCTCTGAGGCCGGCGGCTCCAAGGAGGAGCCCAAGAAGAAGGACGGCTGGTTCAACAAAAAGAACCGGGACGCTGAGGCCCTGAAGGCCAAGGCCGAAGCCGCCGAAAAGGCAGCAGCCCAGGCCAAGGATCAGCTGCTGCGGGTTGCCGCTGAATACGACAACTACCGCAAGCGGTCCACCCGGGAGGCAGACCAGAAGTTCAACGACGGCATCTCCTACGCCGTCAACCAGATCATCCCCATCCTGGACACCCTGGAAATGGCCGCCAACGCCCCCTGTTCCGACGAGAACTTCAAAAAGGGCGTGACCATGACCCTGGACAAAGCCGCCAAGGCTTTCCAGACCCTGCGGGTGGAGGAGATCGAGGTGCTGGGCAAGCCCTTTGACCCCAACCTGATGAACGCCGTCCAGCAGGTTCCCGCCCAGGAAGGGCAGGAGAGCGGCACGGTGGTCACCGTCTACCAGAAGGGCTACAAGCTGGGAGACAAGATTGTCCGCCACGCCACTGTGGTGGTGGCTGAATAGTCCGCCCCTCCTCCCGCCCCAAAGCGGGAGTTGCAATAAGAAATATCCGTAAGCAAACCTTTGCGATCAAAATACAAATAGCTTTGAGAGAGGAGCCATTTTTATGAGCAAGATTATTGGTATCGACCTTGGTACTACGAATAGCTGCGTCGCCGTGATGGAAGGCGGCGAGCCCGTTGTCATCCCCAACGCCGAAGGTGCCCGCACCACCCCGTCTGTGGTGGGCTTCACCAAGACCGGCGACCGTCTGGTGGGCCAGGTGGCAAAGCGCCAGGCCATCACCAACCCCGAGAACACCGTTTCGTCCATCAAGCGCAAGATGGGCACCAATGAAAAGGTGACCCTGGGCGGCAAGGAGTACACCCCCCAGCAGATCAGCGCCATGATCCTGCAAAAGCTGAAGGCTGATGCCGAGGCTTACCTGGGCGAGACCGTCACCGAGGCCGTCATCACTGTCCCTGCCTACTTCAACGACAGCCAGCGTCAGGCCACCAAGGATGCAGGCACCATCGCAGGCCTGAACGTCCGCCGTATCATCAACGAGCCCACCGCCGCGTCTCTGGCCTACGGCATTGATAAGGAAGAGGACCAGAAGATCATGGTCTACGACCTGGGCGGCGGCACCTTCGATGTCTCCATCATCGAGATGGGCGACGGCGTCACCGAGGTCCTGTCCACCAACGGCGACACCCACCTGGGCGGCGACGACTTCGACCAGCGGATCATCGACTGGATGGCCGACGCCTTCCAGAAGGAGAACGGCATCGACCTGCGCAAGGACAAGATGGCTGCCCAGCGCCTGAAGGAGGCCGCTGAGAAGGCCAAGATCGAGCTGTCCAGCGCCATGACCAGCCAGATCAACCTGCCCTTCATCACCGCCGACGCCACCGGCCCCAAGCACCTGGATATGACCCTGACCCGCGCAAAGTTCAACGAGCTGACCGTGGATCTGGTGGAGCGCACCATGACCCCTGTCCGCAAGGCTCTGGCCGACGCCGGCCTGCGCGCCTCCGACCTGAAGAAGGTCCTGATGGTGGGCGGCTCCACCCGTATCCCCGCCGTCTACGACGCGGTCAAGAAGGAACTGAACTGCGAGCCCTTCAAGGGCATCAACCCCGATGAGTGCGTGGCTGTGGGCGCTGCCATCCAGGGCGGCGTCCTGCAGGGCGACGTCAAGGGCCTGCTGCTGCTGGATGTCACCCCGCTGAGCCTGGGCATTGAGACCCTGGGCGGCGTCTGCACCAAGATCATCGAGCGCAACACCACCATTCCTACCCACAAGAGCCAGGTCTTCTCCACCGCCGCTGACAACCAGCCCTCGGTTGAGGTCAACGTCCTGCAGGGCGAGCGTGAGTTCGCACGGGACAACAAGAGCCTGGGTGTGTTCCACCTGGACGGCATTGCTCCGGCTCCCCGTGGTGTGCCTCAGATTGAGGTCACCTTCGATATCGATGCCAACGGCATCGTGAAGGTCAGCGCCAAGGATCTGGGCACCGGCAAGGAGCAGAACATCACCATCACTGCTTCCACCAACATGTCCAAGGAGGATATCGACAAGGCCGTCAAGGAGGCCGAGCAGTATGCCGCCGAGGACAAGAAGAAGCGCGAAGAGGTGGATATCCGCAACGGCGCCGATCAGATGGTGTTCCAGACTGAGAAGATGCTGAAGGAGAACGGCGACAAGCTGCCCGCCGACGTCAAGAGCGACGCCGAGGCCAAGCTGGCCGACCTGAAGAGCACCCTGCAGTCGGGCAGCATCGACGACATCAAGGCAAAGCAGGAGGCCCTGAGCCAGGTCTTCGAGCGGATGTACCAGTCCGCTGCAGCTGCCCAGCAGGCCGCAGGCACCAACCCCGGCCCCGATGCCGGCAGCAGCAACGGCGGCAGCAGCAAGCCCAACGATGACGGCGTTGTGGACGCCGACTTCAAGGAAGTCTAAGGAATAAAACGCACTGGCGTCCCGGCCAAACCGGCGGGGCGCACAGGCTGCATGAGGGCGCGGCCCCGGGCCGCCGCCCATTCAAATGGCAAAGCCGCTCCGGTTTTCCCCGGGGCGGCATTTGCCGGTTTTGGAGCCAGCGCGGCTGGCAGGCGAGAGGTGAGTGGAAATGGCACAGGAGAAACGTGATTATTACGAGGTCCTGGGTGTGTCCAAGACAGCCACGGATGAGGAGATCAAAAAGGCCTACCGTAAGCTGGCACTGAAATACCACCCGGACTATAACCCCGGCGACAAATCCGCTGAGGAGAAATTCAAGGAGATCAACGAAGCCCACGAGGTTCTGTCCGACCCGGAAAAGCGCAAGCGCTATGACCAGTTCGGCTTTGCAGGGGTTGACCCCAACTATGCAGCCAGCCAGGGCGCCGGGGCCGGCGGTTTCGGCGGCGGCTTCGGCGGCGTGGACCTGGGGGACATCTTCGGGGACATTTTCGGGGGCGGCTTCGGCGGGTTCGCCGGTTCCAGCGCCCGGTCCAACCCCAACGCCCCCCGCAAGGGCCAGGACATCCGGGTGCGGATCACCCTGAGCTTTGACGAGGCAGTCCACGGCTGCAAGAAGAACATCACCATCACCCGGCAGCAGACCTGTACCGAGTGCAATGGCACCGGCGCAGCCCCCGGCACCAGCCCGGAGGTCTGCCCCGACTGCAACGGCCGGGGCTACACCATCCAGCAGCAGCGGACCCCCTTCGGCGTCATGCAGAGCCAGCAGCCCTGCACCCGCTGCGGCGGCAAGGGCAAGCTGATCAAGACCCCCTGCAAGGTCTGCCACGGCAGCGGCCGGGTGGCCACCAAGAAGACCCTGGAGGTCAACATCCCCAAGGGCATCGACGACGATCAGAGCTTTGCACTGCGCGGGATGGGCGACGCCGGCTCCAACGGCGGCCCCGCCGGTGATGTGATCGTGATGGTCACCGTCCGGCCCGACGAGCTGTTCCAGCGGGACGGCTACGATGTGTGGGTCACCATCCCCATCACCTTCAGCCAGGCTGTGCTGGGGGACAACATCACCGTCCCCACCATCGACGGCAAGGTGGAGTACACCCTGCCCGAGGGCACCCAGAGCGGCACCACCTTCCGGCTGCGGGGCAAGGGCATTCAGTACCTCAACGGCCGCGGCCGGGGCGATATGTACGTCAAGTGCGACGTGGAGATCCCCAAGAAGCTGAACAAGACCCAGCGGGACGCCCTGAAGAAGTTCGAGGGCACCCTGAAAGAGGAAAACTACGAAAAGCGGAAGGGCTTTTTTCGCAAGCTGAAGGACATCCTCAATAACAAATAACTCCCATTACAAAGACCCCGGAGGGCGAACCTCTCCGGGGTCTTTCGCTGTTTCAGGGAAAAAAGGGCGGCGGCCCGCCCCGAAGGGAAGGCCGCCGCCTATGGAAGTCTTTGGTGGAACGATCAAGCAGTGATCAGTGCAATGGCGGTGATGGGCCAAACGGTGGTCATGCCCATCAGAGCGACACAGCTCCGGATCAGGTTGCCGACGCTGGAGGTAGCGAAGGTGACGCCCTGGTCAATGGCCTTCTCAGCGGTGGTCATCAGATCGCCGCCCTTGTTGGCTGCCACCCAGTTGCGGGCGCCGGTGATGCCCCAGATGGTGCTGTAGACAGCGTAAACGCTGGCAACAATGGAAACTGCTGCGCTTGCAACGGCGATGACATCAGCAGCGGCGCCGCCGTTGGTGTAGGTCATCTCTTCTTCGGACATTACGTTGTAACGATCGGGCATACGAATGGTCATTTCCATAATCATGCTCCTTTTCTTTGCAAAGATGAGGCTCATTGTGAACGGATGTACTCCGGCGGTTCCGCTGGATGCGACCCTGGCCGGAATGCAGGCCGTCTGCAACTTGTCAAGTGAGGATCAGCAGCGGGATGCTCAGGGGCCACAGGCCCACCACTGCAACGGCCGCCACCAGATCGCGGGTGAAGTAGGACACGGACTGCGACATATCAGCGGTCAGATCGTCTATGGCCTTGCCCAAAATGGTGAAAACATTGCCTTCCGCGTTGTCGTCCAGCCAGCGGTTGGCCTGCTGGATGCCCCAGATATAGCTGGTGGCCAGCACACAGACGCCCACGATGGTGGCTACGGTCCCCAGGACCTTCACGGCGCTGGCGGCTGCATTGACGGTGTCATCCACCGCATTGCCAATGCTGTCCACCACGCTGCCGCCGTTCAGATACACCATCTCGTCCTGTGCGACCGGGGCAAAATGTTCAGGGTAACGGATTGTATGTTCCATCGGTCAAATCTCCTTTGCTGATACAGGGCACGACCGGCTTGCACCGGCCTGCAAAACAGATTCTCCCACGCCTTTTGGGTTCAACCTCATTGTACCACATTGTGAGAGAACGCTCAATAGTTTCCAGAAGAAAAGTGTGAAATTTATGCGCTTTCTACAACCTTATTTGACAAACTTTGTGAAAAGCGGCCTTCCTTCGGCCCTCTCAGCCCTCGATGCCGGCCCGGTAGAGGTAGGGGTCGCTCTTGAAGCTGTCAAAGCTGTACAGCACCAGGATCTGGTCGTAGTCGTTGTCAGCGATCAGGGCGTCCAGGCCGTAGTTGTAGTTCCGCAGGTCCACCACGTCGATCTGGGCGTAGTTGGCGGTGAGGAAGGGGACGAAGGAGTTGGCGTAGCTGTCCTTGATCACCAGGATCCGGCCCTGGCCGTCCCCCTCCACCCGGCTCAGGCCGTTGTTGCCATGGAGGAAGGCCGCATATTTGTCATAGACTGCCAGCTTGTCCAGGTCGTACAGGCCGGTGGTCTCGCCCGCCTCGGGCATGCCGGGGCCGGTGACGGTGTAGATGGTGAGAGGGTTGTCCAGGTCGTAGTAGGTGAGGGTGTCTGGCTGGGCGTTCCAGGTCCGGGCCCGGGAATAGAAGGTGCCGTAGAAGTTTTCCACTTCCACCGCCTGGTGGCTGGCCAGGTCAAAGGGGGTCAGCCCCAGCAGATCGCACAGCTGGCTGTAGGCGTACCAGGCCCCCAGGGTGGTCCAGTGGTGGTCGGTTCGGTAGTAGATATACTCGTCCTTGTGGCTGACCAGGGTGTCCTCCACCGACACGAAGGTGCCGCCGGCCTGCTCCACCGCCTGCTGGATCTGGCTCAGATAGGCGTTCTCGTCCAGCAGGGGGGCCGCTGCCGGCACCCGCTCGGGGTAGATCACCGAGGCGGCGGGCACCACCATGGCATACACCCTGCCGGGGTAGCGGGCGGCCAGAGAGGCCACCGCCGCCGTGTTCCGGGGGAAGGTCTTTTCCTCGCTGGACACCAGGCCGAAGGTGCGGTTGAACATCTGGCCTTCGCTGCCCAGCAGCACCCCGCCGCTCTGGGTCTTCTGGAACAGGGCCGTCTCCACAAAGCTCTGGAGGCTGATCCAGCCGTCCCGGCCGGGGATCTGGTCCTTGGTGTACTGGGTGTAGCTGCTGAAGAAATTGTTCAGCCCCTTGGCCGTCAGGATCTGGGCGGTGACGGCGGGGCGCTGGGTCAGGGTGGTGTTTTCCAGCTCGCTGATCTGGTGGTCCGGGGTGAAGAGATCCAGCACAAAGACCCCCACGAAAAAGACGCTGAACAGGATCAGCACCGGGTAGTGGATCAAGCCGCCCCGTTTTTTCTTTTGTTCCATGGCGCAGCCTCCTTAGAAGTTGAAGTAGAGGAAGGGACTGTTGGTGCTGCCCACCACATAGGCGGTGGAGACCACCAGCAGCAGCCCCACCGTCAGCACTCGGGTCCAGCTGCGGCGCTTGAGCAGATCCCACAGCCTGCCGATGAGGGGGGTGCAGCAGACCGCCGACACCGCCAGCAGAACCCCGTAGTTCCGCAGGAAGTAGACGGGGGACACGCCCCTCGAGGGGAGGAACAGCTTCTGGAACAGCAGCCCGAACTGGACCCCGGGGTCGTTGCCCACAAACATGGCCCAGCCCACCACCACAAAGAACAGCGTGTAGATGTGGGGCCAGATTTTGCCCTTCTCCAGGTATTTCAGCAGGAACAGCTTTTCCACCGCCAGCAGCACAAAGTAGTACAGGCCCCAGCAGATGAAGTTCCAGTCGGCGCCGTGCCAGACGCCGGTCAGCAGCTCCACGATGAACAGGTTGAGGATCTGGCGTTTCAGGCCCTTGCGGTTGCCCCCCAGGGGGATATACACATACTCCCGGAACCAGCCCGACAGAGTCATGTGCCACCGGCGCCAGAACTCGGTGATGGAGCCCGAAATATAGGGATAGTTGAAGTTCTGGGGGAACTCAAAGCCCATCATCTTGCCCATGCCGATGGCCATCATGGAGTAGCCCGAGAAGTCAAAGTAGAGCTGGAAGCTGTAGGCCAGCACCCCCAGCCAAACCAGGGCGGTGGAGGCGTTGGCCAGACCCACAAAGGTCACCGAGGCGTCGTCCGCCACCCCGATGATGTCGGTCCACAAAGCGCCGATGGTGTCGGCCAGCAGCACCTTTTTGGCCAGGCCGAAGGTGAAGATGGTTATCCCCTCCTCGATCTGGGCCAGGGAATAGCGGTGCTTGTAGACGTGGAGCTGGGCCGCCACATCCCGGTATTTCACGATGGGGCCGGCGATCAGCTGGGGGAACATCACCACATAGGCGCCGAAGTCGATGATGTTTTTCTCGGTGGCCACGTTCCGGCGGTAGACGTCGATGGTGTAGGACAAAGTCTGGAAGGTGTAGAAGCTGATGCCCAGGGGCAGGACGCTGATCCCCTCGATGGGGGCAAAGCTTGTCCCCAGCAGGGCGTTGGCGCTTTCCAGCACAAAGTTTGCGTATTTGAAGTAAAACAGCATCCCCAGGCTGCCCACCAGGGCCACCCCCAGCAGCACTTTCCGGGCGATGGGGCTGGAGTCAAACCTGCCCAGCCCCAGGCCGCACAGATAGTTGATAAGGATCAGACCCAGCATCACCGGGAAAAACCGCACCTCGCCCCAGCAGTAGAACACCAGGCTGCAGAGGAACAGGACGGTGTTTTTGGCTTTGGCGGGGGCGATATAGTAGGCCGCCAGGGTAAAAGGCAGAAAATGAAACAGGAAGATGATGGAACTGAATAGCAAAGCCGTCTCTCCTTCCAGCGAGCGGGAGAAAGTCTGGTTCAGACCATCCCCATGTCAAAGAAGAGCCGATGCCCGAGGGCATTGGCTCTATGTCGCGTGCAAAACTATTACTGGGCGTAGGTGCTCATCACATCGTCCACAGCCTGGTTCAGGTCAGCGGTGGCCTCGTTGGAGGCGATGACCATCACCACCAGGTTGTCCCGGCCCGAGATCACCGCGTCGGCCACGTTGGTCTGGGCCTGGGCGAACTCGGCATAGTTGCCGTAGAAGGCCACCTGGTCCTCCTTGTAGGTTTCCAGCTGCTGGCAGATGGCGTCAGCCTTGCCTTCAGCGGGCTGGATCACCAGCACCAGGCCGGCGTCCCCGTTGTCGTTGCTCTTGACCCCCTTGTAGGAGACCACGTCGTCGGCAGCCAGGCCGAAGTCATACTCGATGTTCATGGCTGCAATCTCGAACTGGTTGGAGATGGGGTTGGCCTCCAGCAGCTGGGAGACGATGGCGTCCAGATCCGCCGAGCCGTTCTCACTGCCGGTCTTGGCCTCGCCGCTGGTGGAAGCGGCCGAAGAAGCCTCCCCCGAGGAAGCAGCCTCCGAAGAGGCAGCCGGGGCGGAAGACGAAGAGCTGCTGCCGCAGCCTGCCAGCAGGGCGGCGCAGAGGATGACAGCAGTCAGCGAAAGCACAAAATTGCGTTTCATCATGGGATTTCCTTTTCCTTCTCTCGATTCAATTGGGGGTGCAGACCCAGCGGGCCCGCTGCCCCAGAGGTTTTCAAAAACCACGTTTATCTTATCATATCGGGCTGCAAAAAGCAATCGGGCCCAAAACTTTCACAACCCCTTCGGGGGCTGTTTCAGCCCGCCGCGGCGATCTCTTTCAGCTGGGCGATATAGGCCTCGAACACCAGGCCGCTGGCATTGATTTTGGCGGCGTTTTCGGGGCCCACATACCGCCAGTGCCAGGGCTCATAGGTGATCTCGGTGAGGGCCTCGGCCTGCTCCCCCTTGGGGTACCGGAGGATGAAGCCGTATTCCTCCGCGTGCTGGCACAGCCAGGTGAAGGCGGTGGTGTTCTCAAAGCCGGTGTCCAGGTCGGTGAAGTCGGGGCAGTTCAGGTCGGCGGCCAGGCCGCAGTTGTGCTCGGAATAGCCCGGGGGGTTCACCACCCCCGCCGCCATCTCCTTGGCGGTGGCCTCGTCGTAGCCCTGGTTCAGATACTGCTGGGTCTTGTTGTTGTAGAGGGTGGTCTGGTAGTCCACGCTGCGGTAGCCGCTCTGCATCCAGATGGTGATGCCGTCGGCGGCGGCCGCTGCCTGCATCTTGAGGAAGGCGTCTGCCGCCTCGGTCTGCAGGGTCTTGTTGATGGCGGTGGAGGAACCGCACTCCTTGGTGTCAAAGGTATAGTCCTCGGGCATGGGGGTGTCGTGGTTCACCAGCACCATCCGGGGGTCTGCCAGCATGGCGGAAGCCTCGGCGGCGGTGAGGCCCAACGCATTCTGGGGCTGGGCCGGGGCCTGGGAGGCGGCGCTGCTGGCTGCACTCTGGGACGAAGCAGGGGCGGTGCTGCCGGCCTCGGGCCGGGAGGACGCCGCCGAAGCGGCAGAGCCGGCGCGGATCCGGTTCACCGCAAAGGAAACACCCCCTGCCACAATGGCAAGGGCACAGACCAGGACCGCCAGACGCCGGGCAGCGCGGCGGCGCCGGCGGCGGCGGATTTCCGCCCGGGTCAGCCGGCGGTGGACCGGCCGGCGGGGCGGCTCATGGGGCATAGGCTGCTGCATAGCAAAGAACCTCTCTTCTCAACCAACACTCACAAAGGTATATTCACGCCGGGCCCCGGGCAGACTAACTGCCAAACAAAGGAGCGAGGCGAAGATTCATGCATCTTTCCATCCAGGAATACGCCCGCCGGGTCCGCCGGGCGGGGCCCCCTTCCCCCATCGGGAAGGACTGTCTGTGGGCCTTCGGGACGGGGGGCACCATCTGCCTGGTGGGGGAACTGTTCCGCCAGCGGTATCTGGCCGCCGGGGCTGACCCCCAGACGGCGGGGACCCTCACCAGCTGCACCCTGATTTTGCTGTCGGCCATCTTCACCACCCTGGGGTGGTACCAGAAGCTGGCCGTCCGCGCAGGGGCGGGGAGCCTGGTGCCCATCACCGGCTTTGCCAACTCGGTGGTCAGCGCCGCCATCGAGTTCCAGTCCGAGGGGCGGATCACCGGCACAGGCGCCAAGATGTTCGTCATCGCCGGGCCGGTCATCGTCTATGGGACATTGGCCTCGGCGGTGTACGGGTTTCTGATCTGGCTGGCGGGACTCACATAGAGGATACGCCCGCCGGACAAAAAATATTGCAAAATCTGGGCGGGGAAGAAAAATTTCCCGCCCGGATGGGAAATCACCGGAAAGGAGGGGGTGGTTCCATGGCCCTGCGGCATGGCGACACCCTGCTGTTCCCTGCGCCGCCGGTCATCGCGGCCCATGCGGCGGTGGGAGGAAAAAAGGAAGGGGAGGGCCCCCTGGCGGCAGGGTTTGACCAGCTGAGCCGGGACAACTTCTTCGGCCAGAAAAACTGGGAGGCCGCCGAAAAGGCCCTGCAGCTGCGGGCAGCCCGGCTCTGCCTGGAAAAGGCGGGGGCCGGCGAGCGGTCGGTGGACCTGGCCCTGGCAGGAGACCTGCAGGCCCAGTGCACCGCCTCCAACTACACCATGCGGGAGCTGGACATCCCCTTTGCGGGGCTGTTCGGGGCCTGCAGCACCATGGCCGAGGCCCTGGGGCTGGGGGCCGCCTTCTGCGCCGGAGGGATGGCGGAGGGGGTGCTGGCCATGGCCTCCAGCCATTTCTGCGCCGCCGAGCGGGAGTTCCGCACCCCGCTGAACTACGGCGCCTTCCGCACCCCCACCTCCCAGTGGACCGCCACCGCCGCGGGCTGCTGCCTGCTGCGGCCGGCGGGGCCGGGGGTGCAGATCCGGGCCGTCACCCTGGGGCGGGTGGTGGACTACCGGGTCAGCGACATCACCAACATGGGGGCCGCCATGGCCCCCGCCGCTGCCGCCACCCTGCTGCACTATCTGGCCGACACCCACACCCAGCCCTCCAGCCTGGACTGCATCTACACCGGGGACCTGGGCCGGGTGGGCAGCCGGCTGCTGGAAGAAATCCTGGAAGGGGAAGGGGTCACCGGCTTCCATCATGAGGACTGCGGCTGCCTGCTCTACGGGGCAGACCCCCGGGTCCACAGCGGCGGGTCGGGGCCCGGCTGCTGCGCCAGCGTCCTGTCCGCTCACATCCTGCCCCGGCTGGAAGCGGGGCAGCTGAGACGGGTGGTGTTCATCGCCACCGGGGCTTTGATGAGCCAGACCACCTTTTTGCAAAAGGAGACCATCCCGGCCATCGCCCATCTGGTGGAGCTGGCCGCCCCCGCCCCCGCAGAGGAGGAATGACCATGCAGTATCTCTGGGCTTTTCTGGTGGGGGGCGCATTGTGCGTCATCGGCCAGATTCTGATCGACAAAACCAGCCTCACCCCCGCCCGGATTCTCACCGGCTATGTGGTGGCGGGGGTGATCCTGTCGGCTGCGGGGCTGTACGGCCCCCTGGCCGACTTTGCGGGCAGCGGGGCCTCGGTCCCCCTGCTGGGCTTCGGCCACCTGCTGGCCCAGGGGGTCCGGCAGGCGGTGGAAGAGCAGGGCCTGCTGGGCTGCCTCACCGGCGGGCTCCAGGCCGGGGCCGCCGGCATCGCCGCCAGCCTGCTGTGCGGGGTGGTGTTTTCCTTTCTGGGCAAAAGCCACGACCAGAACTGAACCCGCCGACCCATTCCGCCCCTCTTTGCGCCTTTGGGATGGTATCCTGAGCCAAAGGGGGTTACATAGATGATTCGTTTTGCTCTGTTTGGCCTGGCCGGGCTCCCCGGCCTTTTCTGGGCGGCCCGGGGGATCGCGGGGGCCTTCCTGGGCCTGGGGCCGGGGTTTGGCCCCGGGGCCCTGGGGCTGGTGTGGGCCCTGGCCCTGGGCTGCGCCTTGGGTTGGGTCTACCTGCCGGCGCCCGATTGGGGCCCCGACGGCCTGCTGGAAAACCCGGCAGATACAACAAAGGCCCTCCTGCCCGTTACATGGCGCGGAGAGCTTTGCTCGTCAATCGTATCGAACCAGTCGTGAACGGCTTTAGTCTGCCTTGTTGGCGCGCTTGGCCAGACGGCTGATCTTCCGGGACGCGGTGTTTTTCTTCAGCACGCCCTTGGCGCGGGCCTTGTCGATCGCGGAAACAGCAGCCAGGACAGTTGCGTCCTTGTCAGCGGCTTTGGCATCGATGGCAGCGTTTGCCTTCTTGACGACTGTTTTCAGGTTGGTCTTAATGGCCTTGTTGTGTGCCCGCTCTGCAGCAGACTGGACAACGCGGTCCTTCTGAGATTTGATGTTAGGCAATTCGTTCCACCTCCTTGGCTACCTATAACAGCGCATCTTATGATACCATATTCGCCGCATCTGCGCAAGCTTTTTTTGAAATTTTGTTTGAAAAAAATTTTTTTGCCCACACTTTGGCCAGAACAGGGGCCCCAAAGGGCCAAAGGAGGGGATTGGATGCGTTCCACCGATATGGCAGACGAGCTGTTTGGCCCGGAACAGGCGGCGGGGAATGCCGCCGGTGTGCGGCTGGCCACCATGCGCCAGGGCGGGGTGGTGGTGACCCGGGTGGAGGTGGCCCGGGACGGCCTGGCCCGGCCCCGGGGCCGGTATGTGACCCTGGAAACCCCCAGCGTCAGCCTGCTGGACCAGCGGGACAACACCGTCATCGAGCTGGCCGCCGCCGAGCTGGCGGCCCTGCTGCCCCCCGCCGGGCCTGTGCTGGTGCTGGGCATCGGCAACCGCCAGGTGACGGCAGACGCCCTGGGCCCCCGGACGGTCCAGCACATCCTGGTGACCATGGGGGCGGGCCACCAGCTGCCCCTGCGGGGGATCCGCCCTGTGGCGGCCATGGCCCCGGGGGTCTCCCGGGCCGCCGGCATCAGCCTTCAGACTTTGGCCGGGGCGCTGGTGGGGGCGGTGCGGCCCTCGGCGCTGATCTGCGTGGACAGCCTCTGCTCCGCCGAGCCGGAGCGGCTGGGCCGCACCATCCAGTTTTCCGACACCGGCCTGGCCCCCGCCGCCCCCGGCAGCCCCCGGCATCTGGACGCCGCCGGGCTGGGGCTGCCGGTGATTGCGGCGGGGATCCCCACCCTGATGGATGCCCAGGAGGGGAAGGACCTGGTCGTCACCCCCCGGGCCCTGGACAGCATCATCGCCCACGGGGCCGCCCTGCTGGGGGCCGCCATCAACCGGGCTTTGCAGCCCCGGCTCACCGTCAACCAGCTGTGCTGGCTGGCGGGCCAGGCATAAACCCGGCCCTCTCCCGCATAGAACAGGTAGTAAGTCTGCGGGAAGGAGGCGACAGGATGCAGGAAGACCACCGGGACCCCCGCGCCGGCCGGGCCGGGCCGGGGACAGGCTGGGCCGCCCTGGGGGCTGCCGTCGTCATGCTGGCCCTGACGGTCTGGGGCAGGGGGATCGCCCTCACCCTGGCGGGGGTACTTGTGGGGCCGGTGCCCGCCCTTCAGACCGCCTTTTCCATCCTCACCGCCTCCGACGCCGGCAGCGCCCCGGCCAGCTCTGCCGACGCTGCCTCCTCTGAGGCGGCCCCGGCGCCCGAGGGCATCGAGGCCTATCTGGTGGAGCTGACCCCCGACGACCAGAAGCCCGCCGATGCCGGCACCGTCATCGAGACTTCCTACGGCCAGGGCACCGGGGAAAAATACATTGCCTGCGCCGCCGGCACCATCAAGAACAACACCAGCGTCCCCTCTGCCGAGGTGGCCGCCGAAATCCAGAACCCGCTGCCCTTCCATGTGGAGCTGAACAGCCCGGAACCCCAGGTGCTGATCATGCACACCCACGCCACCGAGTGCTTCCGGATGGCGTCGGGGCTGTGGTTTGCCCCGGGGGACGGGGCCCGCACCACCGACCGGGCCTCCAACATGTGCGCGGTGGGCCGGGTGATGGCCGACACCCTCAATGCCGCCGGCATCAACACCCTCCACGACGAGACCCTCAACGACTACCCCAGCTACACCGGCAGCTACGCCAACAGCCGGGCGGTGGTCCAGCAGTACCTGGCCCAGTATCCCAGCATCAAGGTGGTGCTGGACGTCCACCGGGACGCCATCGAGAACGAGGCCGGGGCCCGGATGGCCCCGGTGGCCGAGATCGGGGGCCGGAAAGCCGCCCAGGTGATGCTGATCTGCGGCTGCGACAACGGCTCCACCGTCAGCCTGCCCAACTGGCGGCAGAACCTGCGGTTTGCCGCCGCCTGGGAGAGCGCCATGGAGGGGATGTACCCCGGGTTCACCCGGCCGGTGCTGTTCAGCTACCGGTTCTACAACCAGGACCTGACCACCGGCAGCCTGCTGATCGAGATCGGCACCCACGGCAACAACCTGAACGAGGCCCTCTACGCCGGCCAGCTGGCCGCCAATGCCCTGGTGTCCCTGTTTGGCGCGGGTTGACAAACAGACGCAGTTATGCTATAGTGCCACTATCTGAAAAGCCTTGATCGGGAAAAGTACCTCCCCCGCGACGGCACAGAGAGCAGGCGGCTGCTGAGAGCCTGCCCGCAGAGGGAGGGAACGAACACCCGGGAGCTGCAAGCTGAACCCCGCCGTCGGCGGGCAGTAGGTGCGCCGCCCGCCCCAGCGTTACCAGGGGAGTGCTTCGCCGCCTTTGGGCCGGCGCGAGCATAGAGACCGGCCGCCGGCCGGTGAATTCAGGTGGCACCGCGGACATTACAAGACAGCTTGTTCGCCCTGGAGTACGGGGAGAAAGCTGTCTTTTGCTTTTTTGGAGGTATTGTTTGATGGAACGCACTGAAATCGCATCCCTCTACCGGGAAACCCCCGCCGACGGCACCGTCCTGACCGTCTGCGGCTGGGCCAAGAACATCCGCGACAGCAAGAACATCGGCTTCATCGCCCTGTCCGACGGCGGCTGCTTCAAGACCCTGCAGGTGGTCTTTGAGGCCGCCAAGCTGGAAAACTACGACGAGGTGGCCCATGCCGGCCTGTACACCAGCATGCAGGTCACCGGCCGCCTGATCCTGACCCCCCAGGCCAAGCAGCCCTTTGAGCTGAACGCCGACTCCATCCAGATCCTGGGCGCCTGCCCCTCGGAGGAGTACCCGCTGCAGAAAAAGAAGATGAGCATGGAGTATCTGCGCACCATGCCCACCCTGCGGCCCCGCACCAACACCTTCAACGCCGCTTTCCGGGTCCGCAGCGTGGCTGCCTACGCCATCCACCGGTTCTTCCAGGAGAACGGCTTTGTCTACTCCCACTCGCCCATCCTGACTGCCTCTGACTGCGAGGGCGCCGGCGAGATGTTCCGGGTCACCACCCTGGACCTGGACAACCTGCCCACCACCGAGGATGGAAAGGCCGATTACAGCAAGGACTTCTTCGGCAAGCCGGTCAACCTGACCGTCTCGGGCCAGCTGGAAGCCGAGGCCATGGCCATGGCCTTCGGCAAGGTGTACACCTTCGGCCCCACTTTCCGGGCTGAGAAGAGCTTCACCACCCGCCACGCCGCCGAGTTCTGGATGATCGAGCCCGAGATGGCCTTCTGCGACCTGAACGGCTATATGGACGTGGCCGAGGCCATGACCAAGTATGTCATCCGCTATGTGCTGGACAACTGCCCCGATGAGATGGACTTCTTCAACAAGTTCATCGACAAGGGCCTGATTGAGCGTCTGGAGCTGGTGGCCGGCAGCGAGTTCGGCCGGGTCACCTACACCGAGGCGATCGAGATCCTCAAGAAGAACAACAAGAAGTTCCAGTACCCGGTGGAGTGGGGCGTGGATATCCAAACCGAGCACGAGCGCTACCTGACCGAGGTGGTGTACAAGAAGCCGGTCTTTGTCACCGACTACCCCAAGGAGATCAAGAGCTTCTACATGAAGCAGAACCCCGACGGCAAGACGGTGGCCGCGGCCGATATGCTGGTGCCCGGCATCGGCGAGCTGATCGGCGGCAGCCAGCGCGAGGAGGACTACGGCAAGCTGGCCGCCCGCATGGACGAGCTGGGCCTGGACAAGGCCGGCTACGACTGGTATCTGGACCTGCGCCGGTTCGGCACGGTGGAGCACGCCGGCTTCGGCCTGGGCTTTGAGCGGATGCTGATGTACCTCACCGGCATCCAGAACATCCGCGACGTGCTGCCCTTCCCCCGCACTGCCTACGGCATGTAAGATTTGATGTACCCGTCCGGCCTGGGTCCCCAGACCGGACGTTTTGATTTTTCACCGAGGAGGACACTGCCTGTGGAAAAGATTGCCCCCGCCCTGCTGGACTGGTTTGACCGGAATCACCGGGTCCTGCCTTTCCGGGAGGACCCCACCCCCTACCACATCTGGGTCAGCGAGATCATGCTCCAGCAGACCCGGGTGGCGGCGGCCCTGCCCTACTATGAGCGGTTCATCCGGGAGCTGCCCGACATCCCGGCCCTGGCGGCCTGCGACCCCCAGCGGCTGGACAAGCTGTGGGAGGGGCTGGGCTATTACCGCCGGGTCCACAGCCTGCAGAAGGCGGCCCAGGTGGTGTGTGAGAAATATGGCGGCCAGCTGCCCGCCGACTACGACGCCCTGCTGGCTTTGCCGGGGGTGGGGCCCTACACCGCCGGGGCCATCGCTTCCATCGGCTTCGGGCTGCCCGCCCCGGCGGTGGACGGCAACGTGCTGCGGGTGTTCGCCCGGCTGTACAACGACCCGGCCCCCGTCACCGACCCCGCCGTCAAAAAAATCTTCACCCAGCGGGTGATGGACCACCAGCCTCCCGACAACCCGGGGGACTTCAACCAGGCCCTGATGGAGCTGGGGGCCCTGGTCTGCCTGCCGGGGGGCGCACCCCTCTGTGACCAGTGCCCCCTGGCGGGGCTGTGCGAAGGCCGGAAGGCCGGCACCGCTCTGGACCTGCCCCAAAAGGCCCAGCCCAAGCCCCGGAAGGTGGTGCCGGTGACGGTGCTGCTGCTGCGGCAGGAGGGGACCGGGGCCTGGCTGCTCCAGCAGCGGCCTGCAACCGGGCTGCTGGCGGGGCTGTGGCAGCCCCCTGCCCTGGAGGGGGTCTGCCTGGAAGGCCCTGAGGCGGTCCGGCAGGCCGCGGCGCAGCTGGGGCTGGAGCCGGGGGCGGGGGCGCCCCGCGCCCTGCCAGCCGCCAAACACGTTTTCACCCATGTGGAATGGCGCCTCAGCGGCTGGCTGCTGGACCTGCCGGTCCAGCCCGCCCCCGGCGGCTGCGTCTGGGCCGGCCGTACCGACCTGGAGGGCCGCTACGCCCTGCCCGGGGCTTTCAAGGCCTACCGGAAGGTGATGCTGGGGTAATGCCGCCGGCCTGTCTTGGTCAATATGGAGCACTTTCGGAGGGCGGAAACAGGAAATTTTGTGGATTCCGGTTGTAATTTTGTTCCGCAGCGGGTATAATAGAGGTATTCCGGGGGCACGACGCCGCGGCCCCTGCCGGCTGGGAGGGTGATGGAGATGACTTTCGTCCTCAAATGCTCTGTCCATATTGTTTCAGCGCTGTGCTGGATCCTGAAGGGTTTGCTCTATGTGACCAGCCGTTGCCATGATTTGAAAAAACGCCGTGGGCGTAAAAAGGAGAGTGCTCAACCTATGAAAAAATCCTGTCTGATCGCCGTGATCGCAGTGCTGGCCGCCGTGGCCGGCGCCCTGGTGGCTGTGGCCGTCTACCTCCGCCGCCGTGAGAAGGAACTGGACGAATACGAGCGTCTGCTGTTCGGTGAAGACGAAGCCGTCCCCGCCGCCGACGAGGCAGAGGACGACGCTGCAGCCGCCGAGGTTGTGGATTCGGCCGACGAGGACAGCGCAGAATAAGCCTGTCTGTCAAACAGATCTGCAGGGCGCACCGAGGGGGCCTTTGAGAGGCTTCTGCCGGTGCGCCCTTTTTGCATACGTGGGGAGGCATTGTCATGCAGATCATCAAAAGTATCCTGCTCTGGCTGCTGGGGGTTGTGCTGGGGGTGGCCGTCCTGCTGGGGGCCGTGATGGCCGCCAGCTATTCCTTCACCACCAGCGGCTCCGCCCCCGACCCGGCCGTCCAGTTCGGGGGCCAGGCCCTGGAAGTCAACGGCAGCTGCTGGCAGGTGCCCCTCATCGGCGGCCTGCTGGACAAGGCCTTCTATGCCCCCTCCACCCTGTCGGTCCAGAAGCTGGGGGTCCTCTATGAGGCCCACCCCGAGCTGACCCTGCCCGACTGGGCCACCGGCGCCCAGCTCACCATCACTGCCGACGGGATGGGGGACGCCTATTATTTCCAGGGGGATCTGACCCAGTACGCAGGCTTTCTCTACCCCGCCAACGGGGAATACAAGGCCCAGCTGACGGTGTGGCGGCTGCCGGAGGGGATGACCGACGCTGACTTCCGCTGGCCCTCGGACGGGGCTGTGCTGCGGAACGCCGGGCTGGAGCGCCCCTCCAGGCCCACTGGCTGCTATCAGTACTCCTTCCGGTTCACCATTCAGGCCTCGGCCCAGCTGGAGCTGTCGGCCGAGCGGATCGCCCAGGGCGGGGTGGCCGCCCTGGAAATCAGCGGGATGGTGGGCTCTGAGACCCCGGTGGTGGAGACCGACCTGGGGTCGGTCCAGTGCGTCCGCAGCCCGGCGGGCTGGCGGTGCTACATACCCGCCGCCTACAACGCCTCGGCGGGCAGCCACACTTTGTCGGTGACGGTGAACGGGGAGACCCTCACCACCACCCTGGTGGTCACCGCCCAGAACTTCGGGGAGGCCGAGGCCCAGCCCGACCCGCCCGCCCCCGAAGGCGCCAGCGAGGAATTCCGGAATGTGATCTGGCCCCTCTATGAGGACAAGGCCCGGGACAAGATGTGGCAGGGGGCCTTCCTGTGCCCCCTGGAAAACTACACCGTCCTGCTGGACTACGGCCAGACCAAGGTGATGGGGGGCGCCCGGGCGGGGCAGTCCAACTCCACCTTGCTCTACGCGGTGCCGGGGGACGCAGTCCGGGCCCCGGCAGACGGGGTTGTGGTGGCGGCCCAGAACCTGGGCCTCACCGGCAACACGGTGGTGATCGACCACGGCTGCGGCCTGCGCAGCTACCTCTACGGCCTGTCGGCCATCCGGGTCCAGGTGGGCCAGACCGTCTCCCGTGGGGATGCGGTGGGCCAGGTGGGGGAGACCCTCACCATGGACTTCAAGCTGGGCAGCAAGAGCATCAATCCCTGGCCCCTGTTCCAGACCAGCGGCGGACTGTTCTGGCGGGAATTTTAAGTCCCCGGCCTTTTACCACGGCTTGCAGTCAGATTGCTGCATGCAACCAGACTTTTTCTGATATTGATAGCACAACGAGGAGGAATCATTTATGAGATTGAGTATCCGTGAACTGCAGACGCTGCTGTTCTACATCGTCTTTGTGGTCCTGGTCGTGGTCCTGGTCGCTCTGGCGATTCGGGCCCTTGTGTCTTACCCCAGCACCCCCACCAAGGGACAGGCTGTCTCCCAGACCCCCAGCAAAACCCTGGCCCAGGCCCTGAAAGACCACCGCACCCGCTGCAAGCTGACCCAGGAGTATGTGGCCGGCGCCCTGGGGGTACCCAGCCAGATGGTGAGCAAGTGGGAGACCGGCGAGTCGGAACCCACCATGTCCAACCTCAGCGCCCTGGCCAAAACCTACGGCGTCACCCTGGCCCAGCTGCTGCAGGATGTCGGCTGAAACAACAAAACGCCCCTGTCCAGAAATGGACAGGGGCGTTTTAGACTATTAAAAAGTCTCAGCCGGACGACATGTGCGTACGGCTGAGACACCTACAGGGAAATTTGCCGCAGGGAGTGTGCGAGGCTGTAAAGCCGAGTGCACAGTTCTGCGGAAAATTTTGTCCCCAGGGGGATCTTAGGGGGAAGGAATTTCTGCCGCGCGACTGCGCGCAGAAATGGGTTCCCCCTAAAGCGTGTCATGTTTTGACACGCTCAAATGCCCCTGTCCAGAAATGGACAGGGGCATTTTTCATAAGGAGGAAAACAGAAGGGAGTTCTGGGTTCCGGAAATGGACCTGTAAACCTGTTTTGGTGCAAGTTTGCAAGATTACATTTTACTGGTTGTTCTTGGGGGTCTGCTCGCCCAGGGTGGCGGAGACCGTCACCATCTGGCCGTCCCGGGCCACCGTGATCGAGATGGTATCCCCGGCGGTGTGCTGGTCAATGATGGCGGTCACATCGTCCCGGGAAGCGATCTCGGAGCCGTCAATGCTGACGATCCGGTCGCCGGGCTGCAGGCCGGCCTTGTCGGCGCCCGAGCCGGACACAACATCCACCACGTAGATGCCGTAGGTGTTGACGCCCAGCTGCTGGGCGGTGGACTCATCGGTCACAGCCACATAGGTGATGCCCAGATAGGGCCGGCCGCTGACGTAGCCGTTCTCCAGCAGATCCTGTGCGATGGAGATGGCGGTGTTGATGGGGATGGCGAAGCCCAGACCCTCAGCGCCGGAATCTTCCGACTTGGCGTTGACCACGCCCACCAGCTCGCCGGCCATGTTGAACAGGCCGCCGCCCGAGTTGCCCGGGCTGATGCTGGCGTTGGTCTGGATCAGGGTCAGGTTCAGGACAGAACCGTCGTTGCTCTGGATGGAAACATCACGGTTCAGGGCGCTGATGATGCCGTTGGTGACGGTGCCGCTCAGGTTGCCCAGGGGGTTGCCCACGGCCATCACCGATTCACCCACAGCCAGCGCATCGCTGTCGCCCACAACGGCGGGGGTCAGGCCCTCGGCGTCAATCTTCAGGACTGCCACGTCGCTGGCGGTATCCGAGCCCACCACAGTGGCGGTGTAGTCGGTGTCGCCCACCGTGACGGTGACGTTGGAAGCGCCGTCCACCACGTGGGCACAGGTCAGGATATAGCCGTCATCGCTGATGATGACGCCGCTGCCTGCGCCCGACTCCACCTGGCGCTGGCCGAACCAGGACCAGTTGGAGTAGATGACAGCCTCGGTGGTGATGGGCACCACGCTGGGGGTCACCAGGGCAGCCACCTGGGCGGTGCTCAGGTCATCCCCGCCGGTGGAGGTGGAAGAGGCCAGTGCATCGCTGATCTGCTCGGAGCGGTCAGAGGACTGGATCACCAGACGGTGGTTGTTGCCCACCATGCTGCCCACATAGCCGCCGCCAAAGCCCACGGCTGCCACCAGCACCAGGGCCACCACGCTGCGGAGCACCCGTCCGGGACGGATGCGGTGTTTCCGGGGCGGCTCCTCGGGGTTGGGGACGGGGTGGAATTCAGGGTCTGCAGGGGGAGGGGTGCTGCCGCCGTCTGCGTTGTACTGGTTGGCAGCATTGGTGCCGCTGCTGCCTACATTGGCATATCCGGTATCGTTGCCGGAAGAGTTTTTGTAGAGGGAGGAATAATCATACTCCCATTGGTTCTCATTACTCATATCGATCATCCTTTCAGGGGGACGGAGAGGGGAGGCTCTTGACCTTTCCCTTCCGGCTGATTATAGTGTAACCTGAAATTGTGAAAACCGCTTCATGCCCCCGTGAAGAAAATGTGAAATCCAGTCGCTTTCCGGCGGGAAAAATCCCTCCCGCTTATCTTCCGAAGGCGGGCAGGGGAAAAGGGAGGATTTTATGCGCCTTGTTCAGACAGAGAACGGCTTTGACCTTTACAAAGAAAAGGACCGCATCGGCCGGTGCACCCTGACCGCCGGGGCTCAGGAAACCCGGATTGACCGCCTCTGGATCGACCCGGCCTGGCGGCGCCGGGGCTACGGCTCCTATCTGCTGCGGCAGGTGCTCCACCAGCTGGGGGGCTATGACCGGGAGCAGCCCAGCTGCTTTGCCGCCCCGCTGCCCGCCGGAGCGGGGGAGGCGGCCTTCTGGGAGAAGTTTGATTTCCACCCCCAGGGGGACCGGCTGGTCCGCCGCCGCAAGCCCGACCTGTCGGCGGTGCGGCTGGCCCAGGATTTCCTGTCCGCCCATCTGGTGCAGCCCCGGCTGCTGGTGGACGCCACCTGCGGCAACGGCGGGGACACCGCCTTTCTCTGCCGTCTGGCAGGGGAAGGGGGCCGGGTGCTGGCCTTTGACATCCAGCCCGCCGCCCTGGACTCCACCCGGGCCCGGCTGGCGCGGGAGGGCATCCCCGAGGGCCGCTGCCGCCTGATCCTGGACAGCCACGCCCGGCTGCTGGATTACCTCCAGCCCGGCACCGCCGACGCTGTCATGTTCAATTTCGGGTGGCTGCCCGGCGCCGACCACACCGTCCACAGCCAGGCCGGCACCAGCATTCCCGCCCTGGAGGCGGCCCTCCAGGCCCTGCGGCCGGGGGGCATCCTGTCGGCCATCCTCTACAGCGGGGCGGTGATCGGAAACAGCGAAAAGCAGGCCGCCCTGGACTGGCTGCAGCAGCTGCCCCTGACCCGGTACACCGTCCTGGTCTGCCGCTTTGCCAACTGGGCCGACACCGCGCCCCTGCCCTGTTTCGTAATAAAAAAGTAATCCTGCCCCTTGCGCAGGGGGACGTTTTGGCGTAATATATATGTATGTGTGTATTTTTGCCGCCAGAATCCAGCCGACAGGAGAATCCACCCATGTGACACATTGTGCACGTTTGAGATATCGGAACCCTATGGACAGAGAAAGACAAGAGGTACTATGACAAATCGCGAAGAAATCGAACGCCGCCGCACGTTCGCCATCATCAGCCACCCCGACGCGGGCAAAACCACCCTGACCGAAAAGCTGCTGCTGTACGGGGGAGCCATCAACCAGGCCGGCTCGGTCAAGGGCAAGCAGAGCGCCCGCCACGCCGTCTCGGACTGGATGGACATCGAAAAGCAGCGCGGCATCTCGGTCACCTCGTCGGTGCTGCAGTTTGACTATGCGGGCAAGTGCGTCAACATTCTGGACACCCCCGGCCACCAGGACTTCTCGGAGGACACCTACCGCACCCTGATGGCTGCCGACTCGGCGGTCATGGTCATCGACGCCGCCAAGGGCGTCGAGGCCCAGACCATCAAGCTGTTCAAGGTCTGCACCCTGCGCCACATCCCCATCTTCACCTTCATCAACAAGATGGACCGGGAAGCCCGGGACCCCTTCGAGCTGATGGAGAACATCGAGGAGATCCTGGGGATCAAGACCTTCCCCATGAACTGGCCCATCGGCTGCGGCAAGGACTTCAAGGGCGTCTTTGACCGGATGCAGCGCAAGGTCCTGGCCTTTGAGAGCGACGGCCGTGCCAACGGCGTCAAGAAGGTGGAGGAGATCTCCCTGGAGCTGGGGGACCCGGGTCTGGACGACCTGCTGACCCCTTATCTCCACCGCCAGCTGGTGGACGAGATCGAGCTGCTGGACGGCGCCGCCGAGGAGTTCGACCTGGACAAGGTGCTGAAGGGTGAGCTGAGCCCTGTGTTCTTTGGTTCGGCCCTGACCAACTTTGGCGTGGAGCCCTTCCTGCAGGAGTTCCTGCGGCTGACCCCCACCCCGCTGGCCCGTGTGGACAGCCTCACCGGGGAGCCTGTGGACCCCTGCCGGGAGGAGTTTTCCGGCTTCATCTTCAAGATCCAGGCCAACATGAACAAGGCACACCGGGACCGCATCGCCTTCATGCGGATTTGCTCCGGCAAGTTTGAGCGGGGCATGGAGGCCTACCATGTCCAGGAAGGCAAGAACATCAAGCTGGCCACCGGCACCCAGCTAATGGCCCAGGACCGGGCCATTGTGGACGAGGCCTACGCCGGCGACATCATCGGCCTGTTTGACCCGGGCATCTTCTCCATCGGCGACACCCTGTGCACCGGCAAGAAGAAGGTCCAGTTTGCAGGCATTCCCACCTTTGCTCCCGAGCACTTTGCCCGGATCGAGCAGAAAGACACCATGAAGCGCAAGCAGTTCGTGAAGGGCATGGAGCAGATCGCCCAGGAGGGCGCCATCCAGATCTTCCGCGAAGTGGGCGGCGGCATGGAGGAAGTTGTGGTGGGCGTCGTGGGCGTCCTGCAGCTGGAAGTGCTGGAGTACCGGCTGAACACCGAATACAACGTGGAGATTCGGATGCAGCACCTGCCCTTTGAGCAGATCCGCTGGATTCAGAACGACCCCGACACCTACGTCCTGCGGGACCTGGACCTCACCAGCGACACCAAAGCGGTTGAGGACATGCGTGGCAACCGCCTGCTCCTCTTCACCTCCGACTGGGCCGTCCGCTGGGCCCTGGACCACAACGCCGACCTCAAACTCAGCGAATTCGGCAACATCGAAACCTAACCTACTTTTTCGGAGAAAAAGTATGCAAAAAGCTTTTCACCTGGTACCACTGACGGCCTAGTCCTCACAAGGCCCTGCCGGCGGTGAAGTCCTGCTCTCTTTGTAAGGCTCCCGGCCTGCGGCCCTGTGAGTCCAAGTGATACAAAATCCCTGTTCCTGTTTTTGAAATGACCCCCAAAAGTTAGACAAAATTTAACATCAAGCAACGTGAACGGTCTGAAT
>CALWZK010000011.1 GCA_944386015.1 uncultured Faecalibacterium sp.
CCTGTGCAATACAGGATTCAGACCGTTCACGTTGCTTGATGTTAAATTTTGTCTAACTTTTGGGGGTCATTTCAGAAGGAACGGGGATTTAGATAATTGGGTAAGACAAAACTTTTCCGGTTGCTCGGGCACAGCCCAAACGTAGATGAAGATGCACGAAGCAAAACCGCCGGTGAGTCGTAACGTGAGTGCGGCCAGAGTGACCCGGTACCCAGTAAAAAGTCTTTTGGTTCCTTTTCTTCCAGAAAAGGAACTCAGCGGTCCCGGAAGCGGGAGAGGAACTCGACGGTTTTGGGGTTGTGGGGATGCTCGAAGATGTCTTTGGGGCTGCCCTCTTCGGCGATGACGCCGTCGGCCATGTAAACCACATGGCTGGAAACATCCTGGGCAAAGGCCATCTCGTGGGTGACCACAATCATGGTCAGGCCGTCGGCGGCCAGTTTCCGCATGACGGCCAGCACCTCGCCCACCATCTGGGGATCCAGGGCACTGGTGGGCTCGTCAAACAGCAGCACTTCGGGCTGCATGGACAGAGCCCGGGCAATGGCCACACGCTGCTTCTGGCCGCCGGACAGCTGCCGGGGCCGGGCGTTGATGTAAGGGGCCATGCCGACTTTTTCCAGGTTCTCCAGGGCGGTGCGGCGGGCGGCGTCCTTGTCCTGGTGGAGGACATAGCGGAGGCCGGCGGTGCAGTTCTCCAGAACCGTCATGTTGTTGAACAGGTTGAAGCTCTGGAACACCATCCCCACACGGGCACGGAAGGCCGAGGGGTTGAACTTCTTGGCCATGATGTCCTGGCCGTGGAACAGAATCGAGCCGCTGGTGGGGGTCTCCAGCAGGTTGATGCAGCGCAGCAGGGTGGATTTGCCGCTGCCCGAGGCGCCGATCACACAGGTGACATCGCCGGGTTTCACGGTGAAATCCACGTCCCGCAGAACCACGTGGGTGCCGAAGCTCTTGGACAGGTGGCGGACCTCAATGATGGGCTCAGACATGGCTTGCACCCTCCTTCATGTCAAGATTCTGGGATTCGTGGCTGGGATCGGGAGCATTGTACATCCCGCTGGTGTAGGCCAGGGTGTCGGTGGTGTTCAGATCGTAGTTCTGGGGGCCGTCCAGCTTCTTCTCCCACAGCCGCAGCAGATAGCTGGACACCAGGGTCATGGTCAGGTAAATCAGCATGACGATGGTGGCGCTCTCAAAGTAGGTGTACTGGGCGCCCACCACGCTCTTGTGGACAAAGAACAGGTCGGTGATGGAGATGACAGACAGCACCGAGGTGTCCTTGATGTTAATGATGAAGTTGTTGCCGATCTGGGGCACAATGTTCCGCAGGGCCTGGGGCATGATGACGTGGAACATGGTCTGCCAGTGGGTCATGCCGATGGCCATGGCGCCCTCGGTCTGGCCGGGGTCGATGGAGACGATGCCGCCGCGGACGGTCTCGGCCATATAGGCGCCGGTGTTGATGGAAACAATCAGGAAACCGGCGGGCCACATGCCCAGGTGGATGTTAAAGACCTGCATCAGGCCGTAGTAGATGAAAACCGCCTGGATCATCATGGGGGTGCCGCGGAACAGCTCCACATAGCACCGCAGGAAAATGTGCACCACCCGCAGGGGAATCCGCTTATACAGCGGGTCGTGGTGGATGTCGATGGGGATGGTCTGGACAGTGCCCACCGCAAAGCCAACCAGGCAGCCCACCAGGGTGCCCACCAGGGCCAGCAGCAGGGTAGTGCCTGCGCCCCGCAGATAGGAAAACCCGTATTTCTGCAGCAGGAAGGCACACTCGTTCAAAAATTCGTACATACAGGGATCTCCTTTGTACTTCCGGCCCGGGGGCCAAAGACAGCCGCAGCCCCGGCCGGACCATGGGCCCAGCCGGGGCTTGAAAGCTGTGTGTTGTGGCGGGTGATTACTCGCTCAGGGGCTGCACCGAGATGGCTTCGTCCATCATGGTGTTGTAGTCATCGGTGGTCATGGTGGACAGGGCCTCGTTGATGGCGTCCTTCAGAGCGGTGTTGCCCTTCTTCATCGAGATGCCGATGTTGATGTCCTCGTCGCTGACCTGGAAGTCGCCGTCACCGCCGCCGAAGTCCAGCAGGGTGAAGTCGGGGTAGGCCACCAGAGCAGCCTGGGCAGTGGGACGGTCGGTGACCACCACGTCGCAGGCGCCGCTCTCCAGAGCCACCAGCATGGCGGGAGCGGTCTCCTGGGCGGGCAGGATGTCAGCGTTGGGGATCTGGGGCAGGCAGTTGTCATACCAGATGGTGCCCAGCTGGCTGGTGCAGACGGCGCCGTCCAGATCGGCCACGCTGGTGGCGGAAGCATAGGCGCTGTCCTTCTTGGTCAGGGTGACGATGGAAGCGTAGTAGTAGGGGTCAGAGAAGTCCACCTGCTCGGCACGCTCGCTGGTGATGGACTGGCCTGCGATGACGCAGTCCACATCGCCGCTCATGACGGCGGGCACCAGGCTGTCCCAATCCAGCTTGACGATCTGGACCTTCTGGCCCAGGGCGTCGGCGATCTTCTTGGCCATCATGACATCGTAGCCGTAGGCGTAGTCGCTGGAATCACGGATCTGGACGGCACCGTTCTCATCGGTGGTCTGGGTCCAGTTGTAGGGGGCGTAGGCGCACTCCATGGCCACCGTCAGGGTGGTGGGATCGCCGTCGCCGTCGGGTGCTTCAGCGGCTGCAGAGGAAGCGGTGCTGCCGGCAGCAGAAGAAGCGCTGGATGCGGTGGAAGATGCGGTGCTGGAAGAGCCGCCGCAGCCTGCCAGGCCGGCCACCATCAGGGCCGACAGGCAGAGAGCCAGGATCTTGTTCTTTCTCATGGTCTTTGAATCTCCTTTTCCCAAAAAACCCTTCTAACCCGGGGAACACAGACACAGGTTGTCCCTTCCGGGGGCAATGCCGCAAAAAACCCGGCATCCAAGCAGGATGCCGGGTTGAACATTCAGCGTGCCAAGCTGCAGAATCCGGCGCGAGCCGTTGCCGCGCCGATGCGGCTTACAGATGTTATTGTATGCATCGGGCCCTTGTTTGTCAAGTGGAAAGCTATATAAAATAGGAAAGCGGCCTTCAAACCGCATTGACAAACGCGGGGCAAGCGGGTAAACTAAGACTGTCTTTTGAGAGAACGCTGTTTTTTGCAGCCTGTAATAGAGGAGAAATCACCATGCAAGACAAGAAAGTACGCACCCGCTTTGCGCCGTCGCCCACCGGCTATATGCACGTGGGCAACCTGCGCACCGCGCTGTACGCCTACCTGACCGCCAAGCACAGCGGCGGCACCTTCATCCTGCGGATCGAGGACACCGACCAGGAGCGGTATGTGGAAGGCGCAGTGGATGTGATCTACAACACCTGCCGGGAAGCCGGCCTGCTGTGGGATGAGGGCCCCGACGTGGGCGGCCCGGTGGGCCCCTATGTCCAGAGCGAGCGGATGGGCCTGTTCAAACAGTATGCCGAGCAGCTGGTGGCAGACGGCAAGGCCTACTACTGCTTCTGCACCAGCGAGCGGCTGGACGCCCTCCACGCCGAGCAGCGGGCCCGGGGCGAGATGACCCACTACGACGGCTGCTGCCGGGATCTGCCTGCCGAGGAAGTGAAGGCCCGGCTGGCCGCCGGCGAGCCCTACGTCATCCGCCAGAAGATTCCCCGCACCGGCGTCACCAGCTTTGACGACCTGGTCTACGGCCACATCGAAGTGAACAACAGCGAGATGGATGACCAGATCCTGATCAAGAGCGACGGCATGCCCACCTACAACTTCGCCAACGTGGTGGATGACCACCTGATGGGGATCACCCACGTGATCCGGGGCAGCGAATACCTGTCCTCCACCCCCAAGTACAACCTGCTGTACCAGGCCTTCGGCTGGGAGATCCCGGTTTATATCCACTGCCCGCCGGTGATGAAGGACGCCCAGAACAAGCTGTCCAAGCGCAACGGCGACGCCAGCTATCAGGACCTGATCGCCAAGGGCTGCCTGCCCCAGGCCATCCTGAACTATATCTGCCTGCTGGGCTGGAGCCCCAAGGGCGAGTACGCCGAGCAGGAGATCTTCTCCCTGCCCGAGCTGGTGAAGATCTGGGACCCCGCCGGCATCTCCAAGTCTCCCGCCATTTTTGACCCCCTCAAGCTGCGGGCCATCAATGCTGAGTACATCCGCCGGCTGAGCCCCGAGGAGTTCCGCCAGAAGGCAGACCCCTGGATTGACCAGGCGGTGCACTGCCCCATCAACCGGGACCTGCTGTGCGCCAACCTGCAGCCCCGGTGCGAGATGCTCAGCGACATCCCGCCCCAGATTGATTTCTTTGACACCCTGCCCGACTACGATCTGAGCCTGTACACCAACAAGAAGCAGAAGACCACCCCCGCCTCGGCCCTGGAGGCCCTGACGGCTCTGGAGCTGCTGCTGTCGGACGAAGGCACCGACTACGCAGACCGGGACGGCCTGTTTGAGGCCTGCAAGGCCCTGGCCGAGCGGATGGAGAAGAAGAACGGCTGGCTGCTGTACCCCCTGGGCATCGCCCTGTCGGGCAAGCAGCGGACCCCCGGCGGCGGCGTGGACCTGGCCTGCATGATGGGCCGGGAAAAGACGGTGGAGCGGCTCCACCTGGCCATCGGCCGTCTGCAGGCGGCGGTGGGCGAATAACCGCACAACCTCCACAATCCCAAACAAAAACGACCCTGTATGGCCAAAAACGGCTGTACAGGGTCTTTTTTATATTGTTTTGCCTCATTTGGGCAGGAGGACGGTATGCGGCAAAAAGCGCGGCCCGGCCCTGTTAGAGTATATGCACAGAGCAGCTTTGGAATGCATCAAGAACAGGGGGACTTTTGGTATGGATAAGAGTTTTGTGGGCTTCGGACCTTTCACTTCGCCGCTGCCGGTGCGGAACAAGGACCAGGAGGCGCTGGTGCGCCGGGGACAGGTCAGCGGGGTGATGCGGCAGCTGTTTGGCCTGGTGACGGGGCTGGCGGGGGGCTGGGCCCTCCTCTACGGCCAGCTGTGCCCCTTTGCCCTGGGGCTGGTGCTGGGGCTGGGGGAGGACTGCTTTGCAGCCTGCGGCGCCGGGGCGGTGCTGGCCCTGCTGCTGCGGGGGCAGGGGGTGCGGACCGTCTGCCTGATTTGCGCTGTGGGCGGGGCAGTGGTGGCCCGGTGGCTGTGGCCCCGGCGGTATCTGCCGGCCATGGCGGCGGGGTGCGTTCTGCTGATGGGCAGCGCCTTCTGTTTCCGGATGTACATAGGCGGGGACGGGCTGCTGTTCTCGGGTGCGGATGCGGTGCTGGCCGCCGGCACCGGCTGGATTCTCCGGCATTTTCCCGCCGAAAAGCCGGGGGCGGGCCGCCTGGTGCTGGTTTTGTGCGGGGCAGCGGCCCTGGGAGGCATTGCCTGGAGCCCCATCAATCCGGGGCTGGCCGCCGCTGTGTTTTACACATTGGTGCTGGCCTGCCGTGGAAAAATTCAGCCCGCCCTCAGCAGCGCCGGGGTGGCCGCTGCGGGCCTGTGCTGTGCTGACCCTTCCCTGGCCCTGGGCAGCGCGGGACTGTGCTGCGGGGCGGCCCTGGGTCTGCTGGCCCAGGGGGACAAGTGGGTCTGCACCGCCTTTTACAGCGGCGGCGCCCTGCTGAGCATGCTGGCCGCCCAGCCGCCCGGAATGGCTTTCCCGTATCTGGGGGCCCTGGGGGCGGGGGCCGGGGCCTGCCTGCTGATCCCCCGGCGGTATCTGCTGCGGGATGCCAGCCTGGCCCGGGACCCGGCGGAAACCGCCGACAAACCCCAGCTTTCGGCGGCGGCCACCCGGCTGAACGCCGCAGCCGAGAGCCTGTCCTCCCTGGCGGACACCGTCAACCGGGTGTATGAGGGCCTGCCTCATCGGCAGGAGGGCTGGCGCTGGGTGGTGGACAACACCCACGACACCCTCTGCGCCAACTGCGGCCGCAAAGAGGCCTGCTGGAAGGAGGAGTATACCGTCACCATGGAGGGCTTCAGCGCCCTGCGGCCGATTCTGGAGGAAAAACAGCAGCTGGAAGCTCAGGACCTGCCGGGCCAGCTGTCCCGCTGCATCCATCCGGCGGCCTTGTCGGGCACCGTGACCCGGTCCTTTGCCCTGTACAAGAGCCGGCAGGAGGCGCGGGTCCACGCAGAGGCCATGCGCACCGCCCTCACCGAGCAGTACAGCGCCGTGGCCCAGGCCCTCAGCGCCCTGGGGGATCAGCTGGGGAGCCCCGGCAGCCCCGAGCCCTACAAGTCGGGCCGGGTGGCGGCCTTCTTCTCTTCCCTTGGAATGCCGCCCCTGGAGTGTGCCGTCACCCTGGATGACCTGGGCCGGACCCGGGCGGCAGTGACCCTGCCCCGGGCCCGGTTCAGCCAGGGGGAACTGTCGGCCCTGGCAGGGGAGGTGGGCAAGCTCTGCCGCCGCAGCTTTGAGACCCCCCAGAAACTCAGCTGCAAAGAGGTCACCACCCTGCTGTTCACCGAGAAACCCCTGCTCCGGGCGGTGTTCGGCTGGGCGGGAGCCGCCGCCCGGGGGGATGTGTCGGGGGACGCAGTCCAGCAGTTCTGCAGCCCCACCGCCGCCCAGATGATCCTCTGCGACGGCATGGGCACCGGCCGCCCCGCCGCTGTGGACGGCAACCTGGCGGCGGACCTCACCGGCAGGCTGCTGCGGGCCGGCTTTGCCGCCGAGCTGGCAGCCCGGCTGGTGAATGTGGCCCTGGCCCTCAAGAGCGAGGAGGAGAGCGGCGCCACCCTGGATCTGCTGAGCGTGGATTTGTACACCGGCACCGCCCGGATCTTCAAGGCGGGGGCCGCCCCCGGCTTCCTGGTCCACGAGGGCCAGGCCCGGACGGTGGGGGAGGCGGGCCTGCCGGTGGGGGTGCTGGGGGCGGTCAGCGGCCAGAGCCGGATGGTGCGGATGGCCGCCGGCGATGTGGCTGTGCTGGTGTCGGACGGCCTGCTGGTGGATGGCCCCGGCTGGGTGCTGAAACAGCTGGAACTGTCGGCCGCAGCGGGGGATACCCCCCAGCAGATCGCCCAGACCCTGGTGGAGACGGCCCGGGCCCGTGCCGGCCAGGGGGGCCGCCCCGACGACATCACCGCCGCCGTGCTGCGGCTGGAACGCAACGACCTTCCGTGACAAACAGAACAAGGGCCTGCCGCTGGGAAGGCGGCAGGCCCTTGGTGCGTTTTTTGTCGGTTTTACTCTTCGCCGCCGTAGATGCGGATATAGTGGGGGGCATTCTTGGCCTGGCAGAAGAGCAGCAGCGCCGTTGCTGCAACGGCAAGAGCGGTGAAGAAAACGAGCATTGCTTTGAGAACTTTCATGTCTGGACCTCCTTATGGTGATGGGCGGCCTGCGGCGGCCCTGCGTTCCTCCCGGAGCGGCGGTATATAATTGATTATAGTATAGCATACTCCGCAGCGGATAGCAAACCTGCAAAACCTTCCAGAGTGTCTATGGGCGGCCTGGGAGAGGAAAAAAGAAAATTTTTTGCAAACTTTTTATGAAATGTATGAAATGGACAAAATATTCCTGAAATCTAGAAATAACTGTTGAAATATTGGGAGGAGAGGGTGAAAAAATTTCTGTTTCGGCAAAATTTTGATGCATTGGGCGTTGACTTAGACCGGGGAAATGATACAATAAAATATGTCAAGCAGCCGTAGGGGAATTGCGCCCTTTTGAGGGGGTCAGTTGCCCCGCGGCAATAAGCAGAATGGGGGATTGTTAGTTCATGTTGAACAAGCTGAAACGTGCGGCGCTTGGCGCGCATACGCCGCATGACAAAGCAACTGCTGCAAGCAAGCCTGTCCCGATGCCCCTGCCCGCGCAGGTGCGCATCCTGATGAGCCAGCATATCGGCGCCCCGGCAAAAGCCATTGTCAAGAAGGGCGACCAGGTCTGTGTGGGCACTCTGATCGGCGAGGCTTCCGGTTTCGTATCGGCCAACATCCACTCCAGTGTCTCGGGCACTGTGACGGCGGTGGAGTCCTACCGGCTGTCCAACGGCAAAGCCTGTGACTCGGTGGTCATCCAGACCGACGGCAAGCAGACGGTGGACCCGGCTGTCAAGCCGCCGGTGGTGACGGACAAGGCCAGCTTCCTGGCTGCCGTCCGCGCCAGCGGTCTGGTGGGCCTGGGCGGCGCCGGTTTCCCGACCGACGTCAAGCTCCAGCCCAAGAGCCCGGTGGACACCCTGCTGATCAACGCTTCCGAGTGTGAAGTCTGGCTGACCAGCGACACCCAGGAGATGCTGACGTCCGCCGACGACATCGTCCGCGGCATCCAGGCTGTGCTCCAGTACACCGGGATTCCTCGCTGCATCATCGGCATCGAGAAGAATAAGCCCGAGTGCATCGACCTGATGTGCCAGAAGACCAAGGACATCGCCAATGTGGATGTCAAGCCGCTGCCCAGTGTCTACGGCACCGGCGCCGAGCTGATCCTGATCGAAAAGTGCCTGGGCCGGGAGGTTCCCCACGGGGGCCTGCCCGCTGATGCAGGCGCCATTGTCATGAACGTGACTTCGGTCAGCAAGCTGGGCAAATACCTGGCCACCGGCATGCCGGTGGTGGAGCGGACCGTCACCGTGGACGGCGACGCCTGCGCCAAGCCCCAGAACCTGATTGTCCCGGTGGGCACTTCCTACCAGGATATCATCAACGCTGCCGGCCTCAAGCAGGGTGTCACCCTGGGCAAAGTGGTGGACGGCGGCGCCATGATGGGCCACGCTGTGGAGGATCTGAGCTATCCTGTCTCCAAGACCTGCTCGGGCGTCATCATGCTGAGCGATGCTTCCGCCAGCCTGCCTGCAGCCCAGGCCTGCATCCGCTGCGGCCGCTGCATGGAGTACTGCCCCATGGGCCTGTCTCCCGTGGAAGTCAACGGCGCCTACGCTGCCCGCGATGTGGCAGAACTGGGCAAGCTGCACGTGGACTACTGCTTCAACTGCGGCTCCTGCGCCTTTGTCTGCCCGGCCAAGCGTCCCTGCACCCAGATGATGAGCCTGGCCAAGGCCTACTATCTCGATCAAATCAAAAAAGGAGGCAATAAGTAATCATGGACACCAAACTTATTGTTTCGGCCTCCCCGCATATCCGCTCGGATGAGACCACCCGGGGCCTGATGGCCAACGTCATCGTGGCCCTGTGCCCTGTGGTGGTGGCATCGGCGGTCATCTTCGGGCTGCGGTCCCTGCTGGTCACCGCTTTCTCGGTGGTGGTCTGCGTGGTGCTGGAGTGGCTGTACTGCAAGCTGCTGAAGAAGCCTTCCCCCATCGGGGATCTGTCCGCTGTGGTCACCGGCATCATCCTGGCCATGAACGTGCCTGTCAACATGCCCCTGGGCCAGGTGGCCGTGGGCGCTGTGGCAGCCATCCTGATCACCAAACAGCTGTTCGGCGGTATCGGCATGAACTTTGCCAACCCCGCTCTGGTGGGCCGCATTGTCCTGTTCGTCAGCTTCACCAACGAGATGAACGCCTGGGTCTTCCCCGACGCCGCTGTGGACCAGCTGGCCAGCGCCACCCCGCTGCAGGTTTCTGACCCCAGCCGTCTGAACCTGCTGGACCTGTTCATGGGCATCCATGGCGGTGTCCTGGGCGAGACCTGCGCCCTGGCCATTGTGCTGGGCTTCCTGTACCTGGTCTTCACCAAGACCATCAGCCCTGCCATCCCGCTGACCTATGTGGGCAGCACCTTTGTGTTCTACCTGATCGCCACCCGCAGCCTCCACGAGAGCCTGGTGGCCATCCTGTCCGGCGGCCTGCTGTTCGGCGCTGTCTTTATGGCCACCGATTACGTCACCAGCCCCTTCACCCTGAAGGGCAAGCTGCTGTACGGCGTCTGCCTGGGCATTGTCACCTTTGCCATCCGGTACTGGGGCACCTACACCGAGGGCGTGTCCTTCGCACTGCTGTTCATGAACCTGTGGGTTCCCTTCATCAATGAGGCAACCCGTCAGACTCCTTATGGCTACATCAAGCCGGCCAAGAAAGCTGGAAAGGAAGGTGCTGGGAAATGAGTACTTGGGAAAGCACCACCAAACCGATTCTTGTTCTGACCCTCAGCGCTCTGGTGGTCAGCCTGCTGCTGGCCCTGGTCAACTCTGTGACCGCTCCTGTGATTGAGGCCAACCAGAAGGCTGTCACCCTGGCCGCTTACGTCCAGGTGCTGCCCACCGTTTCGGACGCCACCGAGCTGGAGGAGATCACCGATTACACCACCGCCGGCGTCACCGGCGCTGTCAAGGCTCCCGATGGCTCCATCGCCATCCAGGCCGGTGAGTCGGGCTTCGACGGCGGCGTGGTCACCGTCATCGTGGGCTTTGATTCCACCGGCGTTGTCTCGGGCGTCTGGGCAGATGCTTCCACCCAGACCGCCGGCATCGGCAGCAAGGTGGGTGAGGCCGATTACCTGGCCCAGTTCACTGGCATGGACGGCACCACCAACATCACCGCTGGTGTGGACTTTGACGGCGTGACGGGCGCAACCTATTCCACCAACGCCCTGTTTGCTGCCATCAATGACTGCATCAACTGCTACAATGAACTTGCATAAAGGAGGCTGGTAAGAATGGCACAAGAAAAAGTCTCCAAGGTAAGCATCCTTACCAATGGTATCATCAAGGAAAACCCGGTTCTGCGCCTGGTCCTGGGCACCTGCTCCACCCTGGCCATCACCACCGCGGTGTCCAACGCCATTGGTATGGGCGTTGCATTCACCTTCGTTCTGGTTTGCTCCAACATCATGATCGCGCTGCTGCGCAACGTGATCCCCTCCAAGGTCCATCTGCCCTGCTACATTGTCATCATCGCAGGCTTTGTGACCATCGTGCAGATGGTGATGCACGCCTATGTGGACAGCCTGTACACCGCTCTGGGCGTGTTCCTGCCCCTGATCGTTGTCAACTGCATCATCCTGGGCCGTGCTGAGATGTTCGCCTGCAAGAACACCGTCGTGGACTCCGCTCTGGACGGCGTGGGCATGGGCATCGGCTACACCCTGACGGTGGTCTTGATGGCCACCATCCGTGAGATCCTGGGCAGCGGCACCTGGCTGGGCTTCCAGGTCATGCCCAAGAGCTTTGTCACCATCGGCATCATGACCCAGGCTCCCGGCGCCTTCCTGTGCTTCGGCCTTCTGATGGCTCTGTGCATCTGGGTCGAGGACAAGCTGGACGCCCGCATCGAGCGCAAAATCGGCTGCCAGCCCCTGAAGGACCTGCAGGAAGGAGAGGATAAGGAATGATCGTCAAACTCGCGGCCATCTTCTTCAGCATGATCCTTGTGAACAACTACGTGCTGGTGAAGTTCTACGGCATCTGCCCGTTCCTGGGCGTGTCCAAAAAGCTGGATTCTTCCCTGGGTATGTCTGCTGCCGTTATCTTCGTCATGTTCATGTCGACGGCAGTCACCTTCCCGATCCAGATCTTTGTGCTGGATCCCGCAGACCTGGGCTATCTGCAGACCATCGTCTTCATCCTGGTCATCGCAGTGCTGGTCCAGTTCATCGAGATCTTCCTGAAAAAGTATATGGTTTCCCTGTACAACGCCCTGGGCGTGTACCTGCCTCTGATTACCACCAACTGCTGCGTGCTGGCCGTCACCATTCTGGTGGTGGACGACTACGGCGCTGACGTCCAGACCCTGGGCTTTGCAGCCGCCTACATCGAGTCTCTGGTGTGCGCCATTGGTTCCGGCGTGGGCTTCATGCTGGCCATGTGCATGTTCAGCGGCGTGCGCAAGCGTGTGGAAGTCTGTGATGCCCCCGGCCCCTTCAAGGGCCTGCCCATCACCCTGGTGGCAGCGGCAATCACCAGCCTGTCCTTCATGGGCTTCGGCGGCATTGTCGAGAGTCTGTTCAACGTCACGCTCTAAGGGAGGGGGAAACGGAAAATGAGTATCGTATTGGCTGTTGTCCTCTGTACCGTCGTGGGCGCCCTGGGTGCTGTGATTCTGGTTGCCGCATCCAAGTTCATGGCTGTGGAGGAAGATCCCCGCATCGAGCAGATCACCGGCTGCCTGGCCGGCGCCAACTGCGGCGGCTGCGGCTATGCCGGCTGTGCTGACTACGCCAAGGCCATCGTGATGGACGGCGTCGCCTGCGACAAGTGCGCCCCCGGCGGCGCCAAGTCTGCTGCCGCCATCGGCAAGATCATGGGCACCGAGGTTTCGGCTGTTGCCAAGAAGGCCGTGGTCCAGTGCCAGGGCAACAAGGATAACTGCAAGCCCAGCTATGAGTACAAGGGCATCCAGAGCTGCGCCGCAGCTGCTGCCCTCTACGGCGGCCCCAAGGACTGCTCCTTTGCCTGCGCCGGCTTTGGCGACTGCGTCAAGGCCTGCAAGTTCGACGCCATCCACATCGTCAACGGCGTGGCCGTGGTGGATCAGGACAAGTGCACCGGCTGCGGCGCCTGCGCGGCGGTCTGCCCCAAGCACGTCATCATGATCCAGTCGGCCGGCCCGGACAAGCCGGTGGTCATGTGCTCCAACTGCGACCGCGGCCCGGTGGCCATGAAGGAATGCGCCACCGCCTGCATCGCCTGCGGCATGTGCCAGCGCAACTGCCCCTCCGACGCCATCCATGTCACCGACAACCTGGCCCGGATCGACTACGACAAGTGCACCGGCTGCGGCACCTGTGTCGCCAAGTGCCCCAAGAAGATCATCACCTATCCGCTCAAGAAGAACGCCTGAGGTCTGGTCTGTCACTCTACAAAAATGCCCCCGCAGGACGACCGGCACTGCCGGCCCCCGGCGGGGGTTTTTTGATGGATTCCGTTATGGTTCTGCGGCCTGCCCGGCCTTTTCGGCTTCCTCGGCCTGCCGGGCCTGGGCGCTGAAGATGCAGCCGCAGTAATCCTGGCGGTAGAGGCCATATTCCGCCGACAGCTGCAGGGAGCGGAGATAGCCGTTTTTCTTCTTGAAGTCGGAGGGCAGGTGGGGGACGCCGAACTCGGCGGCCAGCTCCTGGCCGATCCGGTTGATCCGGGCGGCGTCCTTGTGGGGGCTGATGGACAGGGTGGTGGTAAACCAGTCAAACCCGTGTTCGGCGGCGTACTGGGCCGCCCGGCGCATCCGCAGCCGGTAGCAGGCGGTGCACCGCTCCCCACGCTCGGGCTCCTGTTCCAGCCCTTTGGCGGCGTCGTAGAATTCCTGGGGGTCGTAGCGGTCCTCCACCACCGTCACACCCAGGGGATGGGCCTGGGCCACAAACCGCTCCAGCTCCTCTTCCCGGCGGTGGTATTCCGCCGCCGGCCAGATGTTGGGGTTGTAATAGAGAATCGCAATATCAAAATAGCGGGACAGCTGTTCCAGCACGGCGCTGGAGCAGGGCCCGCAGCAGGCGTGGAGAAGAAGCCGGGGGCGCTTGTCCCCCAGGCCCTTCAGCACCACTTCCATCTCCCGCGCATAGTTGGGAACATTCGGCATAAGATCACCTCTCACAGGAGAGTATAACACAAGCGCTGCCGCAGCGCAAAAGGAGAAACCATGACACAGGAAAAAATCGCCCGCATCAATGCGCTGGCACACAAGAGCAAAACCCCCGAAGGCCTCACCGAGGCCGAAAAGGCAGAGCAGCAGGCCCTGCGCCAGGAATATCTGGCCGAGATCCGCCGCTCCTTCCAGAGCCAGATGGACAACACGGTGATTCAGGAGCCGGACGGCACCCGCCACCACCTGACCCGGAACCCCAAACCCAAACTGCCCAAGAGCTGAGGGTTTTCGGGCCGGGGAAGGGGAAAGCGCCCGATTTGGGACTTGTTTGCCGTGCAATACATGGTATAATAAAAGTGTGCGGGCGGACGCCGGCACCAGCCGGGGCAGGGCCCCGGACAGGCGGTCTGGATCCAGGACAGCGTATCCCGGGCAAGGTGCACGGAAAAGGCTGTTCTTCAGCATGATAAAGAGGTCATCAATTATGCTTACTGCAATCACCGGGATCAACTGGGGCGACGAGGGCAAGGGCCGCATGGTGGACCTGCTCAGCCAGGACTATGACATCGTGGTCCGTTACCAGGGCGGCAACAACGCCGGCCACACCGTCAAGAATGAGCGGGGCAAGTTCGTTCTGAACCTGCTGCCCTCGGGCATTCTGCGGCCCAACATTGTCTGCGTCATGGGCAACGGTATGGTCATCGACCCCCACCACCTGGAGGGCGAGATCGCTCACCTGCGGGAACAGGGCATCGCCGTTTCTCCCGCCAACCTGAAGATTTCCGATCGCGCCACCATCACCATGCCCTACCACGTCCTGCAGGACGGCCTGGAGGAAGCACGCCTGTCCAAGACCGGCGCCCAGTTCGGCTCCACCAAGCGGGGCATCGCCTATGTGTATGGCGACAAATATATGAAGAAGACCCTCCGCATGGGGGATCTGCTCCATCTGGATGACTCGGTCCGCAAGCGCCTGGTCACCATGGTGGACTCCAAGAACCTGGTGATGGAGGGCAGCTACAACGCCGACCCCATCAGCGTGGACGAGATGTGGGCCTGGCTCCAGAAGTACGCCGACCTGTTCAAGGATTACATCTGCGACGCCGGCGCCTACCTGGAAGAGGCCGACCGGGAGGGCAAGAAGATCCTGTTTGAGGCCCAGCTGGGCGCTCTGCGGGATGTGGACTTTGGCATCTATCCCTACACCACCTCTTCCAACGTCATCGGCGCCTACGCCCCCATCGGCGCAGGCATCCCCGGCCGCAAGCTGGACCACTCGGTGGGCATCATGAAGGCCTACTCCTCCTGCGTGGGCGACGGCCCCTTCACCGCCGAGCTGGCCATGACCGAAGAGGAGAAGCACCAGCTCCGTGAGGCCGGCCATGAGTATGGCGCAGCCACCGGCCGTCCCCGCCGCGTGGGCCCTGTGGACTTGGTGGCCAGCCGCTACGGCGTGTCCTGCCAGGGCTGCGACGAGGTGGCCCTGACCCTGCTGGACGTGCTGGACTACATGGAAAAGGTGCCTGTGGTCAAGGCTTACGCCCTGGAAGACGGCACCACCACCACCCGGTTCCCCATGGGCAAGGCTCTGGATACCGCCAAGCCGGTGGTGGAGTACCTGCCCGGCTGGCACTGCGACATCACCGCCGCACGCCGCTGGGAGGACCTGCCCGCAGAAGCCCAGAACTATGTGCTGTACCTGGAAAAGGCTGTGGGCTGCAAGATCACCTACATTTCGGTGGGCGCTGAGCGGGAGGCTTACATCCACCGTACCTGAGAAGCGGAGAGAAAACCATGTTCGATATCATTACAGACAGTGCCTGCGATCTGACGCAGGAAATGATCCGCCAGCTGGGCCTGACGGTGGTGCCCTTTTATGTGTCCACCGACGGCCAGACCTACCTGAAGGAAGGGGAGGAGATCGCGGTCCGGGATTTTTACCAGTTCATGGTGGACCATCCCAACGTGATGCCCAAGACCAGCCTGCCCTCCCTGGAGGACTTTGAACGGGTGTTCCGGGCCAAAGCCCAGGAAGGCCGCGCGGTGCTCTGTCTGTGCTTCACCGGCAAGATGAGCGGCGGTGTGGGCAGCGCCCGCAACGCCCGGGAGATGGTCCTGGAGGACTATCCCGACGCGGTGATTGAAGTGATGGATACCGGCGCTGCCACCGTCAGCGAGGGCGCCATGGTGGAAAATGCCGCCGCCCTGCGGGATGCAGGCTGCACCCTGGAGGAAACCCTCACCTGGCTCAACGGCACCCGCCCCACCAACCAGATTTTCTTCACGGTGGGCAACCTGGATTACCTGATCAAGGGCGGCCGGATCGGCAAGGTCACCGGCCGTGCGGCCAACCTGCTGAACGTCAAGCCCATGATCCACTTTGCCGACGGGGAGATCTTCTCGGGCGGCATGGCCCGGGGCCGTCAGAAGAGCATGGAAAAAGCCATCGAGCAGCTGCTGGGCTACCTGGCCGAGCGGAACGCTGACCCCGATGATTATCGGATCATTGTGGGCTACGGCTACGACGCCGACGAGGGCCGCCGCTTCTGGATGCAGCTGCGGGCCGCCCTCCGGGCCAAATATCCTGCCAGCGAATGTGATGTCGAACTGCTGCAGATCGGTGCCACCATCGCGGTTCACACCGGGCCCTATGCCCTGGGTGTGGGCGTCATGCGCAAGTGGAAAAAGTGTTACAAATAAGTAGCAACCCCACAAAAGTTGTTTACAACCATCCTCCATTTTGATATATTTTCCATGGGACTATCAGGTTTTCTCTGGTAGGAAAGACAATGGGTATTTCAAGATGGAGGATTTTTGTATGAACAAACGAATCCTTGCAGGCGCGCTGAGCGTTGCAATGCTGCTCTCCGCCTGCGGCAGCACCGGTTCCTCGACTGCCACCAGCACCGCGGCTTCTGCGACAGCCGCTTCTGGTGTGTACGAGGGGTCTTCGGTGGGCATGCAGGGCACCGTTACGGTGTCCATGACCGTGGAAGACGGCAAGATCACCAACGTGGAGCTGACCGAGTGCCACGAGACCCCGGCTGTGGCCTCTGTGGCCATGGAGCGCCTGCCCCAGCAGATGGTGGAGCATCAGACCACCAAGCTGGATGCAGTCACCGGCGCAACCCTGGCCAGCAACGCCATCATGCGGGCTGCTTCTGCAGCTGCTGAGGCTGCCGGCCTGGATATGGACCAGCTGAACGCCAACGCCTACTCTGAGCCTGCCGGCGAGGATGAGACCTGGGATACCGACGTCCTGGTGGTGGGCGGCGGCGGCGCCGGCTTCTCGGCAGCCATCACCGCAGCACAGGGCGGCGCCAACGTCATTCTGATTGAGAAGAGCTCCTTCCTGGGCGGCAACACCCTGATGCAGGGCGGCGCCTACAACGCAGTGGACCCCGACGCCCAGTCGGAAGTGATCCTCACCGAGGCTCAGAAGAACACCCTGGACAGCTACCTGGCTCTGAGCACCGATGACCCCGATCTGCACTTCGATGCATTCCCCGAGTGGGCAGATGTGCTGACCGAGCTGCAGAGCGACATCAACAGCTTCTATGCAGAGAATGCAGGCAAGACCGCCGGCGTGGATATGCCCGGCTTTGACTCCATCGCCCTGCACATGTGGCACATTTACACCGGCGGCCTGCGTCAGATGAACGACGGCACCTGGGTGGCTTCGGACATCGACCTGGCCCGCAACCTGGCTGAGAGCGCGCTGGGCACCTTCCAGTGGATGCGGGATGACCTGGGCCTGGAGGCTCCTTCGGGCGAGGGCGCAGGCGACACCCTGTACACCGTTCTGGGCGCCATGTGGCCCCGCACCCATGTGGTGGAGACCAGCACCCAGCTGATCGACGACCTGAAGAGCGTGGCTGAGGCTGCCGGCGTCACCATCTACACCGAGACCGCTGCCACCGGCCTGCTGACCGACGAGTCCGGCAAGGTGGTGGGTGCCACCGCCGAGAAGGCCAACGGCACCAAGATCACCATCAACACCACCAACGGCGTGGTGCTGGCCAGCGGCGGCTACTGCGCCAACCCCGCCATGGTCAAGGAGTACGATGAGTACTGGGGCGATGATCTGAGCGATCACACCCTGACCACCAACGTTGGCACCAACGAGGGCGACGGCATCGTGATGGCACAGGCCATCGGCGCCGACACCGTGGGCATGGAAGTGGCACAGCTGATGCCTTCTTCCTCTCCCCTGAAGGGCACCATGACCGATGGCGTCTGGGGCGATGCTTCCGAGCAGATCTGGATTGACGGCGAGGGCAACCGCTTTGTGGACGAGTACGCTGAGCGCGACGTCCTGGCCAAGGCTTCCCTGGGTCTGGAAGACGGCATCTTCTATATCATCTACGCCGGCAAGGCCGGGGATGACGGCCTGCTGAAGGGCGCTTCTCTGGATGACACCATGTTCGGCACCACCATCCAGGATATGGTGGACAACGGCCACGTCTGGTATGGCTCCACCCTGGCCGAGGTGGCTGAGGCTTCTGCCACCAGCGCCGGCGGCGCTGCCCCTGCCTTCACCGAGGAGGCTCTGCGCAACACCATCGAGAAGTACAACAGCTACGTGGAGGCCCAGGAAGATCCTGATTTCCACAAGGAAGTTCTGGCCGGCGCCATTGATATCGACGCCATCGAGGCCGACCCCAACGTGGGCTTTGTGATCTCTCCCCGCAAGGCATCCCTGCACCACACCATGGGCGGCCTGAAGATCGACACCGACGCCCATGTCCTGAACACCGACGGTGAGATCATCGAAGGTCTGTGGGCAGCCGGCGAAGTGACCGGCGGCATCCACGCCGGCAACCGTCTGGGCGGCAACGCTGTGGCGGATATCTTCACCTACGGCCACATCGCAGGCAGCAACGCAGCTGCAGGCGTCTGAGCTGAAAGCATGTAACACACACATCCAGGGGGCTGCTGCGGGCACGCGGCAGCCCTCTTGCCAATGGAGACACAGCATGAGCAACAAGCGCAAAACCGACCGGACCAGACTTCCCGACTGGAAAAAGAACCTGCTGTTTGTCCTGGTGGTGCTGGCCGCAGCGGCAGCCATCGGCGGGTATTACCTGATCCGGCGGGCCAACCGCCCCGAAAAGATGGCCCACCTGGTGTATGGCACCGCCTACAACCGCACCGAGACAGAAATCGACCTGCGGGAGGATGCAGACTACACCTTCTCCTCCAACGGGTATGAAATTCACCTCCAGGTGCGGGATGGGGGCATTGCCTTTGTGGACAGCCCCTGCCCCGACCATGTGTGCGAGTCCTTCGGCACGCTGAGCGAAGTTTATGACTGGGCGGCCTGCATGCCGGCCCAGGCCATGCTGACCATTGAGGCGGTGGAGTAAAGTTCCCGGCAAAACCGTAAAAATATTTTTTATAAAATTTTTTACAAAAAGGGCGTCCGCGCAGAGCGGGCGCCCTTTCTGTATGCTGTTACAGCCCGGCGGGCCGGGCAGGGTTCCACAGGATGTTCTCCACCGAGGTTTCGATGGTGCCGTACTGGGTTTCGTAGGGGATGGTGCTCAGATACCGGAAGCCGCACTTCTCGATCACCCTTGCCGAGGGGGCATTGCGGGTGAAGTGTCCGGCGATGAGAAAGTCCAGGTCCTCGGCCCGGAACAGATAGTCGATGGCGGCTCTGGCGGCTTCGGTGGCAAGGCCCCGGCCCCAGAAGGGTTTGGCCAGCACATAGCCGATCTCCCGGCCCCGCCAGGGGGCGAGATTGGGGTGCTGCTCCTCATCGTAGCACTCGATGCCCAGGGAGCCGATCACCTGGTTTTGGTACTGGAGGGCGAAGGTCTTTTTCTGCCGGATGAAGAGATCCAGAATGGTCTGGGTCTCGGCTTTGCTTTGGTGGGGCAGCCAGCCTGCCATCTGGCCCACCCCGTCCACCGAGGCATAGGCGTAGAAATCGTCCAGGTCCTCCTGGCGCCAGGGCCGCAGGGTGAGGCGGGCGGTGTGCAGCACCACAGAGGAAATGTCAATGGGAGGGTTCATGGTATACTCCTTTCTCTGTACCCCCGGGGCGGGCAGGGACGGAAAGGGGGATACAAAAAACATCCCGTCCCTGTTTCCAAGGACGGGATGTGTGCATTCCGTGGTACCACCTCAGTTCGCCGGCGTTTCACAGCCGCCGGCCTCACGGGGTGCGGGCCGACCAGCCGATACCCCTGCGCTGTAATGGGCGCGCCCATCATCGTCTCAGCGCCGCCGGGCGGCGCAGTCGGGATGCGGCTCCAAGGTCTTTTGGATTCCCCGAAAGGGGGAACTCCGCTGCCGGAATACCTGCCTGTGCATCCCTTCTCAGCAGCCGGGACTCTCTGGGGCGTCAGCAGATACCTACTTGTTCTCTTCATTGCCTTATCTGGATGTAAGGGTAACATGGCCGGGGGCAAAAGTCAACCGGCAAAAACAAAACCCCGGAACCAAAGTTCCGGGGTGTGGTGGACGGTACAGGACTCGAACCTGTGACCTCCTGCACGTCAAGCAGATGCTCTACCAGCTGAGCTAACCGTCCAACTCTTTTTCCTGCTGCTCGTCACAGCTCTGCTATCATACCATACTTGGGGCAAAAAAGCAAGGGGGCAAATTCAGAAAAATAAAAAATTTGTGAGGACAGCGGCCTTATTTGCCATTCAGGCGGCGCTGTGTTATACTATAACAGTATAACTTTCGGCCCAAAAGAGGCCGGAGAAGGAAAGGAAGGTCAAGGGCAGAGGGTGAGAGTTTTGGGCATTGACCCCGGCTACGCCATCGTAGGCTGGGGCGTGGTGGAATATCAGGGAAACCGGTTTGCGCCGGTGGATTTCGGGGCCGTCACCACCGACGCCGGCCGCCCCTTTGAGGGCCGGCTGCGGGATGTGTACGACGGCGTCTGCCAGGTGATCCACGACACCAAACCGGAGGTGCTGGCCATCGAAAAACTGTTTTACCAGCACAACCAGACCACCGTCATCGGGGTGGCTGAGGCCCGGGGGGTCATCCTGCTGGCGGCGGCCCAGGCGGGGCTGCCGGTGTATGAATACACCCCCATGCAGGTCAAGCAGGCGGTGGCCGGCTACGGCAAGGCGGTGAAAAAGCAGGTCCAGGAGATGACCCGGATCCTGCTCCATCTGCCTGCCGTCCCCAAGCCCGACGACACTGCCGATGCCCTGGCCATGGCCATCACTTTCTGCCACACCAGCGCCAACCAGCTGAGCCGCCTGTCGGTGCGGCGGATCGGGCCCATCTGAGGCCGGGGGAAAGGAATCGGATATGATCTATAGCCTGAGCGGGAAAATTCTGAAGAAAACCCTGGACAGCGTGGTGATCTCCTGCGGCGGAGTGGGCTATGCGGCCCAGTGCCCCACCAATGTGGCGGCCTCCCTGCCGGGGGCCGGGGCCGAGGCTACCCTCTACACCGTCCTGAATGTAAGCGAAAACGATATCAGCCTCTACGGCTTTGCCACCGAGGAACAGCAGACCTGCTTCAAGCTGCTGACCGGGGTGTCGGGGGTGGGCCCCAAGGTGGGGCTGGCCATCCTCAGCGTCATGGACCCGGACAAGGTCTACCTGGCGGTGTCCGCCGGGGATCACAAGGCCTTCAAGGCCGCCAGCGGCGTGGGCCCCAAGCTGGCCCAGCGGATTGTGCTGGAACTGAAGGACAAGGTGGCCAAGGGGGCCGCCGGCGCGGCGGTGCTGGAAGATCTGTCCGGCGTGTCTGCGGCGGCATCGGCCCAGGGCAGCGGCCAGGCCATTGCGGCCCTGGTGTCCCTGGGCTACAGCCAGAGCGAGGCCGCCCTGGCCATTTCCAAGATTGACCCCGCGCTGCCGGTGGAAGAGATCATCCGGCTGGCCCTGCGGGGGATGGCAGGGGGAAGGTAAGCCATGGAAGAACAAGCACTGTACGGGGCCAGGATGATGCAGCCGGGGCTGACGGCGGCAGACAGCGAGGAAAACAGCCTCCGCCCCCAGCACCTGGAGGACTACATCGGCCAGGAAAAGGTCAAGCAGAACCTGAAAGTCTACCTGGAGGCGGCCCGCCGCCGGGGGGAAGCCATGGACCATGTGCTGCTCTATGGCCCGCCCGGCCTGGGCAAAACCACCCTGGCCGGCATCATTGCCAACGAGATGGGGGTCCAGATCCGGATCACCAGCGGCCCTGCCATCGAAAAGCCGGGGGACCTGGCCGCCCTGCTCACCAACCTGCAGGAAGGGGACGTGCTGTTCATCGACGAGATCCACCGGCTGTCCCGCCAGGTGGAGGAGGTGCTCTACCCGGCCCTGGAGGACTACGCCCTGGATATCATCATCGGCAAGGGCCCCAGCGCCCAGAGCATCCGGATCAACCTGCCCCACTTCACCCTGGTGGGTGCCACCACCCGGGCGGGCCAGCTGACCGGGCCTTTGCGGGACCGGTTCGGGGTGCTGCTCAAGCTGGAGCTCTACAGCCCCGACGAGCTGGCCCAGATCATCCGGCGCAGCGCCGGGATTCTGGATCAACCCATCACCCCCGAGGGCGCCTTTGAGCTGGCCAAGCGGAGCCGGGGCACCCCTCGTGTGGCCAACCGCTTTTTGAAGCGGGTGCGGGACTTCGCCACCGTCCTGGGGGACGGGGTCATCGATCAGGATGTCTGCCTGATGGCCCTGCGCCGGATGGATGTGGACGAGCTGGGCCTGGACGAGCTGGACCGCAGCCTGCTGCGGGCCATCATTGAGATGTACGGCGGCGGCCCGGTGGGCCTGGAGACCCTGGCCGCCGCTCTGGGCGAGGAGGCGGTCACCCTGGAGGATCTGTGCGAGCCCTACCTGATGCAGATGGGCTTTTTGACCCGGACTCCCCGGGGCCGCTGCGTCACCCACCTGGCCTATGAACATCTGGGGCTGCGCCCGCCCGAGACGGCTGCCCCCGAGGACAGCGGCCAGCAGAGTATGTTTTGAAACAAACCGCATAAATGTGTGATAGACAGGGCCGCCTGCGGCCCCGAAGAAGGGAACGGATTTGTTATGGGTAAGTATTTTGGAACCGACGGCGTCCGCGGCATTGCCGGCGTGGACCTGACCTGTGAGCTTGCCATGAAACTGGGCCGCGGCGTGGCGGCTGTCCTCACCGACAGCACCGGCCGCAAGCCCCGCATCCTGATCGGCAAGGATACCCGCCAGTCAGGTGATATGCTGGAAGCTGCCCTGGCTGCCGGCCTGTGCAGCGTGGGGGCCGATGTGGAAACCCTGGGGGTGCTGCCCACCCCCGCCGTGGCCTATCTGGTCACCAAGTACAAGGCAGATGCCGGCGTGGTGATCTCGGCCTCCCACAACCCCATGGAGTTCAACGGCATCAAGGTCTTTGCCTCCACCGGCTATAAGCTGCCCGACGAGGTGGAGGCCCAGATCGAGGCCCACATCGACAACGACTGCAAGGATATCCCCCTGGCCACCGGCGCCGGGGTGGGCCAGGTGTCCTTCCGGGCCGACGGCATCCGGGACTATGTGGACCACCTGTATGAGTCCATCGACGGGGACCTCACCGGCCTGAACATCTGCATCGACTGCGCCAACGGCGCCGCCGCTGCGGTGGCCCAGAAGCTGTTCCCCCGGCTGGGGGCCAAGTGCACCTTCCTGGGTGTGACCCCCGACGGCCAGAACATCAACGACGGTGTGGGCAGCACCCATCTGGAAAAGCTGGAAAAAGAAGTGGTGGAAGGCGGCTTCGACTGCGGCATCGCCTTTGACGGCGACGCCGACCGCTGCCTGGCCTGCGACGAGAAGGGCCGGGAGATGGACGGCGACAAGATCATCGCCCTGCTGTCCCTGATGATGAAGGAACAGGGCAAGCTGGATGCCGACACTGCCGTGGTGACGGTGATGTCCAACCTGGGCTTTATGAAGTTCATGGAGAGCCAGGGCATCCGCACCGAAAAGACCGCTGTTGGCGACCGGTACGTCCTGGAGAATATGCGGGAGAACGGCTACGCCATTGGCGGCGAGCAGAGCGGCCATGTGATCCTGCTCCACCACGCCACCACCGGCGACGGCGAGCTGACCGCCGGCAAGCTGCTCAAGCTGCTGGCCCAGAGCGGCAAGAAGATGAGCCAGCTGAACGACATCTACGCCCAGTTCCCCCAGGTGCTGATCAATGTGGAGGCCAACGCCGCCCAGAAGGCCGCCTATAAAGAGGACGAGGTGCTGGCCGGCTTCATTGAGAACGAACAGCAGAAGCTGATGGGGATGGGCCGGGTGCTGGTCCGTGTGTCGGGCACCGAGCCCAAGATCCGCGTCATGGTGGAGGGCGAAAACCTGGAGGAGATCCGGGCCTGCGCCGAGCGGATTGTGGAGCGGATCAACCGCCGCATCCTGAAAAAGTAATGAGAGCATTTTGAAAGAGGAAGGACCATGAGAGCAGCCGACAGCTGGAAGGATTATGAATTATTGGACGCCACCGGAGGCAACCGGCTGGAACGGTGGGGCGAAGCGCTCCTGGTCCGGCCTGACCCCCAGGTGGTGTGGAAGAGCAAACCCAAGAGCCCCCTGTGGGCCAAAGCGGACGCCGTCTACCACCGCTCCAACCAGGGCGGCGGCAGCTGGGAACACCGCCGGCCCCTGCCCGAGCGGTGGCAGATCCACTGCGGGGAGGGCCCCGGGCGGCTGACTTTGATTGTCAGCCCCACCGGCTTCAAGCACACCGGCGTGTTCCCCGAGCAGGCGGTGAACTGGGCCTGGTATGACAAGAAGATCCGTGCCGCCGGCCGGCCCATCAAGGTGCTGAACCTGTTCGGCTACACCGGCGGCGCCACCCTGGCCTGCGCTGCGGCGGGGGCCTCGGTGTGCCATGTGGACGCCTCCAAGGGGATGGTCCAGTGGGGCAAGGAAAACGCCCTGGCCAGCGGCCTGGCCGACCGGCCCATCCGGTGGCTGGTGGACGACTGCTCCAAGTTTGTGGCCCGGGAAAAGCGCCGGGGCAACACCTATGACGCCATCATCATGGACCCTCCCAGCTATGGCCGGGGACCCGGCGGCGAGGTGTGGAAGCTGGAGGACTGCATCTACGACCTGATCTGCCAGTGCGTGGATGTGCTGAGCCAGAACCCGCTGTTCTTTGCAGTGAACAGCTACACCGCGGGGCTTTCCCCGGCGGTGATGGAGTATATCCTGCAAACCACCCTGGTGCCCCGGTTCGGCGGGGCCACCAGCTGCGACGAGATCGGCCTGCCGGTGAAAGAGACCGGCGGGGTGGTGCCCTGCGGCTCCACCGCGATCTGGGAGTCGCTGTAAGAAGATCAACACACAGGACCTGAGAATGGGGTGCAGCCCGGGGCGTACAGCCGGACGGGCGTGCCACCAGAAAAGAGATGGACAGATGAACGAGACAATTCTGCAGGCCAAGGACCTGCACTTCCGGTATGACCCGGAGGCCGCCAGCTATGCCCTGGACGGGGTGACAGCCAGCGTCAAGCGGGGCGAGTTTGTAGCGGTGCTGGGGGCCAACGGCTGCGGCAAATCCACCCTGGCCAAGCACTTCAACGCCATTCTGCTGCCCGAGACCGGCACGGTCACGGTGGAGGGGATGGACACCGCCGACGATGACAAGCTCTATGACATCCGCCAGAAGGTGGGCATGGTGTTCCAGAACCCCGACAACCAGATTGTGGCTACGGTGGTGGAGGAAGACGTGGCCTTCGCCCTGGAAAACCTGGGGGTACCCACCGATGAAATGCGCCGCCGGATCGACGACGCCATGAAGATGACCGGCATCTATGAGATGCGGACCCGGGCCCCCCACAACCTGTCGGGCGGCCAGAAACAGCGGGTGGCCATCGCGGGCATCGTGGCCATGAGCCCCGACTGCATCGTGCTGGACGAAGCCACCGCCATGCTGGATCCCCGGGGCCGGGAGCAGGTGATGCAGACCATCCACCGCCTCAACCGGGACCGGGGGATCACGGTGGTGGCCATCACCCATTATATGGAGGAGGCCGCCCAGGCCGACCGGGTCATCGTCATGAGCCACGGCCGGATTGTGATGGAAGGCACCCCCAAAGAGGTGTTCAGCCAGACCGAGAAGGTCCGGTCTCTCCACCTGGACGTCCCCCAGGCCGCTGATCTGCGGGACGAGCTGGTGAAGGCCGGCATCCCCATGCCGGAGGGCATCATCGACCCCGGCGAATGTGCACAGGCTCTCTACGAGCTGCTGAAGTGAGGGAGGGCAATATGGCAAGCATCATCAAGGTGGAACACCTTTCTTATGTTTACAACAAGGGAATGCCCGGTGAAGTCACCGCCCTGGAAGACGTCAGCTTCGAGGTGGAAGAAGGAGACTTCGTGGGCATCATCGGCGCCACCGGTTCGGGCAAAAGCACCCTGATCGGCCACATGAACGGCCTCAACCGCCCCACCAGCGGCAAGATCATCATCGACGGCCGGGACGTCTGGGAAGACCCCGCCAAGATCCGGGACTTCCGGTTCCTGACCGGGCTGGTGTTCCAGTACCCCGAGTACCAGCTGTTTGAGGAGACCTGCTACAAGGACATCGCCTTCGGCCCCAAAAACATGGGCCTGGACGAAAAGGAAGTGGACCGCCGGGTCCGGGAGGCCGCCAAATTTGTAGGCCTGGAGGACAAGCTGCTCCAGCGCAGCCCCTTTGAACTGTCGGGGGGCCAGAAGCGGCGGGTGGCCGTGGCCGGCGTCATGGCCATGGAGCCCCGGATTCTGGTGCTGGACGAGCCTGCCGCCGGACTGGACCCCGAGGGCCGGGATTCCATCCTGTCGGCCATCAAGGCCTTCCACAAAAAGACCGGCACCACCGTCCTGCTGGTGTCCCACAGCATGGAGGACATCGCCCGCTACGCCGACAAGGTGCTGGTGATGGCACAGAAGCATGTGGCCATGTACGACACGGTGGAGAACGTCTTTGCCCGGGCCCAGGAGCTGCTGGCCCTGGGACTGTCGGTGCCCCAGGTCACCAAAATTTTCCTGAAGCTGCGGGAGATGGGGATTGACGTCCCGGCGGACGTCTACACCATCCCCTACGCAGTGAAAAAGATCCTGGAGGCCAAGGCCCGCCGGGATGCAGGGGAGAGCCTCACTCTGCCCCGCAGCGATGAGAAAGGGGGCTGTGACCAGTGATTCGTGATATTACCATTGGACAGCACTTCCCGGGCAACAGCCTGGTTCACCGGTTTGACCCCCGGCTCAAGCTGGTATTCACCATTGTCTATATTGCGGTGCTGTTTGCCGCATCCAACCCCCTGGGCCTGGCCCTGTCGGTGGTGTTCCTGGGGGCCATGTACAAAGTCTCCCAGATTCCCCTCAAGATGATCGGCCGGAGCCTGAAGCCCATCCTCCCCATCATCCTGTTCACCGCCGTGCTGAACGTGTTCTTTGTCAGCGGGGAGGGGGAGCCCCTGTTCCAGATGGGCTTTGTCACCATCTACGCCGAGGGCGTCCGGTACGCCATCATCATGGGGGTCCGGGTGGCGGCCCTGATCGCGGGCACCAGCCTGCTGACCTACACCACCAGCCCCATTGTGCTGACCGACGCCATCGAGGCTTTGCTGCGGCCCCTGGCCAAACTGCATTTCCCGGTGCATGAGCTGGCCATGATGATGAGCATCGCCCTGCGGTTCATCCCCACCCTGATCGAGGAGACCGACAAGATCATGAACGCCCAGAAGGCCCGCGGCGCCATGCTGGACACCGGCAAGCTGACCGAGCGGGTCAAGGCGCTGGTGCCGGTGCTGATCCCGCTGTTCATCTCGGCGTTCCGCCGGGCGGACGAGCTGGCCATGGCCATGGAGTGCCGGTGCTACCGGGGCGGCGAGGGCCGCACCCGGCTGAAGGTTCTGAAATGCTGCCGCCAGGACTACCTGGATGTGGTGTTCTGCCTGGTCTGCTTTGGGATCATCCTGGCTTCCCGGCTGGTGTTCCCCGGCTATTGAGTGTTTTGGGCCCCGGGCCTGCCCGGCGGCCCTGTTTTTTGGGAGAAAATTCTCCCGTTTTCGCGCAGATTCTGTGCTACGGTGAAAGGAGGCGCGGCCTGTGACCTGGCTGCTGACACTGGCTTTTGACGGCACCAACTACTGCGGCTTTCAGGTGCAGCCCAACGGGCAGAGCGTGGCCGCTGCCTTTCAGGACGGCCTGGAGGCGGTGATCGGCTTTCGCCCCGACATCAAGGGGTGCAGCCGCACCGACGCGGGGGTCCACGCCCTGGGCTTTGCCCTCAGCTTTGAGGCGAATCTGGGAATTCCCCCCGCCAAGCTGCCCCTGGCCCTCAACACCAAGCTCCCCCGTGACATCCGGGTGCTGAAAGCGCAGCTGGTGCCCGACGGCTTCCACGCCCGGTATGCCGCCCACACCAAGACCTATCTCTACCGGATTCACAACAGCCCCATTGACTCACCCTTTGAGGAGCGGTATTACTGCCGGCTGCCGGGCCGCCTGGAGCTGGGCCCCATGCAGCGGGCGGCGGCCCACTTTGTGGGCAAACACGATTTCCTGGCCCTGTGCGCCGCCCACAGTTCGGCGGCGGCCCACGGGGACACCGTCCGCACCATCACCGACTGCCAGGTGACCCGGCAGGGGGACACCGTCAGCATCCTGGTGACGGCGGACGGGTATCTGTACAATATGGTCCGCATCCTGGCCGGCACCCTCTGTGAGGTGGGGGCGGGCCGGATGGACCCCGACGCGGTGCCGGCCATCCTGGCCAGCCGCGACCGCAAAAACGCCGGGCCCACCCTGCCGGCCAAGGGGCTGTTTTTGCACCATGTGGATTATGGCGATCTGTGACAGAGGGCAGACGCCGGGAAAGGAAGCAGAGGGATGAGAAAGACCGGCCGGAGAGCCCGCAAAGAGGAAATGTCTGCGGGCCGGATCGAATACATCGAGGCAGCCCGCCAGCGGCTGCGGAGCCGCCGGCTGCGGCGGACCATTCTGCTGGTGGTGCTGGTGGCGGCGGTGGTGATCTACCTGACCGGGGTGGTGAACACCTCGGTGATGGCCCTGGAAAACCTGGCCGACACGGTGCGGATTGCCCTGATGCCCGAGCGGGGTTTCCCCCAGCAGACCGGCACCGGCGCGGTGTACCAGGTGGAGCAGCTGGAGGGCAGCTTTGTGGTGCTGGGGGAGGACGGCTGCGTCGTCTATTCCCACAGCGGCACCAAGCTCAACAACATCGGCACAGGCTATGCCCGGCCGGCCCTGGCGGCGGGGAAAAACAGCTTTGTGCTGTACAACCGCTCGGGCTCTGAGCTGCGGGTGGAGAGCCGCACCCGGGAGCTATACAGCCGCCAGACCGACGGGGACCTGTATCTCTGCGCCCTCAGCGACGGGGGCGAGCTGGCGGTGGTCACCGACGATGTGCGCAAGCTGGCCATGCTGACCGTCTACGACACCTCCCGCAAGGAGGTGCTGACCTGGAGCCTCACCACCACCGAGGGCATTCCGATGCGGATGGAATTTTCCCCCGACGGCAGCCAGCTGGCTGTGGCCACCCTCACCGCCCAGGAGGGGCAGGTGGTGTCCAACCTCTATCTGGTGAACCTGCGGGCGGGGGACCCCCAGCTGCTGGCCTCGGAGGCCGGCAGCACCCCCCTGGACCTGGAATGGCAGTCCAATTCCCGGCTGCTGGCGGTGTATGATACCCATGCCGCCCTCTACGGGTCGGACGGCAGCGCCCAGGCCCGGCGGGAGTTCGGCGGGGCTGCGGTGGCGGGGCTGTCTGCCTCCAGCGGGGGCCTGGCGGTCCTGTTCGGCAGCGGCCAGGCCAGCAGCGTGGTGCTGATGAACAGCAGCCTGGACATCCAGTACGAGGGCACTGTCCCCACCGCCCACGGCATCGCCCGGGGCTCGGACGCCTTCTACCTGCTGTGCGACAGCTCGGTGGAATGCTTCGGCCTGGACGGCACCTATCAGTGGACGGTGGCCATGGACGCCCGTCCCCAGGCCATGCTGGCAAACAGCAGCGGACTGTTTGTTTTCACCGACAACATGGTCCAGCGGATCACCCCGCCGGACCAGGACGCCTCCAGCGAGGCGGCTGATTCGGCGGCATCGTCTGTACCGGCGGCTTGAGGCCATCCCTGGGGTTTGAGGAGGAAGGTCCGTCTGAGTGCCCGTTGGCACTCTGCCACCCAGTCTGATAAAGTTTTTCGAGGATGTTCATGAATCCGTCATTTCTTTTTGATATCATTTGTACTGCGGTCTGGATCGGCCTTGCCATCCACTATGCCCGCAAGGGCATGCTGGCCGCGGTGGTCCAGATCGGCGGCAACCTGCTGAGCCTGATCGGGGGCCACCAGCTGGCGGCCTGGGGCTCGGGCGCCCTGTTCGACCGCTTCTTTGCCGGCAGCTTCCGGGAGCGGATTGCTGCCAACCTGTCGGCCGGGGGCGCCGTGGACCTGAACGTCATCGCCCAGCGGTACGCCGGGTTTCTGCCCGAGAGCTTCCGCCAGCAGGTGGTGGAAGCCTGCCAGCGGGCGCTGGACGGCCTGCTGACCGACAACGCCGTGGTGATTGCAGACACCATTGTTCAGGATGTCATCCGCCCGCTGCTGACGCCGGTGTTTTCGGTGGTGCTGTTCTTTCTCTGTTTCGCCGCGCTGCGGATGCTCATCAGCCTGCTGGTGACCGTCCTGGGCCTGGTGAACCACCTGCCGGTGGTGGGAACAGTCAACCGGACCCTGGGCGTCCTGACAGGGGCCGCGGCCGGTCTGGCCGATGTGTTCCTGCTGCTGTGCGTGGTGTGGGCACTGGTGATCATCACCGGGGGCAACCTGCCCTGGCTCAATGACGCGGCCCTGGGGACCAGCGTCTGGTACCAACTTTTCAACCTTGTCAACCCGTTTGTCTCATAAACGAGAGGGGAGGGTTTTGCGATAGGAGGAAACGCTATGGTTTGCGTTCGATGCAAAAAACGTCCGGCCATCATCTTCGTCCAGCGGATGGAGAACGGCCAGATGAAGCAGGAGGGCTACTGCCTGCACTGCGCCCGGGAACTGCACATCAAGCCGGTGGAAGACATGATGAAGCAGCTGGGCATGTCCGATCAGGACATGGATAATATGGAAGACCGGATGGATAATCTGATGGAGGAGATGGGCGACGGCGCCAACCCCCTGGCCATGATGATGGGAATGCAGCAGGGGGACGACGACAACGCCGGGGACGAAGATTTTGTGCCGGGCGGCAACGCCACCTTCCCCCTGAATATGGCGGGCCAGGCCGACCAGAACGGCTCCGCCCCCAAAAACGGCAAGGGGAACAAAAAGCCGCCCCGCCGCAAATATCTGGACACTTACTGCGAAAACCTGACCGCCAAGGCCCGGGAGGGCCGGCTGGACGAGATCATCGGGCGGGACCGGGAGATTTACCGGACCATCCAGATCCTTTCCCGGCGGCAGAAGAATAACCCCTGCCTCATCGGCGAGGCAGGCGTGGGCAAGACGGCCATCGCCGAGGGCATTGCCGAGCGGATTGCCCGGGGCCAGGTGCCGGCCCAGCTGAAGGACAAGGAAATCTACCTGCTGGACCTCACCGCCCTGGTGGCGGGCACCCAGTTCCGGGGCCAGTTTGAGCAGCGGGTCAAGGGCCTGCTGAACGAAGTCCGCCAGGCGGGGAACGTGATCCTGTTCATCGACGAGATCCACACCATCACCGCCGCAGGCGAAAGCGAGGGCGCCATGAACGCCGGCAACATCCTGAAGCCCGCCCTTTCCCGGGGCGAGATCCAGGTGATCGGCGCCACCACCTTCTCGGAGTACCGCAAGTATATCGAGAAGGACCAGGCCCTGGAGCGCCGGTTCCAGCCGGTGCGGGTGGAGGAGCCCAGCATTTCCGACACCATCGCGGTGATGAACGGCATCAAGCGCTACTACGAGGACTACCACCATGTGAAGGTGCCCGCCAATGTGGTGAACGCGGCGGTCACCCTGTCCGAGCGGTATATCACCGACCGCTACCTCCCTGACAAGGCCATCGACCTGCTGGATGAGGCCTGCGCCTGCTGCAACCTGGCCCACCCCGAAATCTCGGCCTATCTGGAAGCCCAGAAGGAGCTGGATACCCTCAAGAAGGAGGAAGCCGAGATGGAGTCCTCCAGCACCGACGAAGCCATCGACTATGAGCAGGTGGCTGAGCGGAAGACCCGGATTGCCCAGCTGGAGGCCGACCTGCCCGCCCGGCAGGCAGCTGCCAGCGAGATCTCGGTGTCGATGGACGACCTGGCCCGGGTCATCGAGCTGTGGACCGGCATCCCGGCGGTCAAGATTCGGGAGACCGAGTATGTCCGCCTGGCCGGTCTGGAAGACGAGCTGAAAAAGAAGATCATCGGCCAGGACGAGGCGGTCCACCTGGTGGCCCAGGCCGTCAAGCGGAGCCGGGCCGATCTGGCCGGCCGCCGCCGCCCTGCCAGCTTCATCTTTGTGGGCCCCACCGGCGTGGGCAAAACCGAGCTGGTGAAGCAGCTGGCCAGCCAGCTGTTCGCCGGCCCCGACCCGCTGATCCGTCTGGACATGAGCGAGTATATGGAGAAGTACGCGGTGTCCCGGATGATCGGTTCGCCCCCGGGCTATGTGGGCTATGAGGAGGCCGGCCAGCTGACCGAGAAGGTCCGCCGCCGCCCCTACAGCGTAGTGCTGTTCGACGAGATCGAAAAGGCCCACCCCGATGTGCTGAACATCCTGCTCCAGATCCTGGACGAGGGCAAGATCAACGACGCCCAGGGCCGGACGGTGGATTTCTCCAACACGGTCATCTGCATGACCTCCAACGCCGGCTCCTCGGAGCAGGGCACCGGCGGCCTTGGCTTCAACAAGAGCGCCGATGAGATGAACAAGGACAAGACCATGAAGGCCCTGCGCCAGTTCCTGCGCCCCGAGTTCCTGGGCCGCGTGGACGAGATTGTGGTCTTCAAGTCCCTGAGCCAGGAGACCCTGGAGGGAATTGCCGGCCTGATGCTGGAGGAATACCGCTCCGGCATGGAGGCCAAGGGGATCAGCTACAGCTACACCCCGGCAGCCATCAAGGCCCTGGTGGCCCAGTGCGACGGCGCCAAATTCGGCGCCCGGGAGCTGCGGCGGGTCATCCGCAAGCAGGTGGAGGACGAAGCCGCCACCCGGATTGTGGACGGCCTGCTGGCCTCGGGCGGCAGCCTGACGGTGGACGCCGAGGATGGCAAGATTGTCCTCAAGAGCTGAGAAATCAACAAAACAAGGCCCTGCCGTGGAAAAGCGGCAGGGCCTTTTGTGATGATCCTTTTATGCAGCTTCGCTCTCGCTGGCCGAGCGGTAGATGCCGAAGGTGTTGTCCGGCTCGGGCATATCCACCCGGGAGGCCCGGTCGTTGACCGCCAGCATCAAAACGGCCAGTATCACAAAGACAAACAGAATCACCAGCCATTTGAGCCAGTTGGGCATGCGGTTCATGGATACGCTTCCTTTCTCTTGTGGGGGCTCATTCGGGGCGGCAGCGGCGCCGGGCCTGGGTCAGCAGACGGCCGGCCTGGGCAGCGTCCAGGCTGCGGACCAGCCCGCCGGTGCGGGGAAGGGCGCCGGGGCCGGTGCTGCCCTCCTCGGCAAAGACAGCTTTGTCCCCCTCGGCCCGGCCGTTCCAGGGGGAGAAGCCGGCAGGGGCGATGTGGGCCCCCAGCCGGCACTCCAGCACGGCGGTTTTGCCGGCGGGCCGCCAGGGCCGGCCCAGATAGACGCTGCCGGCGGGGCAGTCGGACACAAAGTCGCAGTCCCAGAACACAAAGCCCAGGCCATCGGGGGCGGTGGAAGGGGCGGTGACATAGCCCCGGCAGGAGCCGGTGCCGCCGTCCACCGAGCGGAGGATGCACTGTTCAAAGAGGGCGTCGGCCCCGCCCAGGATGCAGTCCACATCCCCGGCGATCTCGCAGCCCTGGTAATACTGGGCGCTGGGCTGCCGGGGGGCAAAGGCCCGGGGGCCCAGGAAGCTTTCCTTCTCCCGCTCCTTTTCAGGCAGCGGGCCGCAGAACAGGGTGTTCTGATGGCCCAGCAGCTGGACATGGCGGAAGATGGCCCGCCGGCTGTCCACATAGGCGGCGATGCCTGCGCCGGCCTGGGGGCCGGGCCCGGCGTCGTTCTGGATGGTCATCCCCTCCACCGTCACCAGGCCGCCGCTGAAAAAGGCGGTCCAGCTGCGGAAGATGCCGGTGGGCCGGCCGTCCCAGTGGGGCAGTTTGCCGCCGTCTCCCCAGACCAGCCGGGTTTGGCCCATGCCGGCCCCACGCAGGGTGATCTCCTGTTTTTCACACACCAGTTTTTCGCGGTAGGTGCCCGGGCCGATCTGGATCTCGGCGGGCTGGTCATAGGGTACAGCCAGAAGGGCCTCGCCGATGGTGGCGAAGTCGCCGCTGCCGTCCCGTGCAACGGTGATGGTAATCATCTCTGTCAGCCTCCGCGGGCCGGGCGCCGGGCGCCCGCAGCCCTCTCTGTGATGGCGGATCAAGTGGGAACGTCAACAGTATACAGCAGCCGGGCGGCAGAATGCAACAGCCCGGCTGGGATGGGACAAAATTCGATCAGGTTTCGGCAGGGGGCGGCTTCATGATGAACCAGAAGGTGGAACCCTGGCCCGGCGTGCTCTGGACGCCGAACCGGAAGCCGTGCTGCTGGAAGATGGCCTTGGTGATGGAGAGGCCCAGGCCGGTGCCGGCCTTGCCTGCATCCGACCGGGAGCGGTAGTACCGCTCGAAGATGTAGGGCAGGTCGTCGGCCGAGATGCCGGGGCCGTGGTCCTCCACCTCCACCCGGACCCCTTCTTCACAGGGCTGGGCCCGGAGGATGAACACCCCGTCGGCGCCGATGTGGTGCATGGCGTTGCCCAGCAGGTTGTGGAGGGCCCGCTCAATCATGGCCGGGTCGGCGTAGACGTCCAGGGGCTGGTCGGGCACCTCCAGCTTGAGGGTCCAGCCGTTCTGGGCGCAGACGGCGTCGTAGCGCTCGCTGACTTCGTCGCACAGCTGGCCCATGTCAAACCGGACCTTCTCGCACTTGTCGGCGCCGCTGGTCACCTTGCTCAGCTCCATGACGCTGGACACCAGGGCGGTGAGGCGGTCGGTCTCATCCACGATGATGTTCAGCTGTTCATCCCGGTGGGCCTTGTCGTCGCCGGTAATGTCCCGCACCGTCTCGGCATAGCCCTTGATGAGGGTCAGGGGGGTGCGCAGGTCGTGGGAGACGTTGGCCAGCAGGTCCCGCTGCATCTGGGCGGCCCGCTGGACTTCCTTGGCCATGTGGTTGAAATCCTCGGCCAGGGTGCCCAGCTCGTCCCGCCGGAAGGACTCCACGTGGACCGAATAATCCCCCTGGGCCACCTGGCGGGCCGCAGCGGAGAGGTCCCGCAGGGGGCGGGTGAACCACTGGCTGAACAGCCAGGCCGCCGCCAGGGCAAAGGCGAACACCAGGATGGCGATCAGGGGCAGCATGGCGCTCAGCACCTGCCCGGCCTCGGCCACATGGACCAGGCTGGTGGACACCAGCACCGAGTAGGTGCCGTCCTGGCTCATCCGGCCCACAATCACCTGGGAGGAGCCGCCGCTGGTGTTGAGGATCTGAAGCCAGCTGCCGTTGGCCCGGCAGGCCCGGCGCATCTCAATGACGGTGGATTTGTCCCAGGAGAAGGTGCTGCTGTCCGATTTGGAGGACAGGGTGCTGTTGTGGAGCAGGCAGGGGTACAGGTTTTCGATGGTGATGACGCTGCGGAGGGTGGAGTCGGAAATGTCCACACAGAAGTTGGTCAGCTGGGTGTTGGCCGACAGGCTTTCATACAGCTTGGTGCGGAAATCGCTGTTCACCACCAGCACCCCGAAGTTCCAGCTGGAAATGACGTCCCCCTCGTCCTGGGTCTGTTGGATCAAAGTCACGATCTCGTCGGCCTGGCTGGCCAGCTGGTTTTCGATCCGGCGGTTGTACAGCGGTTCCAGCAGCTGGGTGGAGAGGAACCAGTACAGCACCAGCAGCAGCAGGCAGATGAAGGCGAGGAACAGCATCAGCTGGGCCCGGATGCCGGGGGCAGAGCGCCGGGCTTTTTTCAGACGCGGCATGGATTACCGGCGGGCGTCGGGGTCGAACTTATAGCCGATGCCCCAGACGGTCACAATGTAACTGCGGCAGGCCCCCAGGTGGCCCCGCAGCATCTTGACGTGGGTGTCCACCGTGCGGTCCTCGCCGAAATAGTCGTAGTTCCACACCTTCTGCAGGATCTTCTCCCGGGAAAGGGCGATGCCCTTGTTGGAGGCCAGGAAGACCAGCAGGTCAAACTCCTTGGGGGTGAGGCTGACTTCCTCGCCGCTGACCTTGACGGTGTGGCTGGCGGTGTCGATGGACAGCTCCCCAAAGGTCATGATGGTGGCGGCGGTGTCGGGGTGGGCCAGGGTCCGGTTGAGGACGGCCCGCACCCGGGCCACCAGCTCCCGGGGGGAGAAGGGCTTCACCACATAGTCGTCGGCGCCGCCCTCCAGGCCGGCCAGTTTGTCGTATTCCTCGCCCCGGGCCGTCAGAATGATGACGGGGGTGTTGATGTGGCGGCTGCGCATCTCCCGCAGGCAGGTCATACCGTCCATGAAAGGCATCATCAGGTCCAGGATCACCAGATCGTAGCTGGAACTGGTAACCTGGGCCAGGGCAGCCGAGCCGTCGGCTGCCTCCTCACAGGTGTAGCCCGCATACTGCAGATGCTCCCGGATCAATTCCCGGATGCGGGGTTCGTCGTCGACGATCAAGATTTTAGCCATAGGGCGGGGGTCCTCCATTTCTGATTCAAAACAGTCCGGCAGCGGGCCGCCGGCAGCGGGCCGCCGGACCGGTTTCACATCATTGTATTATAATTTAATAATAATACGGAAAATGTGAAGAAGTGTGAACTTTGGGTGAATCCTTTGGAAAAATATCACCGCTCCCGGGGCCCGGCGGCCGGCGCAGCACCGGGCGGAAAGCCCCCCTGCACTTGCACCTGAGGGCACAGATGCGGTATACTGAAGCCGACCCATCCCTCACCCCCGGCCCGGCGCCGGCGGGGCAACAGAAAGGAATCACAGCCATGCGTTTGGGATTGACCGAAATCATACTGGTCCTGTTCATCATTCTGGTGATTTTTGGGCCGGGGATCTATAGCTGGGCGTCCCGGTATGCCCGCCGCTTCCGGGCCCAGCAGGCCGAGGAAGCCCGCCGCCGTGCCGCCTGGGAGGCAGAGCGCCGGGCCCGGCGGGATTTTATCCTCCACCGGTTCCAGATTGCGGCGGCGGTGTTTGCGGTGCTGATGGCGGCGGGCCTGGTGTATACCCTGGGCTTCCGCCCCATCGACGCCCAGCCCCAGAGCTACACCCTGCCGGCGGCCCAGGCTCCCCAGGGGGGCCAGACGGCGGCTGAGACGGTGTCCCTGCCGCTGGAAGGCTACCAGTCCCCTGACTGCATGGTGCGCCAGGACGGCTGGCTCTATCTGGCAGCCCGGCCCCTGGAAGGGGAGGGCAGCGCCCTGCTGCGGATGCGGGAGGACGGCACCGGCCAGACGGTGGTGCTGACCGAGCAGGGGACCATCACCTCCTTCGCCTTTGACGGAGAGGGAGATATCTGGTACACCCGCCTCACCCGTGAGGGCGGGGCCCTCTGCCAGGCCTCCCACGATGACTGGGGGGCCGCCACCCAGCAGGTGGTGAACCAGATCGACGGCCGGGCCCTGTCCTACCCGGCGGCGGTGGCAGTGGACCAGGAGGGCCGGGTCTATTTCACCGAGGCGGCCCGGCAGGGCACCCGGTCGGGCACCCTGGAGGACGTGCTGCGGGCCGAGCTGATCGGCCACACCGCCACCGGCTGGGTCTATGTCTATGACCCGGCGGCCCGGACGGTCCAGCGGGTGCTGGGGGGCGTGGCCGGGGCCTCCGGCCTGGCGCTTTCCCCCGAGGGGGATACCCTCTATGTGGCAGACCTGGCCAGCCGGTGCATCTGGGCGGTGGACTCTGACAGCCGGGAACTGACCGCCGGCGGCAAGGGCTGCACCCTCTTTGCGGGGGATCTGCCCGGCTATCCCGGGGCCCTCACAACCGACGAAGAAGGCAGCGTCTATGCGGCCTATGCCTGGGATCAGTCGGACTGGCTGGAAAACCGGGCCGACGACCCCGGCTTCCGGGAGGTGGCCGCCCGCCTGCCCCGGAGCGTCCAGCAGCGGCTGTTCCGCCGGTGCCCCACGGCGGCCCAGGGCTTTGACCCCGAGGGAAAGCTGGAGGCGACCTATGGTTCCAGCGATGTGACAGGGTGGGCAGCGGCTGCCAGCGGCAACCGGCTGTATCTGCCCGGCACCGATTCCAATGTTTGTTACTTCCGTTTTTGAGGAAAGAGGCGTTTTGCAATGACAGAACAGGAAAAACAGGAGATCACCGCCCAGGCCCGCCAGGCCGTGAAAGAGCTGCTGGCCCAGGCCAATCTCCGCAAGGGAAATGTATTTGTGGTGGGCTGCTCCTCCAGCGAGATTGTGGGGGGCCACATCGGCCATGACAGCAGCATGGAGGCTGCTGCCGCCGTCTATGCAGGCATCGCCCCGGTGCTGCAGGAGCGGGGCATCTGGCTGGCAGCCCAGTGCTGCGAGCACCTGAACCGGGCCCTGATCCTGGAGCGGGAGGCCGCCGAGGCCTACGGCTGGGAAGAAGTCTGCGTGGTGCCCCGGCCCCATGCCGGCGGCAGCTGGGCCACCACCTGCTGGAAGCACTTCAAAGACCCGGTGGCGGTGGAGGCCATCCAGGCCCATGCGGGCATGGACATCGGCGGCACCCTCATCGGGATGCACCTGAAGCGGGTGGCTGTGCCGGTGCGCCTGTCCCTGGACCACATCGGCCGCGCCATTTTGCTCTGCGCCCGGACCCGCCCCAAACTGATCGGCGGCGAGCGGGCAAAATACACAGAGGAGGATTGAACTGAAATATGCCGGAACGGAATTTGGAACAGATGGCTGAGGCGGTGGCAGAGATCCGCCGCCGGATGGATGAAGCCGCCCGGGAGGCCGGGCGGGACCCCGCCAGCGTCCAGCTGTGCGCAGCCTGCAAGACCCACACCCCCGAGACCATTGCCCTGAGCGCCAAACTGCCCATCGACCTGTTCGGGGAAAACCACGTCCAGGAGCTGTGCGCCAATTACGAGGCAGGGGCCTACTGCGGCAAGCCGGTCCACTTCATCGGCCACCTGCAGACCAACAAGATCAAGAAGGTGCTGGGCAAGGCGTCCCTGATCCAGAGCGTGGACAGCGAACACCTGGTGCTGGCCCTGGAAAAAGAAGCCGCCAAGCTGGACCTGGTACAGGACATCCTGCTGGAAGTGAACATCGGGGAGGAGGCCAGCAAGACCGGCGTTTCCCCCGAACAGCTGTGGGCCCTGCTGGATAGGGCGGCGGCCCAGCCCCATCTGCGGGTCAAGGGCCTGATGGCCATCCCGCCGGTGAACGATGACGACGCAGCCAACCGGGCGATCCTGGCCCAGGTGTACAAACTGTTCGTCCAGGCCGGGGAGCGGGGCTACCAGAACGTGCAGATGGAAACCTTGTCCATGGGGATGAGCGGCGACTTTGAAAACGCCATCCGGGAAGGGGCCACCCTGGTGCGGATCGGCACCGCCATCTACGGCGCCCGGGACTACGGCACCCGCTGAGCGCTGCCGTCTGAGGGGAAAACTGAGGGAAAAGAGAAAACGATTTGTAAAATAAACAGGAGAATCAACATGGTGGATTTGAAAGATGTCGAGAAACCGAAGTATGGGGACCCCAACGCCCGCCATACTTCGGCGGCCCGGCTGCTGCAGCGGTTCTGGCCCTATGAGCAGAAATACTGGAAGACCATGGTCTTTGACCTGTTCTGCGCAGCCCTGACCTGCATCTGCGACCTGGTGCTGCCTCTGATCCTCCGGTACATCACCAACACCGCCGTCAATGACCTGGCAGCTTTGACGGTGGGGGTGGTGCTGAAGCTGGGATTCCTGTACTTTGTGCTGCGGCTGATCGACGGCCTGGCGGCTTACTATATGGCGGACATGGGCCACGTCATGGGCGTCTACATCGAGACTGACATGCGGCGGGACGCCTTTGCCCATCTCCAGCGGCTGAGCGTGGCCTACTATTCCAACAACAAGATCGGCCAGATCATGGGCCGGATCACCAACGACCTGTTTGACGTCACCGAGTTTGCCCACCACTGCCCTGAGGAGTTCTTCATCGCGGCGGTCAAGATTGTGGCCAGCTTCATCATCCTGAGCCGGTACAGCCTGGGGCTGACGGCCCTGCTGTTCCTCTGCCTGCCCCTGATGGGGGTGGTGTCCATCAAGCTGAACACCCGGCTGCGGGCCACCCAGCGGGCCCAGCGGGTCCAGGTGGGCGAGCTGAACGCTCAGATCGAGGAGAGCCTGCTGGGGGAGCGGGTGGTGAAAGCCTTCTGCGCCGAAAAGACCGAGAACGAAAAGTTTGAGGCCGGCAACGGCACCTTCCAGCGGCTGAAAAAGAACAGCTACCGGGTGATGGCGGCCTTCCAGACCTCCACCCGGATGTTCGACGGCCTGATGTACCTGGTGACCATTCTGGGGGGCGGCATCTTTGTGGTGAAGGGGTGGATCACCCCCGGCGACCTGGTGGCCTACTCCCTGTATGTGTCCACCCTGATTGCCACCATCCGCCGGATTGTGGAGTTTGCCGAGCAGTTCCAGCGGGGCATGACCGGCATCGAGCGGTTCTTTGAGATCCTGGACACCCCGGTGGATATCCAGGACGCCCCCGGGGCTGCCCCCCTCAAGCCGGGGCCGGGGCAGATCAAGTTTGACCATGTCAGCTTTGAGTACCCCGACGACCACAACAAGGTGCTGCGGAATGTCAGCATCGAGATCCCGGCGGGCCAGCGGCTGGCCCTGGTGGGCCCCTCCGGCGGCGGCAAGACCACCCTGTGCAACCTGATCCCCCGGTTCTATGATGTGACCGCCGGCAAGATCTTCATCGACGGCCAGGACATCCGCAAGGTGACCCTGGAGAGCCTGCGGGCGGCCATCGGCATCGTCCAGCAGGATGTCTACCTGTTCAGCGGCACGGTGGCCGAGAACATCGCCTACGGCAGGCCGGGGGCCACCCAGGAGGAAATTGCCCAGGCCGCCCGCATGGCCGGGGCGGAAAAGTTCATCCTGGGCCTGAAGGACGGCTACAACACCTATGTGGGCGAGCGGGGCGTCAAGCTGTCGGGCGGCCAGAAGCAGCGGCTGTCCATCGCCCGGGTGTTCCTCAAGAACCCGCCCATCCTGATTCTGGACGAGGCCACCAGCGCCCTGGACAACGAGAGCGAGATCCTGGTGGGCCAGAGCCTGGAGCAGCTGGCCCATGGCCGCACCACTTTGACCATCGCCCACCGGCTGACCACCATCAAGGATTACGACCGGATCCTGGTGCTGGGGGCCGAGGGAATCCTGGAGGACGGCACCCACGAGGAGCTGCTGGAAAAGAAGGGGATTTACTACCGCCTGTGGAACCAGCTGCCGGGGGATGACTTCCTGTCCTGATGCGCTTTAGGGGGAACCCATTTCTGTGCGCATACGCGCAGCAGAAATTCCCTTGGTTGCGGTTCCCTGCTTTTGCGGCGGGCATCGTAGCGCCCTTGCAAAAGACAGACCGCGTTCCTCTTGCGCTTAGCCGATTTTTGCGGCGCACCGCAGCGGGTGCTTGCAAAAACCGGAGCGCTGCGCCAAACACAGCTCCCTGTTTCGTCCGCAGGACGCGGTCGCTGTGTTTGCCCCTGGGGACAAAATTTGGCGCAGAACCGCGCACTCGGCCTTGTGGCCTCGCACACTCTCTGCGCCAAATTTCCCTGTCGGTGTCCCGGCCGTACGCACATGTCGTCCGGCGGGGACATTTTTTGACAGTCTAAAGCGGAGCCTGCTTTCCGGCGGGCTCCGCTCTTTTTATAGCTTGATGAGGGGCTGGGTGAAGGCTGTCCCCATGGGGGCGGGGGTACGGCGGCACAGGGCGGTGAAGTCCGCCGCGGCCGCCTGGGCCCGGACAGCCAGGGCGCAGTCCTGGTTTTCCCGGGCCAGCTTGGCCAGGGAGGGGGACACCGGCAGGGACGCCCGGGCCAGCAGCCCCGCGGCCTCCTGCCGGAGGCCCAGCAGATGGAGATAGGGGGGCAGGGCGGGCAGATCCAGCCAGCCGGGGCCGGCGCCGTAGCCCAGGGCGGCGTCCATCACCAGGCGCCGCATCCGGGCCCGGGGATACCGGACGGTGGTCAGGTCATCCCACAGCCCTTCCAGGGTCACCGCCTGCCGGACTGCCTGGGCCAGACGGTGTTCCAGGCCCTCGGCGGCGCCGCGGACCCCGGCAAAGTCCTGCCGGGCCCGCAGCCGGGAGAGGGCGGCCAGGCTCACCGCCCCGAAATCGGTGTACTGCCCGGCGGCCCCGGCCTCCCGATAGAGGGCCAGTGCCTGCGGGGGCACATAGGGGGTCAGGGCCTCGGGGCCTTCCTGGGCCCAGAGGGCCCGGAGGGCGCTGGCGCTGGCATACCGGCCGGCGGTCCAGGCCTGGCCGTGGTCTGCCCCCTGGCGGGGCAGGGGCACCGGGGTGAGGGGGGCCTTCAGCTCCAGGATGGCCTTGCAGTATTCCACCGCCAGGTTGTTGTTGGGCCGGTCCAGCAGATCGGCCAGGCCAGCCCCGGGGCAGACCTGTTCCACTGCCGCCTGCCGGGCGGCGGCAAAGTGCCGGGCCCCGGCGGCCAGCTGCTGTTTCAGGGCTTCTCGGTAGGCAGGGGAGGCCAGCACCCGGGCGGCACGGGTCAGCAGCTCCACATCAGGGGTCTCGGCGCCGAACACCAGGGCATCGCACCCCGCTGCCGCCAGCACCGTCACCCCCGCCCGGGCAAAGGATTCTGCCCCCGACATGGCCCAGGGGGCGGGCAGGGCGAACACCAGGCTGGCCCCCGCTTCCAGGGCGGCCCGCACCCGCACCGGCTCGGGCAGCAGGGGCGGGGCGCCCCGCTGGGTCAGCCCGCAGCTGAGGGCCACCGCCGTGTGGGCGGCCCCCATCTGCCGGGCCGCTGCCAGCTGCCAGGCGTGGCCGTTGTGGAAGGGATCGTACTCTGCGATGATGCCGGCAAACTCCATGAAGCCTCCTGTATGTTGTACACAAGAAATGATCTTTTTGGTCTTTTTCTCTTGAAAAGACGCTGGCTCTATTATATAATGTAAACAAATAGAACGCAATGGTTTGGAAAGTACAGCGCTTTTACGCTGCATTCTGGTCCGGGCCCTTGTGGTTTTCTTTGTAAGGAGTTCTGCCGGGGCACGCCCCTCAGACGGCAGAAAGTAAAACAGGAGGCAACGAAGAAGATGAAAGTTCTGGTTATCAACTGTGGATCTTCTTCCCTGAAGTATCAGTTGATTGATATGGACGGCGAGAAGGTGCTGTGCAAGGGCCTGTGCGAGCGCATCGGCATGGAGAGCAGCATGATCACCCACGACGCCAACGGCCACAAGGCCACCACCCCCGCCATTTTCCCCACCCACACCGAGGCATTCAACGAGGTCATCAAGAAGATGACCACCGGCGCCGGCAAGTGCATTGAGAGCGTGGACGAGATCGACGCCATCGGTCACCGGGTGGTCCACGGCGGCGAGAAGTTCCAGTCCAGCTGCCTGATCACCGACGAAGTCATTGCCACCCTGCGTGAGCTGAGCCCCCTGGCTCCCCTGCACAACCCCGCCGGCATCCTGGGCATCGAGACCGCCCGCAAGGTCTTTGGCCCCAATGTGCCCCAGGTGGCTGTCTTTGATACCGCCTTCCACAGCACCATGCCCCCGAAGGCCTATATGTACGCCATCCCCTACGAGTACTACACCAAGTACGGCGTCCGCCGCTACGGCTTCCACGGCACCAGCCACAAGTACGTCAGCCACAAGGCCGCTGAGTACCTGGAGGAGCCCATCAGCCGCCTGAAGCTGATCACCTGCCACCTGGGCAACGGTTCTTCCATCACCGCTGTGGACCAGGGCCGCGTTGTGGATACCTCCATGGGCATGACCCCGCTGGCCGGCCTGATGATGGGCACCCGCTGCGGCGACCTGGATCCCTCTGTGGTCAACTACCTGAAGTACACCCTGGACATCACCGGCCATCAGCTGGATGAGATCCTGAACAAGAAGTCGGGCCTGCTGGGCATCTCGGGTGTTTCCAGCGATATGCGCGACGTGGAAAAGGCAGCCCGTGAGGGCAACAGCCGCGCCGAGCTGGCCATCGATATGCTGACTTACCAGATCAAGAAGCTGGTGGGCAGCTACATCTCCGCCATGGGCGGCGTGGACGCTCTGGTCTTCACCGGCGGCATCGGCGAGCATGACGACATCGTCCGCGCCAAGATCTGCCACCACATGGACTGGCTGGGCATCCGCATCGATACCGACAAGAACCGCGATCCCCAGGGCGATGTCTGCGAGATCACCGCCTGGGGCGCCAAGGTCCGCACCCTGATCATCGCCACCAACGAGGAGCTGATGATCGCCCGCGACACCAAGGAAGTCCTGGAGAACCAGCACTGAGTTTTCCGGGCCCCGCCGGGGCTTGAAAAGACACCCAAATCCTTCAAAGGCCGCATGTCTTGACAGGCATGCGGCCTTTTTGTGCAAAGGGACAGGATTTGACAAAAGCAAAAGTATGTCTTATGGCGCTGGAAATGGAATTTGCGCGGCACGCCTCTGTTTTTTGGTTGACAAATCCGGGAAAGCGGGGTACAATAAGGGAGTCCTCGACCCGAGGATGATATCATGCTTCAAGCCCCTGGTAGCTTACGATCGGCGCGATGGTCCCCAAAAACCAAGGTGTGTTCCAATCCTTCCGCGGGCAAGAACAAAACAAGAGGAGATACTACAATGTTCGAAGACAAGACTTTAGTTTGCAAGGACTGCGGCAAGGAGTTTGTTTGGACTGCCGGCGAGCAGGAGTTCTATGCATCCCGCGGCTTTGAGAATCAGCCCCAGCGCTGCAAGGCTTGCCGTGACGCCCGCAAGAACGGCGTCCGTCCTGCCGGCACCGGTGAGCGCAAGATGTACGACGCTGTGTGCGCTTCCTGCGGCAAGGCCTGCAAGGTTCCCTTCCAGCCCCGTGAGGACCGCCCCGTCTACTGCTCTGACTGCTTCGCTCGCATCAAGCAGAACTAAGATGTAACCCCGAAGGGCTCCTGCTGCCGCAAGACAGCGGGAGCTCTCTTTTTGTGACCCGGTTACTTGCAAATTCCGGGAACTTTGGGGTATCATACAGATACCAATCGAATGCATCACACCCTGCATGAAAGGAATTGCCATCATGTTTGATATTTTCAGTTCTGTCCGCAAGAACCACAGCGACGAGCCCTTCCAGGTGACCCGCGAGACCGTCATCGGCGACATCCTGGATCTGGACAGCTCCACCGCTCCCTATTTCATGGAGATCGGCATGCACTGCCTGGGCTGCCCCGCCTCCCGCGGCGAGAGCATCGAGGAGGCCTGCGCCGTCCACGGCGTGGACTGCGACGCCCTGATCCAGAAGCTGAACGATCACCTGGCAGCCAAGGCCCAGGGCTGAGATGGTTCTGGATGCACGGCTGGCAGCCGCTGCGGCGCTGGTGCGCCCGGGGCTGCCGGTGGCAGACATCGGCTGTGATCACGGCAAGCTGACTGCAGCGCTGGCCTGTTCGGGCCTGTACCCCAAAGTAATCGGTTCCGACTTGCGGCCCGGCCCCCTGGCCAAGGCCCGCCGGACCGTAGAGACGGCACACTGTCAAGACCGCGTCGAGCTTCGGCTGGGCGACGGTCTTTCTGTGTTGTCGGCGGGGGAGGTGGGCACCATCGTGATTGCGGGGGTGTCGGCCCAGACCGCCTGGGAAATGCTGGAAGCAGCCCCCTGGATCTTTTCGCCCCAGGGCCCCCGGCTGGTGCTGATCCCAGCCACCCGCCACGACGAGCTGCGCCGCTGGCTGGCGGGCCATGGGTTCCGGCTCTGCTGCGACAAACCGGTGGAGGCAGCCGGCCGGTGGTATGCGGTGATGGCGGCAGAATATGACGGAGTCTGCCGCCGGCTGACCCTGGCTGAGGCCCTGTATGGGCAGACCGGCCAGTGGCCCGGGGCGGAGGGTTATGCCGCCAAACAGCTGGAAAAACTGGTCAAACTGCGGCGGGGCGTGCCGGACGGCAGCCCCGAGGCAGAGGAGATGGATCGTCTGATCCAGGGAGGGTGAACCATGGAGATCACGGTGCAAACCATTTATGAGGCGATGGCCCGGCTGGCCCCGCCCCAGCTGGCCGAAAGCTGGGACAATGTGGGCCTGCTGGTGGACTGCGGGAAGCCGGTGGAGCGGGCCCTAACGGCCCTGGACATCACCCCCGAGGTGGTGGAGGAGGCCCGGCAGCTGGGCTGCGGGGTGATTGTCTCCCACCACCCGGTGATCTTCTCCCCCCTGAAAAAACTGGGCCCGAAGGACGTGCCCTTCCTGCTGGTGGAGGCGGGGATTTCGGCGGTGTGCATGCACACCAACTACGACGCTGCCGAGGGCGGCGTCAACGAAATCCTGGCCGCCATCTTCGGGATGCGGAACCCGGAACCCTTCGCCGAAGGCTGCGGCCGGGTGGGGGAGATTGACCCCATCACGGTGGAGGGGCTGGCAGCCCTGGCCCAGGACCGTCTGGGGGCCCTCTGCGTCCCGCCCTTGCAGGGGCCCGCGGTCCAGGTAAAGTACACCGACAACGGCCGGATGGTCCGGCGGCTGGCAGTGATCAGCGGCTCGGGGGGCAGCCTCTTTGAGGATGCCCTGGCCGTGGGGGCCGACTGCCTGCTGACCGGCGAGGCCAACCACCACGCCGCCTGCGACGCCAAACGGCTGGGGCTGGGGCTGATCGCCGCCGGCCACTACGCCACCGAATACCCGGCCGCCGCCGCCCTGGCCGACCGCCTCCAGCGGGAGGTGCCGGGTCTGGCGGTGATTGCCAGCCGGGAAAACCGGGACCCCTTTACTTATTTATAATAGGAGACAGGGGCCCAACACGAGAGGGGGAACACCATGGCATTGGATGCCGCGACGCTGGCACTGACGGCGGCCGAACTGGGCCGCATGGTGACCGACGCCAAGATTGCAAAGATATTTGAGCCCACCCGGGATGAGCTGGTCATCACCCTGCGCACCCGCACCGAGACCTACAGCCTGCTGCTGTCGGCCCGCAGCGGGTCGGCCCGGGTGTGCCTTACCGACGAAACCTTTGAAAACCCCGAGACGCCGCCCTCCTTCTGCATGCTGATGCGGAAGCACCTCACCGGCGGCCGCCTCACCGGGGTGCGGATGGAGCCGGGGGACCGGATTGTCTATTTTGACTTCCTGTGCACCAACGAGATGGGGGACCTGGTGACCAACACCCTCTGCGCCGAGCTGATGGGCCGGTACTCCAACCTGGTGCTGGTCCAGAGCGGCAAGATCATCGACGCCCTCAAGCGGGTGGATTTTGAGGACAGCGAAATCCGGCAGCTGCTGCCGGGGCTGCCCTACACCGTGCCCCCCAAGCCGGCCCGGCCCGACTTCCTGGCGTCCAGCGCCGCCTCCATTGTGGCCCAGGCCTGCCAGAAGGACCTGCCGGTGGCCAGCGCCCTCAACCGGACGGTGGCCGGGGTGGGCCCGGTGGTCTGCCGGGAGGTGGCCTGGCGGGCCTTTGGCCCCCAGGACCTCACCGCCTGCGAGCTGGACCAGGCCCAGCAGCGGACCCTGCTGGAAGCCATCGAGGCGCTGAAAGCCGAGCACGCCGCCGGCGGCACCCCCTGCAGCGTGGTGAGCCCCGAGGGCAAACCTCTGGAGTTCACCTTCTTCCAGCCCCAGCAGTACGGTGCCGGGTATGAGATCCGCCGGTGGCCTTCCTTCTGCGAGATGCTGGAGGGCTACTACGCCGAGAAGGACCGGGCCGAGCGGCTGCGAACCAAGAGCAAGGAGCTCCACAAGGCGGTCCACAATATGTATGAGCGGGCGGTCCGCAAACAGGCGGCCCGGAAAGAGGAACTGGCAGCCAGCGAAAAGAGCGAGCAGCTGCGGCTGTACGGCGAGCTGCTGTCGGCCAACCTCTACCAGGCCCAGAAGGGGATGAAGAGCATCACCGTCCCCAACTGGTACGACGAGGGGAAGGAAGTCACCATCCCCCTGGATGTCCGCTACAGCCCCAGCCAGAACGCCCAGAACTTCTTCAAGGCCTACAAGAAGAAGCAGACCGCCGCCCGGATGCTGGTGGACCTGCTGGCCGAAGGCGAAAAGGAAATCGCCTATCTGGAAACGGTGCTGTACGAGGTGGAGAGTGCCCCCGGCGAGGCGGCCCTCAACGAGATCCGGGCCGAGCTCAAGAGCCAGGGCTACCTGAAATACTACAAGCAGCGGGACAAAAAGCAGAAGCCTGCCGACTTCTACCGCTATGTGTCGTCGGACGGGTTCGAGATTCTGGTGGGCCGCAACAACATCCAGAACGAGCGTCTGACCCTCCACACCGCCCGGGGCAAGGACCTGTGGTTCCATACCAAGAACGCTCCCGGCAGCCACACGGTGGTGATGAGCAACGGCAAAGACATCCCCGACCGCACCCGGGAGGAGGCCGCCCAGCTGGCGGTGCTCCATTCCAGCCAGGCCAGGGGGGTCAAGGTGGCGGTGGACTACACCGAGGTGAAGAACATCCGCAAAACCAGCGACCTCAAGCCCGGCATGGTGCTGTATGAGAAGTACGAGACCGCCTACATCACCCCCGACCCGGCCCTGCTGGACAAGCTGCGCAAAAAGTAAAGACCATTCCTCGAGCGCCCGCGGAAGCGGGCGCTTGAGCGTGTCGAAAACGACACGCTTTAGGGGGAACCCATTTCTGCGCGCATGCGCGCGGCAGAAATTCCTTTGGTTGCGGTTCCCTGCTTTTGCGGCGGGCGTCGTGGCGCCCTTGCAAAAGGCAGACCGCGTTCCTCTTGCGCTTAGCCGATTTTTGCGGCGCACCGCAGCGGGTGCTTGCAAAAACCGGAGCGCTGCGCCAAACACAGCTCCCTGTTTCGTCCGCAGGACGCGGTCGCTGTGTTTGCCCCTGGGGACAAAATTTGACGCCGAACCGCGCACTCGGCCTTTCGGCCTCGCACACTCTCTGCGCCAAATTTCCCTGTAGGTGTCCCAGCCGTACGCGCATGTCGTCCGGCTGGGACTTTTTTGACAGTCAGAAGCGCCTGCATCAGCGGGCGCTTCTGTTTTGTGGGGTTTGTCAAAATTTTGGGCCGCAATTTATGGAATTTGTAGGATTGCCTCTTGCGTTGGCACGCAATTTATAGTATCATAAGGAAGCTGGCCGGCCCTGCTGAGGGCAGGGCGGCACAGGGCAAAAACCTGCGAAAAAAAGTTTGATTTTTTTCAAAAAAAGGCTTGCAAAAAGGGCGCGGATATGATAAAATATCTGACGGCTGCAAAGGGCTTGTGCGATACAAGTCGTGCAGGCCACGATATGCGATGATGCGGGAGGTTGCCGCACGGCGAAACGCCGATGCGGGTTATTTCCGCGGAGTATGTCCGATCTATGAACCGGGCGAAAGAATTACTGACAGTGAAGGGATATGTCCCCGCAGCATAGCTGCGACGCGGACCAATGTCTGCTTATCTTTGCTAGATTTCTTTCCGGGAAAACTGCGTGGCGGTTTACCGGCTTTTCTAATGCGAAGATGTGAGACACCCGGAACAGTGTGCAGTGATTGATCGAGTTGCCCATACTACACATTATCAGGAGGCACAACCAAATGGCAGTCAAGGAAAAGATCAGAATCCGTCTTCAGAGCTACGACGTTCAGCTCATCGATGCGGCAGCAGAGAAGATCGTTGAGACCGCAAAGCGCACCGGCGCCCGGGTCTCCGGCCCCATCCCCCTGCCCACCGATCGCGAGGTGGTCACCGTTCTGCGTGCTACCCACAAGTACAAGGACAGCCGTGAGCAGTTCGAGAGCCGCACCCACAAGCGTCTGATCGACATTCTGAAGCCGTCCAATAAGACGGTCGAGGCTCTGATGAGTCTCCAGCTCCCCGCTGGCGTGGACATCGAGATCAAGCTGTAAGGCTTGGCCCCATCGATGCCCTCGTTTCCCGAGGGGTCATGTTGGCGGTGACGTGCGCCGCCAACCAATAACCTTTACAGGAGGAAAAGAAAATGGTTAAAGGCATTATCGGCAAAAAGGTCGGTATGACCCAGCTGTTTGACGAAAACGGCAAGGTCATCCCTGTGACCGTCATCGAGGCAGGCCCCTGCACCGTCGTGCAGAAAAAGACTGTCGAGAGCGACGGCTATCAGGCTGTTCAGCTGGGCTTCGGCGAGGTTTCCGCCAAGAAGGTCAACAAGGCAGCCGCGGGCCACTTCAAGAAGGCGAACGTGGCCCCCAAGAAGACCCTCCGCGAGTTCCGTCTCGAGGATGTCTCCGGCCTGAATGTGGGCGATGTCATCAAGGCTGACGTCTTCGCCGCTGGCGACAAGGTGGATGTGGCCGGCATCTCCAAGGGCAAGGGCTACCAGGGCGTCATCAAGCGCTACGGCCAGCACCGCCTGCGTGAGAGCCACGGCACCGGCCCCGTCGCACGGCATGCCGGCTCCAACGGCTCGACTTCGACCCCGAGCCGCGTTTATCCCGGCAAGCGCCTGCCCGGCCACATGGGCTTTGTGCGGGTCACCGTGCAGAACCTGACGGTCGTCAAGGTGGACACCGAGAACAATCTGATCGCTGTCAAGGGTGCGGTCCCCGGTACCAAGGGCACCATCATCACCCTGGCCAACAGCGTGAAGGCCTAAGGAGGAAAGCTACAATGGCAAAATTTGACGTAGTCGATCGGAACGGCAAAAAGGTCAGCGAGATCGAGCTTTCCGACGCCGTGTTCGGCATCACCCCGAACGAGAAGGCTGTTCACATTGCAGTCGTGAACTTCCTGGCCAACCAGCGCCAGGGCACCCAGAACACCAAGATCCGCATGGAAGTTTCCGGCGGCGGCAAGAAGCCCTGGCGCCAGAAGGGCACCGGCCACGCTCGTCAGGGCTCCATCCGTGCTCCCCAGTGGACCCACGGCGGCGTTGCTCTGGGCCCCAAGCCCCGCAGCTACAACTACCACATCAACAATAAGGTCCGCCGCCTGGCTCTGCTGAGCGTCCTGAGCGACAAGGCTGCCAACGGCAACATGATCGTGGTGGACAGCCTGGCTGTCGAGGCCTACAAGACCAAGGCTGTGGTCGCTATGCTGAACGCCGTGGGCGCCGGCAAGAAGAACCTGGTTGTCAACGAGAGCGTTGATCCCATGTTCGTCAAGAGCGCCGCCAACATCCAGGGCGTCAAGACCACCTTCGCCGGCAGCGTGAACACCTATGA
>CALWZK010000012.1 GCA_944386015.1 uncultured Faecalibacterium sp.
GATAACAGCATTGTGGCTTACAAGACTGCAACACAGCAAACAGTGAATCTGGTTCTGGATACCATCCGCCAGGCAGTGCGCAGAGAAAAGAAGAAGGTCGCCGCAGAGTTGCAGCTCCACAGCGACCAAGGCTTTCAATATACCTCACACGGATATTTTAAGCTGACTCAATCTTACGGCATTACACCTTCGATGTCAAGACGCGGAAATCCGTATGACAACGCAATGGCAGAAAATTTCTTCTCTATTCTCAAAACAGAGTGCATTTACCGCCACAAGCCTGCTACATTCTCCGAGGCCAACGAGATGATTGACCGCTATATTCAGTTTTATAACCACGAGCGAATCCAAACAAAAACAGGAGTGGCGCCGCTGACGCTGCGCCACTCCGGCTGAATCCTATTTACCCTACACTTGGGGCTTTTTTGTACTGTCCGCACAATCTGGACCGGTTCAAGCGCGGCAGGGCTTTTTTTAGCGTGCCACAGCACGCTTTAGGGGGGACCCATTTCTGCGCGCATTCGCGCGGCAGAAATCCTTCCCCCCTAATATCCCCCTTTTAGACAAAATTTGGCGCAGAACCGTGCACGTGCCGCTTGCGGCCCGCACACTCTCTGCGCCAAATTTCCCTGTATGTGTCCCGGCCGGATGCGCATGTCATCCGGCTGGGACGTTTTGTTTTTTGCGTTTGATTTTACCGGACGCTGCTGGTGTGGTGTTCCATCAGATAGGTGGCGGTCAGGTCGGCGATGTGGAGCTTGATGGCCAGGGGATAGCGGTCGTAGGCCTCCGAGATGGCGAAGCTGCCGCCCCGGGCGGCATCATCGAAGCCCCCCATGTGCCAGCGGATGGCCACCGCCTCCTCGGTTTTCAGCCGCATAAACCGCTCGATCAGGAATACGCTCTTCTCCCCGTGGCCGTAGGGGAACTGGTCCTCCACCGTGTAGTAGGGGACCTTCTCCCACTGGCCGGTGGCGTCGTTTTTCACGTTGCGGGTGGAGACTTTGTAGTAGTTGGCCTTGCACAGATCGTGGAGCAGGGCGCAGATGGCAAAGCTCTCCTCGCTGTCCCCCTCCTGGAAAAAGCGGTCGTGAAGGGCGTGGTAAACGTTGAGGCTGTGCATGCACAGGCCCCCCTCACAGGCCCCGTGAAACCGGGTGGAGGCCGGGCAGGTAAAGAAGTCGGTCTTGTTGTCCAGCCAGTCCAGCAGCCGCTCGGCCCCCGGCCGGGTGACGTGCTGGCGGAAGATGGACAGGAATTCTTCCCGCTGGGTCATCTCATTCCTCCGGCAGCTCGGGCTCCTCGGGGACGGTGATCTCTTCCATGTCGGCCAGAATGCCCTTCAGGATGCCCATCTCCTCGGCGCTGAGGGAAATGCCCTTGCCCATCCGGCTGCCGTCGGGGGACCAGTCCCGGATGTCGTATTTGGGTTCGCCTTCGTTCCAGCTGATCAGGTTGAGCTGGCGCTCCCAGCCTCTGGGCCGCTGGGACAGGACCGCGATTTTCTGGATGATGTCGTATTTGATTTCTGCCATGGTGCCATACCTGCTTTCTTTTTCAAATGGGGCGAATCAGATTCGTTCCTTCCCATAATAAAGGAAGCGGGCCAGGATTGCAACCGGTAAACCAAAATCTTTCACATTTTTTCAGGGCGGCTCAGCCGTAGGGGGCTTCCTGCCGCCAGCGGACCAGATCCCGGACGGTGTCCTCGCTCTCCAGGGTGGGGATGTCCGAGCCCGGCTCCCGCTCCCCGCCGCCATAGGCGGCCATGATGCCGGGGGTGTCCCCGGCCAGAAAGCCGGCGGCGTTCTTCTGGCGGCAGGCCGCCGGTGTGCCGTCGGTCACCGGCACCCCCGCCTGGGGGGCACTGCCGGGCCCCGGGTGGGGGGTCTGGACGGTGGGGGTTGGGTCGGGCGCCGGCCGGGCCGGGGGAAGGTCCCCTTCCCGGCCGGACAGTTTTGCAGAATGTTCCATACTGTTGCACCTCCGGTGCCAGTGTGCCCGGCCCGGCGGCGGAATATGTACCGGCCCCGGGCCGGAAAAGCCCGGGGCCGGGGCGGGCTCAGCTGTAGAGCCGGGCCCAGGTGACGCTGCCGATGGCGCCGTCCACCGTCAGGCCGCTGGCCTTCTGGAAGCTGACCACCGCAGAGTAGGTGGCATCGCCGAATTTGCCGTCGGCGGTGATGCGGGCACCCTTCACATTGAGCCGCTGCTGGGCGCTCTTGACGGTGGCGCCCTTCTGGCCGCTGCGGATGACGATGCCGGGGTACTGCTCCTGGCCGCCGTGGAGGGATGCGTATTTTTCGTACAGGGCATCCCAGGTGACCCGGCCCACCTTGCCGTCAGCGGTGATGCTGACCGACAGCTGGAACTCCTGGACCGCCAGGGCGGTCGAGGAACCAAAGATGCCGTCCACCGTCAGGACGGGGTAGCGGGTGCAGGTGCTGCGGATGCCGTTGAGCCAGGTCTGGATCAGGGCCACATCGGGGCCGCTGGAACCGGTCTGGCACAGGGAATAGTATGCGGGTTTAGCCATAGTGTAATCCACCTCCTGGGCCACTGTATGCGGCCTGGCGGGGGAAGGTTACCCCAGGGCGATGAAGGTCTTGTCCCGGCGGGAGGCGGTGAGCTGCTGCCACAGCTCCACCACCCGGAACCGGAGGATGTACTGGCCGCAGATCAGGTCGGTCTGGGCGGGGTCGTCGTAGCCCCCGCAGGCCGCGGTGCACAGGCCGGGGTAGAGGACGCACCACCAGTTCCGGCCGTAGGTGCCGGGCTGGCCGATGTCCACCCGCACCGCGTCGTAGCGGCCGGCGGGGAGGGAGAAATCCCGGTAGTGGGTGGTGTCAAAGTACATGTTCACCAGGCTCACCTGCACCGGCCTGTCCTGGCCCAGCCGGTCCAGGGTCTGGCGGGCGGTCATCTGGAATTCGGGCAGGTGACGGGCGGCGATGGCGCGGGCTTCCTGGGCGCTGTGAGCCCCGGCGTACAGCCGGCTGGTCAGCTCCAGCAGGGCGTCCCGCACTGCCAGCTTGCAGGTCTGGTCCAGCACCGAGTCGCTGTCGGCCCGGACATGGAGCCGGATGGTGTCGGCCCGGAGGGCCTGGCCGGTCTGCTGCTGGGCGTCAAACCACCCGGCGGCCCCCGAGAGCACCAGCCCGCCCAGCAAAGCCAGGCAGACCGTCAGCATCTGGGTGCGGGTGAGAAGGGTATGGGCAGAGGAAAACATAGGGCGGCAGGCTCCTTTCGGTGGATTCGCCGGAAGTATGGGCCTGCCGCCCCTTCCTTATGCCAAAAAGCGGGCGGACCGGGAAAATTTTCCTGGTCCGCCCGCCATGTAACTGGGGCTGTTGTTTTACCGGATGGCCTTCACAATCCGGGCCCCGCCCCGGTCGGGGCGAAGGGTGAAGATCTGGCGGCCTGCCGCTGCCAGCGCCTCTGCGGCCCGGCGGGCCGGCTCTTCCGCCTCAAAGATGCCAAAGACGGCGGCGCCGCTGCCGGTCATCAGGGCGGTCCTGGCCCCCTGGTCCAGCAGGGCCTGCTTCAGGGCGGCGGTGTCGGCGCCCCCGGCGCAGACTTCCAGGGCGTTGCCTGCGGCGGCGCACAAGCCGCTCAGGTTCTCCGCCCGGATGGCCGCCTCCTGGGCGGCGCAGTCGGGGTGGGTGGGGGAGCCGATCTGGTCATAGGCCGCGAAGGCCGCCGGGGTGGAGATGCCGTAGCCCGGCATGATCACCGTGAACCAGCAGTCGGGGCAGGGGGGCAGGGCCTTGATCAGGTCCCCCAGCCCCTGGACCCGGCAGGTGCCTCCCATCAGGGCGAAGGGAACGTCAGCCCCCACCGAGGCCCCCAGGGCGCACAGCTCGGTCATGGACAGCCGGGCGCCGTAGAGGGCGTTGAGCCCCACCAGAACAGCGGCAGCGTCGGCGGAGCCGCCCCCCATGCCGGCCCGCACCGGGACGGTTTTGTGGATGGTGATGTCCACCCCGGCCAGCAGGCCGGTGTAATGGAAAAAGGCCAGGGCTGCCTTGTAAGCGGTGTTCTTGGGCCCGGGGGGCACCCGGCTGCCCGGCAGCCGGACCACCAGGTCGGCGCTCCGGCGCAGGGTCACCTGCTCATAGAGGCTGACCGCCTGCATGACCATGTCCAAAGCGTGGTAGCCCCCCGGCAGGGTGCCCACCACGTCCAGGGAGAGGTTCAGCTTGGCGGGGGCCAGCACACTGACCTTCTGCAAGGGTGATGCCATAGCGCAGCCTCCTTACTGGGCGCGTTCCTGGAGGAAGGCCCGGATCCGCCGCAGCGCCTCCCGCAGGTGGTCCACCGAGTAGGCGTAGGACACCCGGCAGTAGCCCTCGCCCGAATCGCCAAAGGCGTCCCCCGGCACCAGGGCCACATGTTTCTGTTCCAGCAGGGTGGTGCAGAACTGCTGGCTGGTCATGCCGGTGGACTTGATGCAGGGGAAGGTGTAGAAGGCGCCCTGGGGCTCAAAGCAGGTGAGGCCCATGTCGTTGAAGCCCTTGACCACCAGGCGGCGGCGCATGTTGTACTCTTCCCGCATCCGCTCGATCTCGTTGTCGCACTCCCGCAGGGCCACGATGGCGGCGTACTGGCTGGTGGTGGGGGCGCTCATGATGGCGCTCTGGTGGATCTTGGTCATCACCTTGAGGATGGGCTCGGGGCCGCAGGCATAGCCCAGCCGCCAGCCGGTCATGGCGTAGGTTTTGGAGAAGCCGTTCACCACCACCGTCCGCTCCCGCATCCCCGGCAGGGAGGCGATGGAGACATGGCGGGGGCCGTAGGTCAGCTCGGCATAGATCTCATCCGACAGCACAATGATGTCGGTGCCCCGCAGCACCTCGGCCACAGCCTCCAGATCCTCCCGGCCCATGACGGCGCCGGTGGGGTTATTGGGGAAAGGCATAACCAGCAGCTTGGTGCGGGGGGTGATGGCCTTCCGCAGGGCCTCGGCGTTGAGCTTGAACTGGTCCTCCTGGCGGCAGGGCAGATGCACCGGCACGCCCCCCGACAGGGTGGTGATGGGGTCATAGCAGACAAAGCAGGGCTCGGGGATGATCACCTCGTCCCCCGGGGAAACCAGGGCCCGGATGCACATGTCGATGGCCTCGCTGCCGCCCACCGTTACCAGGATCTCATGGATGGGGTCGTAGTGGAGGTCCAGCCGCCGCTCCAGATAGCGGGCAATTTCCACCCGCAGCTCCTTCAGGCCGGCGTTGGAGGTGTATTTGGTGTGGCCCATTTCCAGGGAGTCGATGCCGGCTTCCCGGATGGCCCAGGGGGTCTTGAAGTCGGGCTCGCCCACACCCAGGCTGATGCACTCGGGCATTTCGGCGGCCAGGTCAAAGAATTTGCGGATGCCGGAGGGGCGCATGGCCGCTGCGGCGGGCGCAATCAGCTTATCATAGTCCATCACAGCACGCACTCTCTTTCGTCGATCTCTTCCAGCTGGTAGAACTTGCCCTCCCGCTTGTAGGTGCGGAGGACAAAGTGGGTGGCGGTGGACAGCACATCGTCCAGGGGGGCCAGGCGCTTGGCCACAAACAGGGCCACCTCCTGGAAGGTCTTGCCCTTGATGATCAGCTGCAGGTCGTAGCCGCCGCTCATCAGCAGCACGCTCTCCACCTCCTCGAAGGAGGCGATGGTGGTGGCGATCTCATCAAAGCCGCGGCTCTTCTTGGGGGAGACGTGGAGCTCGATGACGGCTTCCACCTGGTCAATCCCCACCTTTTCCCAGTCCACCAGGGTCTTGTAGCCTTTGATATAGCCCTTGGCCGTGGCCTCGTCCATCATGGCGGCCACTTCGTCCACAGACTTGTCCAGCATGGCGGCGATATCCTCCAGGGGGAGGCGGGCGTTGTTTTCCAGTAATTTCAAAAGCTGTTCCATATCCTTGCACTCCTTCTTCATGAACAGATTAAATCAAGTATAGCACACCCCGGGCTGGAATGCACCTGCTTTTCCGCCATTTGGGAGAGGGGCGGGGGCGGTTTGCCTTTTTTTCTAAAAGGAGTGTTCAAAATTCGTCAAATCTGCTATACTAAATACGACAAGGGGCCCCGGCCCCGCCATTCGCCTGCAAGTGAGAAGAGGGACGGATTATGAAAGCGTTTATTACAGTCGTCGGCAAGGACACCGTAGGCGTGGTTGCCCGGGTGTCGGGCCTGTGCAGTGAGCTGGGCATCAACATCGAGGACATCACCCAGAGCATCCTGCAGGGGATGTTCGCCATGATCATGCTGGTGGATATCGCCAACTGCAACGTCAGCCACGAGGAGCTGCGCCGCCGCATCGACGCCCTGGCCGGTGAGATGGAGATGCAGATCACCCTGACCCGGCAGGAAGTCTTTGACGCCATGCACACCATCTGACCGGGAGGGAGTACATCAATGAGTATGTTCAACACGGGGGATATCCTCGAGACCATCGAGATGTTCACCCAGGAGAACCTGGACGTTCGGACCGTGACCATGGGCATCAGCCTGCTGGACTGCATCGACCCCGACCCCGCCCGGGCCTGTGAGAAGATCTACCGCAAAATCACCACCCGCGCCGGCAAGCTGGTGCCCACCGTGGAGGCCATTGCCGCCGAGTACGGCATCCCCATCATCAACAAGCGGATCAGCGTCACCCCCATTGCCATGCTGCTGGGGGCCTGCCCCGACGCCGACCCGGTGGACTTTGCCAAAACCCTGGACGCCGCCGGCAAGGCGGTGGGGGTGAACTTTGTGGGGGGCTACACCGCCCTGGTCCACAAGGGCTTTTCGGCCGGCGACAAGCGGCTGATTGAGTCGATCCCCCGGGCCCTGGCCCAGACCGACATTGTGTGCAGCTCGGTGAACATCGGCGCCACCAAGGCCGGCCTGAACATGGACGCCGTCAAGATGATGGGCCAGGCCGTCCGCAAGACCGCCGAGATGACCGCCGACCGCCAGTGCATCGGCGCCGCCAAGCTGGTGATCTTCTGCAACGCCCCCGAGGACAACCCCTTTATGGCCGGCGCCTTCCACGGCCCCGGCGAGCCCGACTGTGAGATCCATGTGGGCGTCTCGGGCCCCGGCGCCGTCCGCGCAGCCCTGGCCCGCCTGCCCAAGGATGCCCCCATCGACGAGGTGGCCAGCCTGGTCAAGCGCACCGCCTTCAAGATCACCCGGGTGGGCCAGCTGGTGGCCAACCTGGTGTCCCGGGAGCTGGGTGTCCCGGCGGGCATCATTGACCTGTCCCTGGCCCCCACCCCTGCCATCGGGGACAGCGTGGCCAACATCCTGGAGGAGATGGGCCTGGAGACCTGCGGCTGCTGCGGCACCACCGCCTGCCTGGCCCTGCTGAACGACGCCGTCAAGAAGGGCGGCGTCATGGCCTCCAACCATGTGGGCGGCCTGTCGGGCGCCTTCATCCCGGTGAGCGAGGACGCCGGCATGATCCATGCCGCCGAGACCGGCTGCCTGACCATCGAAAAGCTGGAAGCCATGACCGCTGTCTGCAGCGTGGGCATTGACATGGTCATCATCCCCGGCGACACTTCCGCCGCCGTCATCAGCGGCCTGATCGCCGACGAAGCCGCCATCGGCATGGTCAACTCCAAGACCACCGCCGTCCGCGTCATCCCCGCCATCGGCCGCCGCGCCGGCGAGGTGCTGGACTTCGGCGGCCTGCTGGGCCACGGCCCCATCATGCCCATCAACCAGAAGGACCCCTCGGTGTTCATCAACCGCGGCGGCCGTCTGCCCGCCCCCATGCAGTCTCTCAAGAACTAAAAGTTCTCCAGGGGGGGACCCATTTCTGCCCGCAGCCGCGGGACAGAAATCCTTGGTTGCGGTTCCCTGCTTTTGCGGCGGGCGTCGTGGCGCCCTTGCAAAAGACAGACCGCGTTCCTCTTGCGCTTGGCCGATTTTCGCGGCGCGGGGCGGTGCCCGCTTGCGAAAACCGGAGCGCTGCGCCAAACACAGCTCCCTGTTTCATCCACAGGATGCGGTCGCTGTGTTTGCCCCTGCTCCGCTTCGCCTGTTTCTGCCGCAGGCAGCGGCTCAGCTCCGCAGTCCCTAATATCCCCCTTTTAGACAAAATGGAGCACAGAACCGCGCACGGGGCCGGGCCCCGTACACTCCCGCCGGAACATTTCCCTGGATGTGTCCGGTCTGTACGCGCATGTCGTCCAGACCGGACGGATTGAAACAATCCAAAGCCATCGGGTATGTATAATCCCCCTTTCTGCCGGGTACAATGTGGGCAGGAAGGGGGTCTTTTTTTGCAGACCTTTTATAAAATTTGCCTGTGTCTGATGATCATCGGCGGCATCAACTGGGGACTGATCGGACTGTTCCAGTTCGACTTCGTCGGCTGGCTGCTGGGGGGCAGCAGCTCCCTGTGGTCCCGCATCGTGTTCACCCTGGTGGGCGCGGCTGCCCTGTGCGGCATCCCGGGCCTGTTCACCAACACGGCAGAAGACTGACAAAAAGGGCCTGCCCCGCCGCATTGCGGAGGGACAGGCCCTTTGTTTGGGTCAGATGTTACAGCAGGGGGATGCCGGCCTGGGCGCAGGCCTCACGGGTCTTGGCGTCCCAGACGCTGGCCTGGACTTCGCCGATGTGGGCGCTGCCCAGCAGCAGCATGCACAGCCGGCTCTGGCCGATGCCGCCGCCGATGGTGTAGGGCAGCTCGCCGGCCAGCAGGGCCTTGTGGAAGGGCAGGGCGCGGCGGTCGTCGCAGCCGGCCTCGGTGAGCTGGCGGTCCAGGCTCTCGGGGCTGACACGGATGCCCATGCTGCTCAGCTCATAGCTGCAGGCCAGCGGGTCGTTCCAGAACAGCAGGTCGCCGTTCAGGTCCCAGTCGTCGTAGTCGGGGGCCCGGCCGTCGTGGGGCTTGCCGCTGCGCAGCTTGCGGCCGATCTGCATCAGGAAGGTGGTGCCGTGCTCCTTGACAAAGGCGTTCTCCCGCTCCTTGGGGGTCAGGTCAGGGTACAGGTCTTCCAGCTCCTGGCTGGTGATGAACACCACGTTGGGGCTGTGGAGGGGCAGCTCCTGCAGCTGGGGGAACATGGCGTGGAGGTTCATCTCGGTGGCGCAGACCGCCGACACAATGGCCCGGACCACGCTCTTTAAGTACTCCAGGTTCCGGTCTTCCTTGCTGATGACCTTCTCCCAGTCCCACTGGTCCACATACACCGAGTGGAGGTTGTCCAGCTCCTCGTCCCGGCGGATGGCGTTCATGTCGCAGTACAGGCCCTTGCCCACATGGAAGTCGTAGTCCTTCAGGGCTTTCCGCTTCCACTTGGCCAGGGACTGGACCACCTCGGCGGTGACGCCGGTATCACGGATTTCAAAGGATACCTTCCGCTCCACGCCGTTCAGGTCGTCGTTGAGGCCGGTGGATGCCTCCAGGAACAGGGGGGCCGAGACCCGCCGCAGGTTCAAAGTGGCGGACAGGGTGTCGGCAAACAGACGCTTGATGGTGCCGATGGCCCGCTGGGTGTCGTAAAGGTTGAGGGCGGGCTTGTAGCCCGCAGGCAGGATGATGTTGCTCATAATTACTTTCCCCTTTTTTCAAGCTGGCGCCGCACGCCGGCGCACAATGATATAACAAATTATCGCACAACAAGGCCGGATTGTAAAGGGGCAGGGTTGCAACAAAGGCCCGGCGGCGGTATAATGAAGACAACACGCCATGCGCATCAAAAAAGGAGAGAGCTGCCATGCAGATTTTCAATACCCTCACCCGGCAAAAAGAAGAGTTTATCCCCCAGGAGCCGGGGGTGTACCGCATTTACGTCTGCGGCCCCACCGTCTACAACTACATCCACATCGGCAATGCACGGCCGCTGATCGTCTTTGACACCCTGCGCCGCTACCTGATGTACCGGGGCAACAAGGTGATCTATGTGTCCAACATCACTGATATCGACGACAAGCTGATCACCCGGGCCAAGGAGGAGGGCACCACCATGCAGGCGGTGGCCCAGCGCTTTGAGGCCGAGTACAAGAAGGACGCCGAAGGCCTCAACTGCCTGGCCCCCACCGTCCAGCCCCGGGCCACCGAGCACATCCAGCAGATCCTGGACATTGTGGCCGACCTGGTGGCCAGCGGCCACGCCTATGTGGCCCGCAACGGCGACGTGTATTTCCGGGTCCGCAGCGACCCCAGCTACGGCAAGCTGAGCCACCTGAATCTGGACGACCTGGAGAGCGGCAACCGCACCCTCCGCAGCCAGATGGACGACGACCTGAAGGAGGACCCCGCTGACTTCGCGGTCTGGAAGGCCGCCAAGCCCGGCGAGCCCGCCTGGAAGAGCCCCTATGGCATGGGCCGGCCCGGCTGGCACATTGAGTGCAGCGCCATGAGCCGCACCCACCTGGGCAAGACCATCGACCTCCACTGCGGCGGCCAGGACCTGATCTTTCCCCACCACGAGAACGAGATCGCCCAGAGCGAGTGCGCCAACGGCTGCACCTTTGCCCGTTACTGGATGCACAACGGCTTCATCAACGTGGACAACCAGAAGATGTCCAAGAGCCTCCACAACTTCTTCACGGTGCGGGATGTGGCCAAGGTCTACGGCTACGAGCCCATCCGCTACTTCATGCTCACCGCCGGCTACCGGATGCCCCTGAACTACACGGTGGATCTGATCGAGAGCTGCAAGAACAGCCTGGAGCGGCTGTACACCTGCCGGGAGAACCTGGACTTTGTGCTGGGCCAGGGCAGCTTCGGCGCCGACGAGACCCTGAAGGAAAAGGCCGCCGAGGCCCGCCGGAAGTTCTGCGCCGCCATGGACGACGACCTGAACACCCCCGACGCCCTGGCCGCCCTGTTTGACCTGGTGAAGGAGATCAACACCCTGGCTGCCTCCTCCACCAAAGAGGCCCTGGAAACCGCTGCCGCCGCCTTTGACGAGCTGGCCGGGGTGCTGGGCCTGCTGTACAACCGGAAGAAGGACGAGGTCCCCGCCGACGTGATGGAGCTGGTGGAAAAGCGGGCCGCCGCCAAGAAGGCCAAGGACTGGGCCACCGCCGACGCCCTGCGGGCCGAGATCACCGCCAGGGGCTGGGCTGTCAAGGACACAGCCCAGGGCCCCCAGCTGAGCCGGCTCTGATCTGGGAAAAACAGGCGGTATAATCCCGTCATTGACCAAATCCACGGTTTGCTGTAAAATAAGAGCGGGGCATGGCCCCTTACTATGCCTGCTTTCTGCAAGGAGGGACAACACCTATGCTGAGAAAACGGATCGCCGCACTGGCGCTTGCAGCCGTCATGGCGTGCACAGCGGCTGTGCCGGCCCTGGCAGCGGGCGCCTCTGCACCTGCTGACCAGACCCAGACATTGGGGATGGACAACGCCCTGGTTTCCATCGCCATCGAAGCCACCGACAATGCCGTCTATGGTTCGCCGGTCAATGTGACCATCCGCGCCACCCCTGAGGACACCCAGTTCATCGCTGTGGTCCTGGGCATCGGCGGCGAGGCCAAGGGCTTTGTCACCCTGCTTCTGCCCGAGAAGGTCCGTATCCTCCTCGAGCTGATCCCCCTGCCTGCCTCGATGGCGGCAGACCCCGCCAACACCACCAACTTCAACCTTTACCGCTACCTCAAGCAGCTGATCGACGGCAACGACGTCAGCGTGCTGATCCGTGTGGCGGAGGAGCTGACCTCCCTGATGGCGGTACTGCAGTACTATGTGCCCGCCCTTCAGAATGTGGTCACCGGCATGAACGATGCTTTGACCCTGATCCGCAAATACCTGCCCGAGAACCTGGTCACCCACATCTATCTGGATGAACAGCCGGTGGATTCGGGTACCTATGTGGCCGGCGCCGTCACCCTCAACAAGGGGGATGTGAACACCGGCGGCCTGGCCCTGTTCAAGGTGGCCCGCAAGAGCGAAGGCGTCCGCCAGTACTGGACCCAGCAGACCCCCGCCGCCATGACGGTGGAAGAAGCAAAGAACTTCAACTTCGCGGCAGTGGTGGAAGTGGACGGCGCCATTCTGGACAACCCCACTGTCACCTACACCTACAAGAAGAAGGGCGGCTTCCTGGGCCTGGGCAGCACCACCAGCTCCGAGCCTCCCACCGAGCCGGGTGAATACACCCAGACCGCAGTGGTGGGCGGCAACTACCAGACGGCCAACATCAGCCGCAGCTTCACCATCACCGGCTGAAGCCACTGAGAACACAATCACAGAACAAAACCCCGCCGGACCGGAAGGCCCCGCGGGGTTTTCGTTTGCGCCAAAAAGCCCCGCCGCACCAGGGTGTTCCGGTGCGGCGGGGCCTTTTAAATCTGATTCAGTTGGGGAGGAAATCAGCCCTTGCCGGCGCAGCCGAACAGCTCGATCTTCTCCTTGCACTTGTCGATGATGGCCTGGGAGCCGGGAGCCAGCAGCTTGCGGGGGTCGAAGCCCTTGCCCTGCTGATCCTTGCCGGCCTCGATGTACTTGCGGGTAGCCTCAGCGAAGACCAGCTGGCACTCGGTGTTGATGTTGATCTTGCACACGCCCAGGCTGATGGCCTTTGCGATCATCTCGTCGGGGATGCCGGTGCCGCCGTGCAGGACCAGAGGAATGTTGTTGGTGGCCTTGTGGATGCGGTCCAGAGCCTCGAAGTCCAGGCCCTTCCAGTTGGCGGGGTAGACGCCGTGGATGTTGCCGATGCCGGCTGCCAGGAAGTCGATGCCCAGCTCGGTGATGCGAGCGCACTCAGCGGGGTCAGCGATCTCGCCGGAGCCCACGACGCCGTCCTCGACGCCGCCGATGGAACCGACCTCAGCCTCGATGGACATGCCGTTGGCGTGAGCCAGAGCAACCAGCTCCTTGGTCTTCTCCACGTTCTCCTCGATGGGGTAGTGGCTGCCGTCGAACATGATGGAAGAGAAGCCGGCCTCGACGCAGGCCTTGCAGCCCTCGTAGGTGCCGTGATCCAGGTGCAGAGCCACGGGGACGGTGATGCCCATGGAATCGACCATGGCCTTGACCATGGCAGCGACGGTCTTGAAGCCGGTCATGTACTTGCCGGCGCCCTCAGAGACACCCAGGATAACGGGGCTCTTGGTCTCCTCGCAGGCAGTCAGGACTGCCTTGGTCCACTCCAGGTTGTTGATGTTGAACTGGGGCACGCCGTAGTGGCCGTCCCGTGCTTTCAGAAGCATTTCAGTTGCATTTACCAGCATTGTTCTTACCTCCAGCATCTATTTTCCTATGGAAAAACAAAATCAGCTTGTCCGCCTTCCAGGCGAATCCCTGCTCTGTACAAGTATAACCGAAACAGACATCAAAATCAATCGGCAGCCGGGTTTTTATGTGTTTTTTTTGTCAAACCAGACGAGCGGGCCCAGGCAAAGATATATTGCTGGGCGATGCCGGCATGGCCGCCGGTCTTGCGGTTCAGGTAGGCGGCGGGGTCTTTCACCCGGCGGGTAAAGAGGGCCTGGTCTGCCCGGCGGATCCAGACGTCGATGGGGTAGGCCTCCCACCGGCCCAGGCCGTACAGCAGGGTGCAGTCGGCCACCTTGGGCCCCACCCCCTGGACCTCCATCAGCTTGGCCTTGGCCTGGTCCAGCGGCATGGCCCGGAGCCGGTCCTCTGCAAGATCGCCCCCGGCCACGCGGCGGGCAGCGTCCAGGATGTAGGCGCTGCGCCACCCCGCCCGCAGAAAAGCCAGGTCCGCCTCGGTGAGGGGGGCCAGCCGCTGGGGGGTGGGGAAGGCGTAGAAGGCGCCGCTGTCATCCAGCGGTTCCCCCAGCCCCCGGCACAGCCGGTCCACAATCCCCTTGATCCGGGGGATGTTGTTGTTCTGGCTGATGAGGAAGGTGATGAGGGCCTCGAAAAAAGGCTGCCGCAGCACCCGGATGCCGGGGGCGCAGCCGATGCAGCCGGCCAGCCCTTTATGGGCGGCCTGCATCCGGTCCAGCAGGGCGGGGTAGTCCAGGTCCAGGGCAAAATACCGGGCCCAGAAATCCTCCTCCGGCGCGCCGCCGGCCAGCCCGGTGAGGACCAGCCGGTCCCCCGGCGCTTCCTGCACCCGGACCGCCTGCCCTTCCACAACGCCGGTCCAGCTGCCGTCGGGCTGCATCTGCCAGCGGAAACACTGGCCGCAGTCCAGGGTCTGGGCCAGCGACAGGCCCTTTGCACACAGATCCAAAAGCAACAACCTCCCTGGGGCGGCGAAAAACCCCGCCCGGCTATTTTTTCACAGTCTTTTCAACAGTATATCACAGCCGTCAAAGGGTGTCGGCATTTTTTGCAAAGGAGGCCAAAATTTAAGCGCGAAAATGGTCAGCTTTCCATCTTGAAAAATACAAAACGTAGCCGGGGCAGAAATGAACATCTTTTAAAAGCGGTGGAAAAGTCGGTGGAAAGAGTTGAATTCCACCCTGGAAAAAGGCTCTGAGGCTGGGATTTTCAACTTTTTCCACGGGGTTTTCAACTTGTGGAAAAACCAGGACCCGGTTTACAACCCGTATATGGGCCAAAATGTTGAAAACTTGCCCCGGCGCAGCGGGCCCGGAATGGAAACCAAACACCCGGCCCATACTCTCTGAAACCGGGTTTTGAATGGCAAAAAATGGCTCTTTTATCCTGAAAATCAACCTGAAAAATACGGCTGTGCGGACTTTTTGACAAAAGGGTGAACAAAGCGGGGCATTTCGGATATACCCTAGCAATACGGGGCGGCTTATGCTATAATTTACCCTAGATAATCATTTTGCCGCCGTATTTGGGGGCGGCAGACACAGGAGGACATACCATGCAAGAAAACAAACCGCGCAGCCTCCGCCCGGACGACAGGGCAGACAAAACCCGGCAGGGTCAGGACCCGCAGTCCAGCGAGCGCCTGGTCTATGGGAAAAACCCGGTGGCGGAGCTGCTGAAGAGCGGTTCCGGCGTGGATACCGTCATGCTGGCCGAGGGGATGGCCCCGGCCGTGGCTTCGTATTATACCGCCCTGGCCAAAGAGGCCGGCGCCGCCGTCAAACGGGTGCACCCCAACAAGCTCCGGCTGCTCACCGGCACCGAGAGCCACCAGGGTGTGGCGGCCTTTGCCAGTGAGATCGCCTATGTGGAAGTGGAGGACATGCTGGAAGCAGCCCGCCAGAAGGGGCAGCCCCCCTTCCTGGTGATCAGCGACGGCATCGAGGACCCCCACAACCTGGGTGCTGTGATGCGCTCGGCCCTGCTGTGCGGGGCCCACGGCATCATCATCCCCAAGCGGGGGGGCGCTTCGGTCACCCCCACCGTCATCAAGGCCAGCGCCGGCGCCGCCGAGCGGCTGCCGGTGGCTCGGGTGGTGAACATCAGCGAGACCATCCGCCGCCTGAAAGAGGAAGGGGTCTTCGTCTACTGCGCCGACATGGACGGCGTCTCTCTGCGGAAAAACAACCTCACCGGCCCCATTGCCCTGGTGCTGGGCAGCGAGGGCAGCGGTGTGTCGCAGCTGGTGAAAAAGCGGTGCGACGGGGTGCTGCGGCTGGAAATGGCCGCCCCCGGCACCGGCGTGGACAGCTACAACGTCTCGGTGGCAGCCGGGATCATTCTCTACGAGATCCAGGCCCAGCGCGCCGGAACGAACCAATAACCGGGGCCGGACAGCCTCGCAATGGGAGGGACAAGGATGCCAAAGGATTCCGACCGCCGGGAACTGACCCGGGAGGAAATCGAACAGAAACAAAAGGAAAAGTTCAACACGTTTTTCACCACCAGCGTGGCCCAGGTGCCGGAGGAGATGATCAACCCCACCCGGTCCTCGGAACAGCCCGACAGCAAGCACGGGCTGCTGGCCCGGTTTTTCGGCAAGAAGGAAAAGGCCAGCGGCGTGCCGCCCCAGGAGCAGGAGCCGGAAGACGACACCTTCTGGTCCGACACCCCCATCGCCCCGGCCCCCACCGGGGAGATTGTGCTGGACGGGTCGGCCCCCGAGGCCCCCGCTGAGCCGGGGCCTTCCCTGGAAGAGCTGACCCTGGAGCTGGAGGGGGGAGAGAAAGCTCCCGCCCCTGCGCCCCGGCAGCAGGAGCCTGCCCCCCAGCCTCCCAAGGCGGAGGAGCCGCCGGTCCGGGAGGAAGCGGGGCTGGAAGCAGCCAAGCTGGCAGCCAAACTGGAACAGCCCTGGACCACCACCGCCGAAAAGTCCCAGGCCCGGCGGGCAGCGGCCCGTCAGGCAGCCCAGGCGGCCTATGCCGCCCAGGCCGCGGCCCTGAAATCGGTGGCCGCCCAGCATCCCCAGCCCGCCCCGGCGCCGCAGGAAGAGCCGGCGGCCCGGCAGACTGCAGCTGCACCCGAAGCCAAGGCTGAACCGAAAGTTGAACCAAAGCCTGAAACACCTGAAACAAAGGAAGAAAAGCCGGTCTCCCAGCGGGAAAAGCTCCAGATGATGCTGGACGGCGGCAAAGGTATTCCCACCTCCCGGAAAAAGAAACAGGCCAGGCCCGAGGAGGACAAGGAGATCACCCAGCAGGTGGGCGGTTTCCAGTTCTTTGGTGTAGGGGAGGACGAAGCGCCCCACGGCGATGTGCTGCCCCAGGCCAATGAAGACACCATGAGCCTGGAACTCCACGAGGACGAGGAAGAGCCCGCCCCGGCGGAGGAAAAGGCCTCTGCCCCCGAGCATGCCGCCAAGGGGTGGCGGCTGGGCAAAAAGGCCAAAGAGCCAAAAGCCGAGGCCGAGCACGCCGCTGAGGCTGCCCCGGCCGAGCCGGAGCACGCAGAACAGCCCGGCGCCCCCGAGGCGCCCCAGACTGCCGAGGAGGCGGCCCAGGCCCTGAACCAGACGGTGGCCTCCCTCAACCTGCGGTGTGCCCTCAGCGGCATCCTGGCGGCGGCCCTGATCTGGGCCGGCTTCATCTATGAGGGCTTCCTGCCCGGCATGGCCGGCCTCAGCCCCGACACCGCCCCGGCGGCTTTCCTGGGGGCCAACCTGCTGCTGCTGGCAGCGGCCCTGGCGGTCTCCTACCACACCATGCGGGACGGCCTGCTGGGCCTGGTGAAAACCCCCTCCTTTGATACCATGCCGGCCCTGGCCGGTGCAGCAGCGCTGCTGCAGGCGGTGGTGGCCCTGCTGAACCCGGCGGGCTACCACAGCACCACCCTCACCATCATGAGCGGTGCGGCGGCCCTGGGCCTGTTCCTGAACAACCTGGGCAGCCGGCTGCTGGCGGTGTCGGTGCGGGACGGCTACAAGATCGCCACCAGCGGGGTGCCCCATGAGGGCGCCTACCGCTCCCAGGACAAGGAACTGATCCGTGACCTGGTGCCCGACCTGGAGGAAAAAGACCCCTGGATTCTGCTGAGCCGTCCCATGGAAGGGGACGGTTCCTTCCTGGCCCGGAGCTTTGGCCCCCACACCGGAGAAAAGCGGGTCCAGCTGCTGGCCCGGGTGCTGCTGGGCTGTGCAGCGGCAGGGGCTTTGCTGATGCTGCTGACCGGCAAGGGGATCAACGGGATGGCGGCAGCCCTGGCGGCTGTGCTCTGCCTGGGCGCGCCCCTGTCCTCCACCCTGATTGCCGGCCTCACCGCCCTGCGGACCGAGCGGACCGCCGGCGCCGTGGGGGCTGTGATCCCCGGCTGGGCCGGGGTGGAAGAGCTGAACGGCATCGACACCATCCGTGTGGACGCCGGGGACCTGTTCACCCCCGACAGCGCCCAGCTGGAGGATATCCGCATCTTCAAGGGCGGCCGGATCGACCGGGCCATCCTCTACACAGCCAGCGTCCTGAACCAGGGGTGCAACACCCTGAGCCGGCTGTTCCGCACCATCATTGCCGACCGCACCGACATCCTGCCCCCGGTGAAGGACCTGGAATGCCACACCGGCCTGGGCTTCTCGGCCTGGTGTGAAAACAACCGGATTCTGATCGGCACCCGGGCCTATATGGAGCAGGAAGGGGTGGCCCTGCCCGAGCTGAGCTATGAGGCCCAGCATTCCCGCAACGGGGAGATGCAGATCCTCTATCTGGCAGTGGCGGGGAATATGTACGCCATGTTTGTGCTCCGCTACATCGGCGGCAAGCACGCGGCCCGCTGCCTGTCCCAGCTCCAGAAGGAGAACATCCGGCTGCTGGTCACCTGCCAGGACCCCTCCCTCACCGCAGACAAGATTGCGGCGGCCTACCACATGCCGGAGGGGCTGATCCTGGTGCTGGACGAGAGCCAGGCCAAAGCCCTGGCCCCGGCGGTGGCCCCCGTCCAGGATGCCCCTGCCTGCATGCTCCACCTCAAGGGCTTCACCAGCCTCACCGGCGGCCTCCGGGCCGCCCAGCAGGCCCAGGCCGCCGAGTCGGCGGGGGTGGCCATCCAGCTGGTGTCGGCGGGCTTCTCGGCCCTCATCGGCCTGCTGCTGAGCTATTCGGGCAGCGTGGGCACTTTGTCGCTGCTGGTGGTGCTGATGTACCAGGCCGCCTGGAGCGCCCTCAGCATCGCGGTGGCTGCCATGAAGCAGCACAGCTGAGCGGTCTGTGAAATAAATAAGAATTATTCCTAAAAAATGCCCTGGAACCCTTGCAATCCCCCGGTGGTTGAAGTATAATACAATCACAGCCCGGCATCCGGGCAGCGTAAGATGAATCCCAACGCAAACCAAAAGCGTTCAACAAAAAATCAATCAACAAAGGAGAGACACACTATGGAACTGAAGGGCAGCAAGACCGAGAAAAACCTGATGGAGGCTTTTGCTGGTGAGAGCCAGGCCCGCAACAAGTACACCTACTTTGCAAGCCAGGCAAAGAAGGACGGCTATGTGCAGATGGCCAAGATCTTCGAGGAGACCGCCAACAACGAGAAGGAGCACGCCAAGATCTGGTTCAAGCTGCTGAACGGCGGCGAGATCCCCGATACCGCTACCTGCCTGAAGATGGCAGCCGGCGGCGAGCACGACGAGTGGACCGAGATGTACCCCCGTATGGCCAAGGAGGCCAAGGAGGAGGGCTTCAACCAGATCGCAGCCCTGTTCACCATGGTGGCCGGCATTGAGAAGGAGCACGAGGAGCGCTACCTGGCTCTGGCCGAGAACCTGGCCAACAATCAGGTCTTTGCCCGTGAGGAGCAGCAGGTCTGGCAGTGCTCCAACTGCGGCTACACCTATATCGGCAAGTCCGCACCTCTGAAGTGCCCCGTCTGCGCACATCCCCAGGATTACTTTGAGCTGAAGGTCAAGAACTACTAATCTCTGACCGGGAGGCCCCCAAAGAACAGAGAACGCCCCGGCGCCGCAAAGCGCCGGGGCGTTTTTGGTTGTGCCGGGCAAAAGAAAAGCAGGGGCCTGCGCCGGCAGGCTCCTGCGGAAAGGTTACAGATCCAGTTTGCCTTCGACCTTGTTCACCACATAGTATGCGGCGCCGTCTTCGGGCTTGATATAAATCTTGCAGGACTGAACCCCCACCTTGTGGGTCAGGCGATAGTCCGCCTTGGCCCGCTCCACAATATCGGTGACATTGTACTGATGGCCGCCGGTTTCGATATAAATCTCAGGAGAAAGAGGCGGGCGGCCACGGCGCTGGGTCGGTTTTGCAGATTTCTGGGTTTTGTGCTTGGGCTCAGAAGCCGGAGCATCTTGCGCCGGGACTTCGGGCAAGGACGTATCGACGGATGCGGCAGCTTTCTTTGCGGACATTTCCAATCCACCTTTCTTTCGTATTTTATGGGAACCGCCGCGGCAATGCCGGCCGCGGGGCAAAAAACTGACTATCTATATAATATAAAGTTGTGGTTCATTTGTAAAGTCTTTTTGAAAAAAAGTTGCCCCAGACCGCCCAGAAACAACTGGATAAATAGGACGGCGTCCCAGGCCGCCGGGGCGGGGCCGGGGGGTGCGGGGGGAGGATGTGAAATGAAAGGCGGCTTTGGGGCGGAGCGAAAATGGGGCCGGAACCACAAACAAAAAGGCCGTTCCTCCATGGCCGGCGCGGCCCCAAGCCGGCCCCGGCGGGGAAAGTCCGGGGGCCCGGGAAGGCGCCTGCCCGGCGGCCCCGGGCCACAAACAATCACCCCCCGCAGCCCGGGGAAGTCCGGGGCCCTGCGGACGGGGCGGCAGAGAAACTTTCCGCTTGATTTTGCCCTCCAAATACGCTATAATAACGTAGACGATAAGCCGGTGTGTCGGAATGGCAGACGAGGGGGACTCAAAATCCCTTGTGCTAATCACACGTGTGGGTTCGACCCCCACCACCGGCACCAGACACCCAAATCCGAACCTTTCTTTCCCGGAAAAAGAGGTTCGGATTTTTCTTTTCCCCCTGGGGCCGGGCGCCGGGGCTGGTTTGCCATTTTGCCCGGCCCGTGATACAATAAAAGGACCTATGAGATTTTTTGCTGACGAGGTACGGGAAAGCAATGGCAAGAAAGAGACGAAAATCCGGCGCCCGGGGCAAAAACGCCCGGGCCAGGCAGCAGACCCAGCGCCGTCTGCTGGCCAGCAGCATCACCCTCTTTGCGGGGATTCTGCTGGTGCTGTTGGCGTTTGTGGATGGCCAGTCGGTGTGGCACGCAGCCCACGATCTGCTGTTCGGGCTGTTCGGGGCCGGCAGCTTTGTGCTGGGGCCGGCGGTGTGCTACATGGCGGTGCGCACCGCCCGGGAAGAGCCCATCCTGGGCAGCGTGGTCAAGCTGGTGCTGGGGCTGATTTTCCTCAGCGGCGCGGCGGTGGTGTTCTCGGACATCCCCACCCGGGATATGAACTTTGTCCAGATGGGCCTGGCCTGCTACGACAACGGGGTCAACGCCTGGTTTGGCGGCGGGTCGATGGGCGGCCTGCTGGGGGGCACCCTGCTGCTGCTGTGCGGCCGGCCGGCGGCCAACCTGATTGTGGTGGCCCTGGCTGTCTGCGTCAGCTGCTATATCTTTGATGTGACCCCCGCCGACATCTGGCAGTGGCTGTCGGGGGTGCTGGGCGGCGCCCGGGAAAAGGGCCTGGCGGTCTATGCCGACCGCCGCGCCGCCCATGAGGAGCGCCGGGCCGCCCGCCTGGCCGCCAAAGCTGAGGAAGAGGCCGAGGAGGAAGCAGAGGAAGAAGAGGACGACAGCTATCTGATGGACGACGGCCCCGAGGATGACTTCGACCAGGAGCCGGGGTTCCATATTGGGATGCCCGCCTGGCTGTCCAATATTCTGGGCCGGGGCCGTCTGCCCGATGAAGAGGGCAGCACCCAGGAGCCCGACCCCAAACCCGAGACGCCTTTGCAGTCGGCGGCGGTGAGCCACCCCCGGGCCCCCTTTGACATCGACCTGGGGCCCGACCCCGGGGCGGTATCGGAGGGCGGCAGCGAGCCCATCGAGCCCATCATCACCGGGCCGGGAGGCACCTTTGGCCTCAACCCCCTGCGGCCCGCCCATGCGGAGCCGCCGGCCCGGCAGCCCCAGCACGGGGCCTTCTATGACCAGGACAAGGACGATGGCACCTCCACCCTGGATGTGCCTTTCCAGGCCGCTGTGGAGCCTGAGGCCCCTGCTATGCCTGCTGCTTCTGCGGCAGCTCCGGCGCCGGCCCCCGCCTCTGCCGCCTCTCCCGAGGGCGAGGACGGCTGGATTCGGGTGGAGGAAGGCCAGGAGGTTGCTCCCTCCGGCAGCGGGGACATTGCCACCCTGGTGGCGGCAGCCATGGAAAAGCCCGCCGACGCCGAACAGGCGGCAGCAGCTTCGGGCCCTGCGGCAGAAGAAGCCGCCGTCCCTGCGGCCTACGAATATCCCCCCATCGAGCTGTTTGACAAGCCCGCCGAAGAGGGGGACGAGGGGGCCCAGAGCGAGCTCCAGGCCAACGCCCAGAAACTGGTGGACACCCTGGAGAGCTTCGGCGTCAAGACCCGGGTGCTGGATATTTCCCGGGGCCCTGCGGTCACCCGGTATGAGGTGCAGCCCATGGCCGGCGTCAAGATCAGCCGGATCACCTCTCTGGCCGATGACCTGGCCCTGAACCTGGCGGTGGCGGACATCCGCATGGAGGCCCCCATCCCCGGCAAGCCGGCGGTGGGCATCGAGGTGCCCAACCGCAAGCGGTCGGCGGTGAGCATCCGCAGCATCTTTGAGAGCCAGAGCTTCCGCCACATGACCAGCCCCCTGACCATCGCCCTGGGCAAGGACATTGCCGGCGTGGCCCAGGTGGCAGACCTGTGCAAGATGCCCCATCTGCTGATCGCCGGCAGCACCGGCAGCGGCAAATCGGTCTGCGTCAACAGCATCATCATGAGCCTGGTGTTCCGGTCGGGGCCCGAGGACGTGAAGCTGATCCTGATCGACCCCAAGGTGGTGGAGCTGGCTGAGTATAACGGCATCCCCCACCTGCTGATGCCGGTGATCACCGAGCCCAAAAAGGCCGCCGGCGCCCTGAGCTCGGCGGTGGCCGAGATGGAGCGGCGGTACCGCCTCTTTGCGGACAACAACGTCCGTGACATCAAGACCTTCAACAAGCTGGCAGCCACCGACCCCATGCTGGAAAAGCTGCCCTATATTGCCATCATCATCGATGAGCTGGCCGACCTGATGATGGTGGTGGGCAAGGACGTGGAGGATTCCATCTGCCGCATTGCCCAGAAAGCCCGCGCCGCCGGCATGCACCTGATTGTGGCCACCCAGCGCCCCAGCGTGGACGTCATCACCGGCCTGATCAAGGCCAACATCCCCAGCCGGATCGCCTTCGCCGTTTCCAGCCAGGTGGACAGCCGTACCATCCTGGACGGCGCCGGCGCTGAGAAACTGCTGGGCATGGGCGATATGCTGTTCATGCCGGTGGGCGCCCCCAAGCCCATCCGCATCCAGGGCACCTATGTGAAGGATGAGGAGATCAGCCGGGTGCTGACCTTCATCAAGGCCTCGGGCACCGTCCAGTACGATGAGGCCATGATCAAGGCCATGGAGGAACACACCATCCAGGAGAAGGGCGGCGGCAAGGACGGCGGGGATGACGCCGGCGAGGCCGACGATCCCATGCTGAAGGCCGCCGTGGAGGTGGTCATCGATGCAGGCCAGGCCTCCACCAGCCTGCTGCAGCGCCGGTGCAAGCTGGGCTATGCCCGGGCTGCCCGGATCATGGATGAGATGGAACAGAAGGGGATCATCGGCCCCTACGAGGGCGCCAAGCCCCGCGCTGTTTTGATCAGCCGCCAGCAGTGGCTGGAAATGAATTTGAATCAGCCCGACAACCAGTAACCAGTGAGGAAGATTATGAGCAATACGACCACGGCCGGGTATCCGGCATACACCGAATTTCTGCCCATCTGCCGGGAAGATATGGAAAAGCGGGGCTGGGATCAGCTGGACTTTGTGGTGGTGGGCGGTGACGCCTATGTGGACCACCCCAGCTTCGGCACCGCCATCATCAGCCGCCTGCTGGAAGCCGAGGGCTACCGGGTGGGTGTGCTGGCCCAGCCCCGGTACACCGACTGCGAGGACTTCAAGCGGTTCGGCAAACCCAAATATGGTTTCTTCATCGGCGGCGGCAATGTGGACAGCATGGTCAGCCACTACTCGGTGGCCAAAATCCCCCGGGCCGAGGATGAGTACTCTCCCGGCGGCAAGGCCGGGGGCCGCCCCGACCGCAGCGCCACCGTCTACACCCGGCTGGCCAAGGAGGCCTACCCCGACCTGCCGGTGATCCTGGGGGGCCTGGAGGCCTCCCTGCGGCGGTTCGCCCACTACGACTACTGGCTGGACACTGTCCTGCCCAGCATCGCCGAGGATTCGGGCGCCGACCTCATCAGCTTCGGCATGGGGGAGCACCAGACGGTGGAGATCGCCCGCCGGCTGGCCGCCGGGGAGCCCGTTGACACCATCACCGATGTGAACGGCACCTGCTATATGACCGACTTTGACCACCTGCCCGCCCACTATGTGGAGTGCGCCGGCTACCGCAAGGTTGCCTCGGACAAGGTGGCCTACGCCAAAGCCTGCCGGATCCAGATGGACAACCAGGATGTGGTCAGCGGCCAGATCATCGTCCAGAAACAGAGCGAGAAGTACCTGGTCCAGAACCTTCCCGCCAAGCCCCTGGTCCGCTGGGAGCTGGACAAGGTCTACGCCCTGCCCTACACCCGGCGGTACCACCCCATCTATGAAGCCATGGGCGGGGTGCCCGCCATCCGGGAGGTGCAGTTCTCCATCATCCAGAACCGGGGCTGCTTTGGCGGGTGCAACTTCTGCGCCATCCAGCTCCACCAGGGCCGCCGGGTCACCAGCCGCAGCGCCGACAGCATTGTGGCTGAGGCCGAGCAGATGACCCACGAGCCCGATTTCAAGGGCTACATCCACGACATCGGCGGCCCCACCGCCAATTTCCGGTTCCCCTCCTGCGGCCAGCAGATGAAGAAGGGGATGTGCACCGGCGGCAAGCACTGCCTGGCCCCCCAGCCCTGCCCCCATCTGATTGTGGACCACAAGGACTACCTGAACATCCTGCGCCGGGTGCGGGCGCTGCCGGGGGTGAAAAAGGTGTTTGTCCGCAGCGGCATCCGGTTTGATTACCTGATGGCCGACCCCGACGACACCTTCTTCCAGGAGCTGGTGGAATACCATGTGTCGGGCCAGCTGAAGGTGGCCCCCGAGCACTGCGCCCCCAACACCCTGGCCTATATGGGCAAGCCCCCCATCGAGGTGTTCAACAAGTTCAAGGATAAGTTCTATGAGCTGAGCAAGAAGGCAGGGAAAAAGCAGTACCTGGTGCCCTACCTGATGTCCAGCCATCCCGGCAGCACCCTGAAGGATGCGGTCTATCTGGCCGAGTACCTGTACAAAAACCACATGCGGCCCGAGCAGGTCCAGGACTTCTATCCCACCCCCGGCACCGTCAGCACCTGCATGTTCTACACCGGCCTCGACCCCTACACCCTCAAGCCGGTGTTTGTGGAAAAGACCCCCGAGGGCAAGGCCCTCCAGCGGGCCCTGCTCCAGTACTATGAGCCCCGCAACGCCGAGAAGGTGGTCAAGGCCCTGCGGATGACCCATCGGGAGGATCTGATCCCCCTGCTGGTGCCCGCAGCGGGCCGCCGTGCGGTCCAGCGCGGGGCCAAACGGGCCGAAGCCCGGGATGTCACCATCCACCCGGACGGCACCTACACCGTCCATCCCAAAGGCGCAGGCCGCAGCCAGGAGGCTGCCGGCCGCAAGCCGGTGCCGGGGGCACGGTTCGCCCCCCGGACCGCACCCAAAAAGACAGCCAAAAAGGAGGGCGGGGGCCCCGGCTCCCGCAAGGGTAAGAAATGAAACATGACACAATGATGGGGCGGCTGGCGCGCCGCCTGACCGCCCTGGCCCTGGCGGCGGCCCTGGCCTTTGGCCTGGCAGGCTGCCAGGACCTCACCGCCCTGCTGGGGGAGAGCAATACCGCCCAGGCGGCCTCCCAGACCGCAGCCCCGGCGGCCGGCAGCAATTTTACCGTGAACTTCATCGACGTGGGCCAGGCCCTCAGCGTCCTGGTGACCTGTGACGGCCAGAGCATGCTGTACGACGGCGGCAACGTGGCGGACGGCAGCCTGGTGGTGTCCTACCTCCAGAGCGCCGGGGTGTCCCGGCTGGAGTGTGTGATCTGCAGCCACGCCCACGAGGACCATGTGGGAGGCCTGGCGGCGGTGCTGGCCAAGTTCCCGGCGGGGCACGTCTACGCCCCCGTCATCAGCAACGACACCCAGTGCTTCCAGGATTTTGTGAAGTACACCCAGCAGCAGGGCCTGTCGGTGGAGATCCCCCCGGTGGGCACCAGCTGGCAGCTGGGCAGCGCCACCGTCCAGGTGGTCGGCCCGGTGGCCCAGTACGATGACACCAACGACACCTCCCTGGTGGTGCGGGTGGACTACGGCTCCACCAGCCTCCTGCTGACCGGCGACATGGAGCAGAAGGCAGAGGACGACCTGGTGGCCTCGGGGGCGCCCCTGGATGCGGATATCCTCCAGGTGGGCCACCACGGCAGCGAGACGTCCACCGGCTATGTGTTCCTGAACGCAGTCCTGCCCGAGGTGGCGGTGATCTCGGTGGGGGCGGGCAACAGCTACGGCCACCCCAGTGAGGACACCCTCAGCCGCCTGCGTGATGCAGGGGCGGACGTCTGGCGCACCGACCTGGCGGGGACGGTGACCATCACCAGCAACGGCACCAACTACACCGTCTCCAGCGAGACTTACGTACCCCCCGAGCAGCAGAACCCCACCCTCACCGACGGCAGCGGCCAGCAGAGCAGCTCCACCCAGACCATCCAGGCCTATGTGGGCAACGTCAACTCCAAGAAGTTCCACCTGCCCAGCTGCGCCAACCTGCCCGACCCGGCCAACCAGGTGCTGTTCTCCAGCTACGAGGAGGCCATCCAGGCGGGCTACACCCCCTGCGGCAACTGCCTGGGCTGATCCGTTCATCCATTGCATCGGGGCCCACCTGTCTGTTCCCGGCGGGTGGGCCTGTATTTTGACCTATGCCCTAGAAGTATGGTAGGATATACGGCAGAAGCATTTGCCTTGCAGGCAGTTTGGTGCTATGCTATGAGAGCCCCCGGCTGGGCTCGGAGGCGATGTTTCCTGAAGATACCTTGAATCGGAAAGGAATCCATAATGTTTGAAACACTGTTGCAAAACCGCACCCTACAGGTGCTGATCGAATCATTTCCCCGCATCCTGCTGCCGGGCCTGGCGGTGACCATCCCCCTGACGGTGCTGTCCTTTGCCCTGGCGCTGGTGATTGCGGCGGCGGTGGCCCTGGTCCAGTTCGCCCGGGTGCCGGTGCTCCGTCAGCTGGCCCGGGTGTATATCTGGGTGGTCCGGGGCACCCCGCTGCTGGTCCAGCTGTTTGTGATTTTTTACGGCCTGCCCAGCATGGGCATTGTGCTGGACGCGTTCCCCACGGCGGTGATCGCCTTTTCCATCAACGAGGGCGCCTACTGCGCCGAGACCCTCCGGGCGGCGCTGGAGTCGGTGCCCGCGGGCCAGCTGGAAGCGGGCTACTGCGTGGGGATGTCCTGGTGGCAGGTGATGCGGCGGATCATCCTGCCCCAGGCCCTGCGCACCGCCTTCCCGCCCCTGTCCAACTCCCTGATCGGCATGGTGAAGGACACCTCCCTGGCCTCCAATATCACGGTGGCCGAGATGTTCATGGCCACCCAGCGGGTGGCGTCCTATACCTACCAGTTCCTGCCGGTCTACTGTGAGCTGGCGGTGGTCTATCTGCTCTTCTGCACCGTCCTGACCTGGGTGCAGAAGCAGGGCGAAAAGTACCTCAACGCCCACGGATTCAACTGAGGAGGGAATGTTCCATGCCCATGCTGGAAGTACATCAGATCCACAAATCCTTTGGGGACCGGGAGGTCCTGAAAGGGGTTGACCTGTCGGTGGAAAAAGGCGAGGTGGTGGCCATCCTGGGCCCCTCGGGCTCGGGCAAAACCACCCTGCTGCGCTGCATCAACTTTTTGGAAAAGGCGGGCAGCGGCACCCTGGTCTTTGACGGGGAGAGCTTTGACCTGGCCCATATTTCCCACAAGGATATTGCCCGGCTCCGCCGCAAGACCGCCTTTGTGTTCCAGAGCTACAACCTGTTCCGGAACAAGACGGTGCTCCAGAACGTCACCGAGGGGCTGATCGTGGCCCGCCGGATGCCCAGGGCCCAGGCGGAAGAGATCGCGGTCAGGATGCTGGAAAAGGTGGGGATGGCCGACCGGTGCAGCCAGTACCCCCACCAGCTGTCGGGGGGCCAGCAGCAGCGGGTGGCCATTGCCCGGGCCCTGGCCACCAGCCCCGAAATCATCTATTTTGACGAGCCCACCTCGGCCCTGGACCCCGAGCTCACCGGCGAAGTGCTGGACGTCATGCGCCAGCTGGCCGCCGAGGGGATGACCATGCTGGTGGTGACCCACGAGATGGCCTTTGCCCGGGATGTGTCCAGCCAGGTGATTTTCATGGAGGACGGCCGGGTCATTGAGAGCGCCCCCTCCGCCGAATTCTTTGCAAACCCCAAACAGGAGCGTACCCGCGCCTTCCTGAGCCGCATTGCCAACCGATAACCCAAGAGAAAGGGGAAAATCCAGATGAAAAGAAAGACCTTTATTTCGCTGATGGCCGTCATGGCCGCCGCCGGGGTCCTGCAGCTGTCGGGCTGCTCCTCCCGTTCCTCCGCTGCCGCCGGCAGCACCGCCGGTTCGGGCAGCGCTTCCAGCGCAGCCTCGGGGGCCTCTGCCGACCGTCTGGAGGCGGCCCGCCAGCGGGGCACCCTGATTGTGGCCATGGAGGGCGCCTGGTCCCCCTGGAACTACCACGATGACACCGACACCCTGGTGGGCTACGATGTGGAGGTCTCCCGGGCCATTGCCGAGTACATGGGGCTGGAGCCCGAGTATGTGGAAGGCGAGTGGGACGGCCTGTTTGCAGGCCTGGACGCCGGCCGCTATGACATCGTCTGCAACGGCGTGGAGGTGACCGAGGAGCGGGAAAAGAGCTACGACTTCTCCGAGCCCTACGCCTACATCCACACCGCCCTGGCGGTGCGGTCGGACAACACCGACATCACCAGCTTTGAGGACCTGGCAGGCAAGACCACGGCCAACTCCATCGCCAGCACCTACATGACCCTGGCCGAGAGCTACGGCGCCGAGGTGCTGGGGGTGGACACCCTGGATGAGACCATCCAGATGCTGCTGTCCGGCCGTGTGGACGCCACCCTCAACGCCGACGTCTCCTTCTACGATTACCTGAACGTCCACCCGGACGCCCAGTTCAAGATCGTGGCCCAGACCCCGGACGCCAGCCACGTCTGCATCCCGGTGAAGAACGACGGCAATTCCGACACCCTGCTGGCCGCCATCAACGAGGCCATCGAGTCCCTGCGGGCCGACGGCACCCTCACCGAGATCTCTGAAAAGTACTTCGGCAGCGACATCGCCACCGAGGCCTGATTCTGACCTTCCAAGCCCCTTCCGGGTCCCCAAACCCGGAGGGGGCTTTTTTGGGTTGGGCATAGCTTTTTCCGCTGGCGCATACACTGTACCCAGACTGAGGGTGCATCTCGGTACACGGCATCTTTTTCAGATACACCCTGGCAGAAGGTAGGGGAGGCGGAACTATGTTTGTGGTGACATTGAACCGGACGCGGCTGCGCCAGATCGGCGTGGGCGTCATGTGCTGCGCGGTGGTGGTATGCAGCGCCCTGCTGGGGCGGTACATCAGCAACCAGACAGTGACGGCGGCCGCCGGCACCGGCAGCAAAATCGAATCGGCCCAGGATATCCAGACCTGGTTCACCGGCTACGGCATCGAGGTGGACGGGGCTTCCATCAGCGCCGACAAGGTCAAGATCCCCCGCAAGTGGGATGACAGTTTCTCGGCCTTCAACGAGGTGGTGGGCCAGAGCGGGCTGGATCTGGCCCGCTACAAGGGCAAGACGGTGGAAAAGTGGCAGGCGCTGATCCCGGCCGCCTCCAGCGGCGAGGAGACCCGGTACGCCGTGCTGCTGGTGTACAAGAAAAAGCCGGTGGGGGCCTATCTGCTGGCCAAACCCTCGGGGGTGGTGACAGGGCTGAAGGATGCCCAGGCCGCCATGGCCCAGGCCCAGGAGGAGGCGGTGGACGCCATCCCCATTGACCCGGCCCAGGAAACCAGCGGAGACCCCGGCGTCTATGCAGAGGAGAGCACAGCTCTCTATACCGACCTGCCTCTGGACGCGGAAGGCTATCCGGTGGAGTAACTTGTTTAAACCCGTTGGAGGTGCTAAAAGCACGATCCGACGGGATTTTTTGTGTTTTACAGACAGGTGATGAAAAGGAAAAAAATGATTTTATGCAATAATCACAAAAATCGTCGTGAAAAATTGGCAAATTAAAATGGTGAAAAAATTCTGCGCAAGGATTATAATAAGGTTATCGAAAAATGTGTGATATGTAGGTACAGGGTAACATGTCTGCACAGGATTTGACAGTGCAGCTGTGCGGCTGCAAGTTTACGTCGGATATAAGGAGAAATGATCTATGAAGGAATTCCAGTATACCATTAAGGATGCCTGCGGCATCCATGCCCGTCCTGCAGGACTGCTCGTCAAGGTCGTCAAGGGCCATGCAAGCACCGCCACCCTCGAGAAGGACGGCAAAAGCTGCGATATGCGCAAACTGATGGCTCTGATGGGCATGGGTGTCAAGCAGGGTGACACCGTTACCGTCAAGGTTGAGGGCGACGATGAGGACGCCACTGCGGCTGACATCGAGAAGTTCATGACCGAGAACCTCTAAGTTTGGACAAACACTTCCTGTGCCCTCGCGGTAACCCTGCGGGGGCTTTTTTGGATGCAGCTGACCGGCAGCTCTGCGCAGAAGCTGCCGGCGAGGAGAAAGGACAAAATTATGCAGGTAGGTACTGGCAAAAGCGTTTTGAACGGTATTGCCATCGGCAAGATTAAAGTTTACAAGAAGAAGGATACCACCATTTCCACCAAGCCTGTCACCGATACCGGCGCAGAACTGCTGCGGTTTGAAGACGCCCAGCAGAAGGCCATCCAGCAGCAGACCGCTCTGTATGAGAAGGCACTGGACGAGGCCGGCGAGGACATCGCCGAGGTGTTCAACATCCACGCCATGATGCTGGAAGACGACGACTTTGTGGACGCCATCCGGGAGATCATCACCAAGCAGAAGATGTGCGCCGAGTACGCCATCAAGACCGCCGGCACCAACCAGGCTGCCGTCTTTGCCGCCATGGATGACCCCTATCTTCAGGCCCGCAGCGCCGACGTGATGGACATCGCCCAGGCCATGCTGGATATCCTCCAGGGCACCGATGTGGACAGCATGCAGGGCACCGAGCCCTCCATCCTGGTGGCTGAGGACCTGGCCCCCTCTGAGACGGTTCGGCTGGACAAGAGCCTGCTGCTGGGCTTTGTGACCCGGGAAGGCAGCACCAACAGCCACACCGCCATCCTGGCCCGCAGCATGAACATCCCTGCCCTGATCCAGTGCAAGGAGATCGACGACACATGGGACGGCAAGATGGCTGTCATCGACGGCTACAACGCCTGCGTCTATGTGGACCCCACCCCCGACCTGCTCAAGAGCCTCCAGAAGCGCCAGCAGGAGGACAAGAAAAAGCAGGCCCTGCTCCAGGAGCTGAAGGGCAAGCCCAACACCACCCTGGACGGCACCACCATCAATGTCTACGCCAACATCGGCGGCATCGGCGATGTGGGTGCTGTGCAGCAGAATGACGCCGGCGGCGTGGGCCTGTTCCGCTCCGAGTTCGTCTACCTGAACAGCAAGGATTACCCCACCGAGGAGTACCAGTTCGAGGCCTACAAGCAGGTGGTGGAGACCCTGGCCCCCAAGAAGGTCATCATCCGCACCTGCGACATCGGCGCCGACAAGACGGTGGATTACATGAAGCTGGACCACGAGGAGAACCCCGCCCTGGGCTACCGCGCCATCCGCATCTGCCTGACCCAGAAGGACTTCTTCAAGACCCAGCTGCGGGCCCTGCTGCGGGCTTCCGCCTACGGCAACCTGGGCATCATGTTCCCCATGATCACCAGCCTGCGGGAGCTCCATGACGCCAAAAACATCCTGGACGAGTGCAAGGTGGAGCTGGCCGCTGAGGGCAAGAAGATCGGCGACATCGAAGTGGGCACCATGATCGAGACCCCCGCCGCCGTCCTGATTGCCGACGACCTGGCCGAGGAGTGCGACTTCTTCTCCATTGGCACCAACGACCTGACCCAGTACACCTGCGCCCTGGACCGCCAGAACGCCAAGCTGGAGCCCTTTGCCAACCCCCATCACCCCGCCGTCCTGCGTGAGATCAAGATGACGGTGGAGGCTGGCCACCGCCACGGCATCTGGGTGGGCATCTGCGGCGAGCTGGGCGCTGATATTGCCCTCACCGAGACCTTCCTGCGGATGGGCGTGGATGAGCTGTCGGTCAACCCCAAGAGCATCCTGCCGGTCCGCAAAAAGATCCGCAGCCTGGACCTGACCAAGCCCGCCGTTGGGGATGCCGATGTGGACAAGTGCTGCTGCGAGCGCAAGGCGGAGCCCAAAGCTGAGCCCAAGGCCGCAGCCAAACCCGAAGCCAAGCCCAAAGCCAAGGCCGCTGACAAGGCCAAGGCTTAATGCCATAAGATCAGCCGGCCCCCGGAGCGTGTTCTTCGGGGGCCTTTTGAAGTGAAAAGGAGGAACCTGCAAATGTCACTGCCTGCCAATTTCCTGTGGGGCGGCGCCACCGCCGCCAACCAGTGCGAGGGCGCTTACCAGGAGGGGGGCCGGGGTCTGTCCACGGTGGATGTGATCCCCTTCGGCCCCGACCGGTTCCCGGTGATGCTGGGCAAGATGAAGATGCTGGACTGCGATGACAGCCACAGCTACCCCGCCCATCAGGCCATCGACATGTACCACCACTACAAGGAGGACATCAAGCTGTTCGCCGAGATGGGCTTCAAGTGCTACCGGCTGTCCATCGCCTGGACCCGGATTCTCCCCAACGGCGACGACGACACCCCCAATGAGGCGGGCCTGGCCTTCTACGACAGCCTCTTTGACGAGTGCCATAAATACGGCATCGAGCCCCTGGTGACCATCTGCCACTTCGACACCCCCATCGCCCTGATCAAGAAGTACGGCGGCTGGAAGGACCGGCGGATGATCGACGCCTACCTGAAGTACTGCACCGCCATCTTCAGCCGCTACAAGGACAAGGTGAAGTACTGGCTCACCTTCAACGAGATCAACATGCTGCTGCACCTGCCCTTCATGGGGGCCGGCATCCTGTTTGAGGAAGGGGAGGACCCCACCGAGGTGAAGTACCGTGCTGCCCACTATGAGATTGTGGCCAGCGCCAAGGCGGTGCGTCTGGCCCACGAGATGATGCCCGGGGCCATGGTGGGCTGCATGCTGGCCGCCGGCCAGTATTACCCCCGCACCTGCAGCCCCGCCGACGTCCGGGCTGCCATGGAAGCGGACCGGGACAACTACTTCTTCATCGACGCCCAGGCCCGGGGTGCCTACCCCGTCTGGGCCAAAAAGCGGATGGAGCGGGCCGGCATCACCCTGGACTGCACCCCCGAGGATGAGGCGGACATGAAGGCCGGCACGGTGGACTTCATCTCCTTCAGTTACTATTCCAGCCGCTGCGTCACCACCGACCAGGAGCTGCTGGCCAAGGACGGCGCCTCGGGCAATGCCGCCTTCGGCGGGGTCAAGAACCCCTACCTGAAGGCCAGCGACTGGGGCTGGGCCATCGACCCCGAGGGCCTGCGCACCACCATGAACTGCCTGTATGACCGCTACCAGAAGCCCCTGTTCATCGTGGAGAACGGCCTGGGTGCCAACGACACGGTGGAGCCGGACGGCAGCGTCCACGACAGCTACCGCATCGAGTATATGCGGGCCCACATCAGGGAGCTGATCAAGGCGGTGGACGAGGACGGCCTGCCGGTGCTGGGGTACACCATGTGGGGCCCCATCGACCTGGTGTCTGCCTCTACCGGTGAGATGAAGAAGCGCTACGGCTTTATCTATGTGGACAAGAACAACGACGGCACCGGCACCCTGGCCCGGAGCCGGAAGGACAGCTTCTACTGGTACAAGCAGGTCATCGCCACCAATGGCGCAGACCTGGGGGAATAATTCCGGCCCTTTTGTTATCTCATAAGCAAACAATCCTGAACGTATAAAAACAGGCGCCCGGCCTCACTGCCGGGCGCCTGTTTTGCCCAGGGCTCCCCAGCCGGGAGGGCGATGGCAGGCGGAAATTTGCTGAAAATACTTTCCAACAATAAAGCAAAATGCTATACTAAAAGAGTGCAGCTGCGGAAATGTGCCAATGCTGCCAACAAAAGGCAGTCAAGAGGGGCTGCCTGTATACGAAGGGAGATCCGCTTCTTGACACAGCTGCTGATACGCGCTTTCGTCAAAGATTATAAAAACCGCCAGGACCCCCAGGTCCGGGAGCGGTATGGCCGTATGGCCGGCATTGTGGGCGTATGCTGCAACCTGCTGCTGTTCGCCGGCAAGCTGATGGTGGGTACCCTGTTCGGGTCCATCGCCATCACCGCCGACGCCATCAACAACCTGTCCGATGCATCCTCCAATATCGTCAGCCTGATCGGCTTCAAGCTGGCCGCCAAGGCCCCCGATGCCGAGCACCCCTATGGCCACGCCCGGTATGAGTATGTGGCGGGCCTGGCGGTGAGCACCATGATTATGGCCATCGGCCTGAGCCTGCTGAAGGAGTCGGCGGGCAAGGTCCTCCACCCTGAGGAGGTGGGCTTCAGCCTGCTGACGGTGGGGGTGCTGTGTGCCTCCATCCTGGTGAAACTGTGGATGAGCTTTTTCAACCGGCGGGTGGGCCTGATCATTGAGTCCGAGACCCTGATCGCCACCGCCGCCGACAGCCGCAACGACGTCATCTCCACCAGCGCGGTGCTGGTGTCGTCGGTGCTGTGCAAGATCACCCACCTGAACATCATCGATGGCATCATGGGCCTGGGTGTGGCCGTGTTCATCCTGTGGTCGGGCTGGGGCCTGGTGCGGGATACCCTGAGCCCCCTGCTGGGCGAAAGCCCCTCCCCCGAGCTGGTGGAAAAGCTGGAGAAAAAGGTACTGTCCTATCCCCGGGTGCTGGGGGTCCATGACATGATGGTCCACGACTACGGCCCCGGCCGCCAGTTCGCCTCCCTCCATGTGGAGTTCCCCACCGAGGTGGACCCCCTGGAAGCCCACGACCTGATCGACAACATCGAGCATGATGTGTGGGAAGAGCTGCACCTGCTGCTGACCATCCACTATGACCCCATCGTCACATCCGATGCCCGGGTGGGGGTGCTGCGGGCCCGACTGAACGAGGAGATCCACCGGCTGGATCCCTCCCTGTCCATGCATGACCTGCGGCTGGTGCCCGGGTCCACCCACACCAATGTCCTGTTTGACCTGGTATTCCCGGCGGGGTACAGCGGCGACAAGCAGGCTGTCCGGCAGAAGCTGGAAGCCTTTGCCAGCCAGCAGGACCCCACCTACATCTGCAAAATCAAGGTGGAGCAGAGCTACATCGCAGCTCCCGCCGCCCAAGCGGCCCAGACGGCCAAGAAGGGGGAATCCTGATGCTGAATGAAATGTACCGCCGGATGCTGGCCCACAAGAGCGTCATCCGGGAAACCGCCGCCTACGGCCACCAGCGGGCCGCCGAGATCGGCTATGAAAACGTGTTCGACTACTCCCTGGGCAACCCCAGCGTCCCCTGCCCGCCGGAATTCACCCAGGCCATGGAGGATCTGCTGGCCCACGAGGACCCGGTGGCCCTCCACGGCTACTGCCCCAACCAGGGTGACCCCGGCTTCCGCACTGCGGCGGCAGCCCACCTGAAAAAGGTGTTCGGCCTGCCCTATGAGCAGAAGGACATCTTCCCCGCCACCGGCGCCGCCGGCGCCATCGCCCACGCCCTGCGGGTGGTCACCGTCCCGGGGGATGAGGTGCTGACCTTTGCCCCCTACTTCCCCGAGTACGGGCCCTATGTGGCGGGCACCGGCGCCGCCCTGAAGGTGGTTCCGCCCCAGGCCCCGGCCTTCCAGCCCAACCTGGAAGCCTTTGAGGCCATGCTGACCCCCAGCGTCACGGCGGTGCTGATCAACACCCCCAACAACCCCTCGGGCGTGGTATACTCGGCCGAGACCCTGACCCGGATGGCCGAAATCCTCACCGAAAAGAGCAAGGCCTACGGCCATGTGATCTACCTGATCAGCGACGAGCCCTACCGGGATATCGTCTTTGACGGCAAGACGGTGCCCTATCCGGCGGCCTTCTATCCCCACACCCTGACCTGCTTCTCCTTCTCCAAGAGCCTGAGCCTGCCCGGCGAACGCCTGGGCTATGTGGCTGTGCGGCCCGGCTGTGAAGGGGAGGAGGTGCTGGTGGACATGATGGCCCAGGTGTCCCGGTTCACCGGCCACAACTGCCCCCCCAGCATCATCCAGAAGGCGGCGGCCCGGTGCCTGGACGTCACCAGCGACCTGTCGGTGTACGAGACCAACATGAACATCCTGTACGACGCCCTCACCAGCCTGGGCTTCGAGGTGGAGCGCCCCGGCGGCACCTTCTACATCTTCCCCAAGGCCCTGGAGGCCGACGCCAACGCCTTCTGCCGCCGTGCCCGGGACTATGACCTGCTGCTGGTGCCCAGCGACACCTTCGGCGTGGAAGGGTATGTCCGGCTGGCCTACTGCATCGAAACCGAAAAGGTCCGCCGCAGCCTGCCTGCCCTGGAAAAGCTAGCTGCATCCTACCGGTAACAAGCGCCGCGCCGCGGCGCAGCATGATAGAGAGGAAGGAATCGACCATGGAAAAGATCAAGATGACCACCCCCCTTGTGGAAATGGACGGCGACGAGATGACCCGCATCCTGTGGCGGAGTATCAAGGACGAACTGATCCTCCCCTTTGTGGATCTGAAAACCGAGTACTATGACCTGGGCCTGCCCAACCGTGACGCCACCGGCGACCAGGTGACCATGGACGCCGCCCTGGCCAACAAGAAGTACGGCGTGTCGGTCAAGTGCGCCACCATCACCCCCAACGCCCAGCGGATGGAGGAGTACAAGCTCCATGAGATGTGGAAGAGCCCCAACGGCACCATCCGGGCTGTGCTGGACGGCACCGTGTTCCGGGCGCCCATCATGATCGATTCCATCAAGCCGGTGGTCCGCAACTGGAAAAAGCCCATCACCATTGCCCGTCACGCCTATGGTGACGTGTACAAGTGCACCGAGTTCCGGGTGCCGGGCCCCGGCCGGGCCGAGCTCCGGTTCACCGGGGAGGACGGTTCCAGCCAGGAAGCGGTGATCTATGACTTCGAGTGCCCCGGCGTGCTGCAGGGCTCCTACAACAAGGACAGCTCGATCGCCAGCTTTGCCCGCAGCTGCTTTGCCTACGCCCTGGACGCCAAGCAGGACCTGTGGTTCGGCGCCAAGGACACCATCTCCAAGAAGTACGACCACACCTTCAAGGACATCTTCCAGGAGATCTACGACGCCGAGTACAAGGAGAAATTCGAGGCCGCCGGCATCACCTACTTCTACAGCCTGATCGACGACATCGTGGCCCGCGTGATCCGCAGCGAAGGCGGCTTTATCTGGGCCTGCAAGAACTACGACGGCGACGTGATGAGCGACATGGTGTCCACCGCCTTCGGCTCCCTGGCCATGATGACCAGCGTCCTGGTGAGCCCCGACGGCAAGTACGAGTACGAGGCCGCCCACGGCACTGTGACCCGCCACTACTACCGCTGGCTGAAGGGGGAGAAGACCTCCACCAACCCCATGGCCACCATCTTTGCCTGGTCGGGAGCCCTGAAAAAGCGGGGCGAGCTGGACAACCTGCCCGACCTGGTGGCCTTCGGCGAGGCTCTGGAAGCTGCCAGCATCCAGACCCTGAACGACGGCATCATGACCAAGGACCTGTGCGCCCTGGCGGAGGGGATTACCCCCACCGCTGTGGACAGCGAGGAATTTATCAAGGCCATCCGCCAGCGGCTGGAAGCCAAGCTGTCGGCTTGATGGCGCTGCTTTGATTGAACAATTTGGGACCGTCCCCGGGAGGGGAGGTCCCTTTTTGATGCCCATGCAATTACTGTTTGTATAATATGCGTGTATGATTCCTTTTTAAGGGAATGTATCTTTGATTGATTATCTAAACCCACCCACCGCCCATAGCGGTGCCCCCTGCGGCCTGCGGCCGCGCCCCCCTGTGGGGGGCTTGCTTGCCGTTGGTTGATATCTTCTTCTTTTAGCTGTGCTGCAGCTTTCGGGCCAGCGATTAGCGGCTGCTGCGCTGCCTATACCCAGAAGGAGCAGTCTGTGGTTCAGAGCCCCGGCAGGGGCGGCGACGCAGCCGCGGGGGTTCCGCTAAAGGGGCGGGTGGGCGGGTCAAAATCATCCCCTGGATCGAGCGTCAAACCTTCCGGCAGGGCATCCGCCGTGCGGGTTGGCCGTTGCAGGAAAGTATTCGGCTATCAGAGAAACCCGCCGGACCAGATGCAAAATAAAAATCCCCATTCCTGAAAACAGGAACAGGGATTTTGCATCACCTTGGACTCACAGGGCCGCAGGCCGGGAGCCTGAAAAAGAGAGCAGGACTTTACCGCCGGCAGGGCTTTGTGAGGACTAGGCAGTCAGTGGTACCAGTTGAAAAGTCTTTTGCTTACTTTTCTTCCAGAAAAGTAAGTTAGGAGTTTTTCATGACGACGTATTCGACGCTGTCGGCGATGGCCTCGCAGGCGTCGGCGCACTTTTCCAGATAGGTGTAGATCTCGCCCCAGGCGATCACCTCGGCAATGTCCGATTTGTTGACGTGGAGATCCCGCATGTTGGCGATGTAGAGACGGTCACACTCCTCTTCCAGGGAGTTGATGCGGATGATGTCCTCCTTGAGCTTTTTGGAGTGCTTGAAATCTGCGAACTCCTCCAGCAGCCGGCAGACCTGGTCACAGGCGCGGATCACTACCTCCAGCATGTTGAGGGCCCCGGGATGGATGGTCTGGACGTTGTGCATGTAAACCCGGATGCAGACCTCCTCCAGCTTGTCGGTGAGAGTGTCGATCCGGGTGCTGAGGGCCGAGATGTCCTCCCGCTCGATGGGGGTGATGAAGGCGTGGGCCAGCTGGTCGGTCATGGCGTGGCGCTTTTTGTCGGCGGTGTGCTCGATGGTGTGGATCTGCTCCATCCAGGCGGGCATCTGGGCCGGGTCAAAGTTGCGGAAGATATCTTTCAGCAGCTGGGCCGCCTGGCTGGCGTAGCCGGCGCAGGCGATGAAATTGTCAAAATACATGGCGTCCTGTTTTTTCGACATGGGTTTTCCTCTCCTTTGTCACTGAGGCAAAGCCGCAGGGCCTTACCAGATCTGCATGAAAATCTTGGCCATCACAAAACTGATGAGTCCGCACCCGGGGAAGGTGAAGATCCAGGTCAGCATCATGTCCTTGACAACGCCGAAGTTGATGGCCGACAGCCGCTTGACGGCGCCCACGCCCATGATGGCGCTGGTCTTGGTGTGGGTGGTGGATACCGGGATGCCGAACAGGCTGGAATAGAGCAGGCAGATGGCGCCCGCCACGTCGGCACAGAAGCCCTGGTACCGCTCCAGCTTGACCATGTCCATGCCCACCGACTTGATGATCTTTTCGCCGCCGACGCTGGTGCCCAGGGCCATCACCACGCTGCACAGCAGCATCAGCCAGACCGGGATCTCCATCCCCACCACCGAGCTCTGGCCGCTGGAAAAGGCCAGCCCCAGGAACAAAACGCCGATGAACTTCTGGCCGTCCTGGGCGCCGTGCATGAAGCTCATGGCGGCGGCGCCGGCAATCTGAGCCAGGCGGAAAAACCGGTTGGCGGCCTGGAGCTCAATGTTGTAGCACAGGATGGTGACCAGCTTGCAGATGACCCAGCCGGTGGCAAAGCCCAGCAGCAGGCTGAGGGCCAGGCCGTAGAGCACCTTGCTCCACTCGCCGAAGTTGATGCCCCCGACGCCCCCCTGGATGGCGATGGCCGCGCCGGACAGGCCGGCGATCAGGCTGTGGCTCTCGCTGGTGGGAATGCCAAAAATCGAGGCCCCCACACTGTACACCACAATGGACAGCAGGGACGCACACAGGGCGATGAGGGCGCTGGAAGTGTCGGTGCCGAAATCCACCATGTTGCTGATGGTGGAGGCCACCGAACTGTTGATCTGGGTCATGACAAAGACACCCAGAAAATTGAACACCGCGCTCATCCAGATGGCCTGGCGCACCCCCAGACAGCGGGTGGTGACGCAGGTGGCGATGGCGTTGGGGGCGTCGGTCCAGCCGTTGACAAAGATGACCCCCAGGGTGAAAACCACCGTGATGATGAGGATCGGGTTGCCGGCCAGCTGCCCCCAGAATGAGGTAAATGACAGATCCATAAAGCTGCAATAGACTCCTTTCGGCAGGTCGGACGGGGCAGGGCCCCGGGACGAAAATCACCAGACGCAGAGTGATGCACGGTGCACACCATGCATCAGAATCTTACCATCATTTTACTAAATTTATATCTGTTTTTCAAGAAGAATGTCGGATTCCATCCCGGCCCCAGGGCAGCAAACAGCCTTGCAAATTAATAAAAAAATCCCAGCCGGACGACATGCGCGTACGGCTGGGATACATACATGGAAATGGAGCACAGAGAGTGTGCGGGACGCGAAGCGGCACGTGCGCGGTTCTGTGCTCCATTTTGTCTAAAAGGGGGATATTAGGGACTGCGGAGCTGAGCCGCTGCCTGCGGCAGAAACAGGCGAAGCGCAAGAGGAACGCGATCTGTCTTTTGCAAGGGCACCATGATGCCCGCCGCAAAAGCAGGGAACCGCAACCAAAGGATTTCTGCCGCGCGCCTGCGCGCAGAAATTGGTTCCCCCTAAAGCGTGCCGTTTTCGGCACGCTGAAACGGCCCCCGGAGGGGCCGCCCGCTGCGTTTCTATGTTACCGAAGCTTTCCGTATGCCTCGTCGGAGACCGGCTCGCACCACTCGTTGCTGGCGTTCTCGCCGGGGACCTCGATGGCCACATGGGAGAACCAGCTGTCACAGGCTGCGCCGTGCCAGTGCTTGACTTCCGCGGGGATGGTGACGGCGTCGCCGGGGGCCAGGGGCTGGGGCTCCTTGCCCCACTCCTGGTACCAGCCCCGGCCGGCGGTGCAGAGCAGGATCTGCCCGCCGCCCTTGGAGGCGTGGTGGATGTGCCAGTTGTTGCGGCAGCCCGGCTCAAAGGTGACGTTGGCAGCGCTGACGCCGTTTTCCCCGGCCAGCATTTTGAGATAGCTGCGGCCCACAAAATACTGGGCGTAGGCGTCGTTGGGGGCGCCCAGGCCGAAGATGCCGCCGCAGGGCTCCTGGGCGGTGTCATCGGCCCAGACCTCCTTGGCCATCCGGAAGGCGGCCCAGGCTTTGGGCCAGCCTGCATAGAAGGCCGCATGGGTGATGATTTCAGCAATCTCCTCCCGGGTGATGCCGTTTTTCCTGGCGGTGGCCAGGTGATACTGGAAAGAGCTGTCCACCAGGCCCTGGGCCAGCAGGGCCACCACCGTCACCAGGGAGCGGTCTCGCAGGGAGAGCTTGTCCTCCCGGCTCCACACCTCCCCAAAAAGCACATCGTCGTTCAGCCGGGCAAATTGGGGGGCAAAATCCCCCAGCTGGTCCCGTCCTGCCGTCTGTTTCACTGCCATATCTTCTGCCTCCGTTTCCATGGGGCCGCAGCTTTCTGCGGCCATTGCACTCGTTTTGACACCCCCATTGTAACGCCGGAGCGCTGAAATGTCTAATACCTATCCGGAATCATGCAGCATGCTCAAAATGCATGCATCCCCCAACAAAAAGGGCCCGGAACCAGGTCCGGGCCGCAGGGCTGCTGATGGAATATCAGGCGTTCATCTTGATCTTGGAGGCGGGGAGCCTGGCCATGGCGCTGGAGTCCAGATTGGTTTCCAGGGCGGCGCCGGCCTCCTTCATGTCATTGTCCACCATGGGGGTGGCCATGTCGGACAGGATGGTGGAGCGGAGGATATCCAGGCTCATGGTCTCCAGGGGGTCCATCCGCATGGCGATCAGGATGGAGGTGCTGGAGTAGGTGACGGCGCAGGCGTCACCGTACTGGAGGCCCCGCAGGGTGGCGGCGTCCTCCTCCGAGAAGGAGCTGTCCAGCTGGTCCTGGCTCAGGAAGCTGGAGCTCAGCTGGCTGGCGGCGTCCTCGGCGGACAGCTCGGAATCCAGCACAGCGTAGATGTCGGGCAGGGCAGCGGCCACCGTGTCATCGAAGGTGTCGGGGGTGCTGGCTGCGGCGGCATCCTGGGCCAGCTGCAGCATCTGGCTGGTCTGGTCCTCGTCGGCAAAGGCGTAGGTGGAGGTGTTGTACAGGGGCACCGTGACGTAGCGGATGTAGAGCATCTCGTTTTCCAGGTGGTCGGTGAGCTGGTCATCGGTGAGGGGGGTCTCGCCGCCGATGCCGTAGATCAGATTGACCAGGGCAGCCTGCTTGGCCAGGTTGTACTCGTACTGGCGGATGGTGTCCTCGCCGATGCCGTTGGCCTTGTACAGGTCGCCGTAGCTGTCCATCAGCTGGTCGGTGTAGCTGTCGGCCTGGCTGGTGTAGTCATCGGTGAGGCCGTCGGACAGCTGGCTGAAGCGGTCCTCCACAGCCACATAGCGCTGGAGGTCTTCCTGGGTGGTCTGGGCCACAAAATCGCTGACGGTGATGCTCTCGCCGTCATCGGTGGTGATGGTCTCTTTCAGGAAGGACTTGACCTTGGAGGGGTCCTGATCCTCGCCGGCGTACTGGGCGGCCTGCTGGTAGGCGTCGAACTGGGCCAGCAGGTAGAGGCCCGAGCTGATCTCCTGGCCGCCGATGGTCCCCACCGTGTCGGGGGTGGAGATGGTGCAGCCGGCCAGGGAGAAGCAGAGCGCCAGCACAGCGGCCAGCGCGAGCAGTTTCTGTTTCATTGCGGTATGCTCCTTTGATGAATTTGGAACGGGTGGGTCAGATAACCCTCCCAGTATAACCCCGGCGGGCCGGGTGCGTCAAGGGTTTTGGGGCGCAGAGCCGGCGTTTTTGTCCTGAATGTCGGCCATGGCCTGGAGCAGCTGGCTCAGCAGGTTCAGGGGCTTTTCGTCGGCCCGGAGGGTCACCGAGAGATAGGGCCGGGCCCCGGCGCCCGCCGTCACCCGGCCGTTGAAGGCGGTGAGCAGGCCCCGGATCATGGGCAGTTCCAGCTTCTCCAGGGAGAGGGTCAGCAGGTCCTTTTTCTGGGTGACCTCGTAGACCCCCACCGCGGCAGCCTGGACCCGCACCAGCGAGACGTTCACCAGGTCGCTGACCGAGGCCGGCGGGTCGCCGTAGCGGTCGATCAGTTCGTCCAGCACGTCGGCGGCGTCGGCGGCATTCTGGATGGCGGCAATCCGGCGGTAAGCCTCGATCCGGCCGGGGCCGTCGGGGATGTACCGCTCGGGGATATAGGCGTCCACCCGCAGGTCCACCAGGCACTCGCTCTTGTCCCGCTGGACCGGCTCGCCCCGGGCCTGGGCGATGGCCTGGTTCAGCATCTTCATATACAGGTCGTAGCCCACCGCCTCCATGTGGCCGTGCTGGCTGTGGCCCAGCAGGTTGCCGGCGCCCCGGATCTGCAGGTCCCGCATGGCAATCCGGAACCCCGAGCCGAAGGCGGTGAACTCCCGGATGGCAGACAGACGCTTCTGGGCGATGTCGGAGAGGGTTTTGTCCCGGCGGAAGGTAAAGTAGGCGTAGGCCTTGCGGCCGCTGCGGCCCACCCGGCCCCGCAGCTGGTACAGCTGGGCCAGGCCCATCCGGTCGGCGTCCTCGATGATGAGGGTGTTGCAGTTGCGCACGTCGATGCCCGTCTCGATCAGGGTGGTGCAGACCAGGACGTCCAGCTCGCCGTTCAGCAGTTTCTGCCAGACGGGGTTCAGTTCCTCCTCGGTCATTTTGCCGTGGGCGATGCCTACCCGGGCCCCGGGGGCCATCCGCTGGACCCGGGCGGCGGTCGATTCGATGTTGTCCACCCGGTTGTGCAGGTAGTAGACCTGCCCGCCCCGGGCCAGCTCCTTTTTGATGGCCTCGGCCAGGATGACCTCGTTGTACTCCAGGACGAACGTTTCCACCGGCTGCCGCTCAAAGGGCGGCTCCTCGATGGTGGACATATCCCGGATGCCGCTCATGGCCATGCTGAGGGTGCGGGGGATGGGGGTGGCGGACAGGGTGAGCATATCCACCCCGATGAAGTTCTGTTTCAGTTTTTCCTTGTGGCGGACGCCGAAGCGCTGTTCCTCGTCGATGATGACAAGGCCCAGGTCGTGGAAGCGGACGTCCTTGGACAGCAGGCGGTGGGTGCCCACCACGATGTCCACGCTGCCGGCCTGCAGGCCCCGCAGGGCCTCTTTCTGCTGCTTGGCGGTGCGGAAGCGGCTGAGCAGCTCCACCTTGACGGGGAAAGCCTCCATCCGGGACAGGATGGTGTTGTAGTGCTGCCAGGCCAGCAGGGTGGTGGGGGCCAGGATGGCGCACTGCTTGCCCCCCATCACGCACTTGAAGGCGGCCCGCAGGGCCACCTCGGTCTTGCCCACCCCCACGTCGCCGCAGAGCAGCCGGTCCATGGGCCAGGTGTGCTCCATGTCGTTCTTGATCTCGGCGGTGGCGGCCAGCTGGTCTTCGGTCTCGTCGTACTCAAACCGGGCCTCAAAGTCCTGCTGCCACTCGCCGTCGGGGGGGAAGGCATAGCCTTTGGCCTGTTTGCGCCGGGCGTACAGCTCGATCAGCTCCTGGGCCATCTCCTCGGTGGCCTTCTTGACCCGGGCCCGGGTACGCTGCCACTCGGCGCCCCCCAGCTTGGCCAGCTTGACTTTGTCCTCGTCTCCCGGCGGGGTGTAGCGGCTCAGCAGATCCAGCTGGGTCACCGGCACATACAGCACGTCCGAGCCGGAATACTGAATCTTTAAATAATCCTTGGTGGCGCCCTGGACTTCCAGACGCTGGATGCCGGCATACATGCCGATGCCGTGGCTCTGGTGGACCACATAGTCCCCCGGCTTGACGTCGGCCAGGCTGGACAGGGCGTTCTTGTTCTTCTTGCGGCGCTTGGCGCCGGCGTCGGCCTCGTCCACCCCGTGGCGCCGGCTGGTGAGGACGGCGCAGCGGGCAAAGGGCAGGCTGCACCCGGCGTTCAGATGGCCTGGCAGCACCTGCACCAGGCCGGGGGAAGGCCGGATGTCCCGGCTCATGCTGACGGTGTAGCCCTTGTCGGTCAGGTCCCGGGTGAGGGCGGCGGCGCCCTTGGGGGTGCCGCTGTAGAGGGTGACGGCGTAGCCCTGCTGGACCAGGGGGTCCAGGTCTTCCAGCAGGCTCCGCAGTTCCCCGTTCCAGGTGGGGGAGACGTGGGCCTCGGCGTTGATCAGGTCCTTGAGCTTGAACTCGTTCATCCCCCGCAGGAAGTTCTCGCACAGGAGGGCGGGCAGCTTGCCCGCCGTCACCGCCAGATCCGCCATGGTCTGGTACAGCACGTCCAGCCCGGCGCAGACCACCCCTTCTTCCAGCAGGCCGGTGAGCTCTTCGCCCCGGCGGTACTCGGCGGCCTTCATGGCGTCCCGGATGCCCCCCACCTCGTCCAGGATCAGGATGGGTGCATCCATGTGATCCAGCAGCGTGGCGGGCTGGGGGTACCGCAGGCCATAGTATTTGTCCATGGCTTCGGGCATCTGGCCGGCGTCCAGCTGGGCCAGGTCGGGGGCCATGGCGGTTTCCAGGGCGGTGCGGTGCTTGCCCCGGGCCTTCTTCACCGCCTCCCGCAGGGCGGCAGCGGTCTCTTCACAGCTGCCGAACAGCACCTCCCGGGCGGGGGAGAGATAAATCTTGTTCAGGGAGGCGTCCCGCCGCTGGCTCATCAGGTCGAAGGAGGCAATGGAATCGATCTCCTCATCCCAAAATTCCAGACGGGCAGGGGACTGCATGTCGGGGGGATAGATATCCACAATGTCGCCCCGGACGCTGAACTGGCCCGGGCCCTCCACCTGGGAGCGGCGGACATAGCCGGCGGCAAAGAGCCGCTGGATCAGGGCGTCCCGGGCAAAGGTCATCCCCGGCTTGAGGGTCAGGGTGTTGGCCATGAATTCCGCCCGGGGGACGGTGTACTGGGTCAGCGCTTCGGCGGGGACGCAGACGGCCTGGAGCCGCCCGCCGGCCAGGCCTCCCAGCACCGACAGCCGGCGGTATTCGTATTCCCGGCCGGCCCCTTCCACCGGCCGCAGCATGAAATCCCGGGGCGGGAAGACGGCAGCGCTGACCCCCAGGGCCTTCAGGTCGTCGGCAAAGTGGGTGGCCTCGGCCTCCCCGGGGGTGACGATGCAGAGGGGATGCCCCAGGTCCCGGGCCAGCAGGGCATAGACCAGCACCCGCCCGGCGGGGGGCAGGCCAAAGAGGGCCGCGGGCCCCGGCGATGCAAGGCTGGCGGCAATTTTCTGGTATTCAGGGGTTTGCTTCAGCAGTGCCTCGTACATGGAGACTCCTCCTCCCGGGCAAAAGACTTACCGGTTGTACTTGTTCTGGGCCTCGGACAGCTTGCCCGCCATGATCAGCCGGGCAGCGGCCTCCACATCGGCGTGGCGGCCGTTGACGGCCTTGGCCTCCTCCTCCGAGAAATGGCCCAGCACCCAGTCGGCCAGGTCGTAGTCGGGCCGGGGCTTTTCTCCCACCCCGATCCGGATCCGGGGGAACTGGTCGGTGCCCAGCCGGGCGATGATGCTCTTGAGGCCGTTGTGGCCGCCGGCCGAGCCGGAGGGACGGATCCGCAGCTTGCCGGGGGCCTGGGTGATGTCGTCGCACAGGACGATCACATGGTCGGCGGGAATCTTGAAAAAGGCTGCCAGGGGGGCGATGGAGTCCCCCGACAGATTCATATAGGTAAGGGGTTTCAGCAGGCAGACCTTGTGGCCCTCCACTTCGGTCTGGCCCCACAGGCCCTGGAATTTTGCCTTGGACACCGACACCCCCCACTTGTCCGCCAGGTAATCCAGGGCGGCAAAGCCGGTGTTGTGACGGGTCCCGTCGTATTTGGCCTCGGGGTTGCCGAGGCCGGCGATCAGCCAAATGTCATTTGTTATCATAAACCTTATTGTGTGTCGATTTTCCGCAGACAAACAGAGAAGGCCGCACAGCCGTTGCGCAGCCTTGAGTCAAATCCGGGTTTTGGGTGGATGGTCGGTTACTTGGTTTGGGCCGCGTCCGCAGCGGCCTCAGCGGCCCGCTGGGTCTGTTCCAGAGCCGTCTTTTTCTGGATATAGGCCTCCATCTTGGGGACAGCCCAGTCTTCCAGGTTGGTCTGGCGGTCCCGGGCGATGGCCAGGGCCCCGGCGGGGACGTCCTTGGTGACGGTGCTGCCGGCGGCGGTGTAGGCGCCGTCCCCCACCTTGACGGGGGCCACCAGGTTGGTGTTGCAGCCGATGAAGCAGTAGTCCCCGATGGTGGTGCGGAACTTGTTCTGGCCGTCATAGTTGCAGGTGACGGTGCCGCAGCCGAAGTTGCAGTACTTGCCCACGTCGCTGTCCCCGATGTAGGTCAGGTGGCT
>CALWZK010000013.1 GCA_944386015.1 uncultured Faecalibacterium sp.
CCGCCACTCCTGCTGAATCCTAATATCCTACACTTGGGGCTTTTTTGTACTGTCCGCACAATTTGGATCAGTTCACCTGTCGTCAAGGCCGGGGGCTTTTCTGCTGGGCGCCGGCTCCTGCTTACTGGAACCAGAAGCCCTTATAATCATACTTAAAGGTGCGGTAGCCCTGCATGGTGCACTCGTAGTCGTACTGGCGGATCAGGTTTCCCTCGGCGTCGTACTCCCCGAACACCATGGCAATGCCGCTGTTCACCGTCCAGTGGCCGGTGGCGGTGTTCAGGGTGGAGTTGGACACGATGCTGGAATAGGGCACCGGGAACGACTCCATCAGCTCCACCGTGCCGGCGTTGGTGTCAATCTTATAGACGTAGGTATAGCTGCTGTCCCCGCTGCTGCCGTAGAGGTCGGTGCACACCCCCTCGGGCAGATCCGGCTCATAGTCATCCCGGGAGGAGATGGCCCAATAGTTGTTGTTGAACATCCGCAGATAGCAGACCCCCTCTTCCTCGCCGGGGGCGTATTCCACGCAGTGCTGGCCATACTGCCAGGTGAAGTCGTTCACCGGCTCCAGGCAGTACTGTTCATATTCGGTGCCCTCCCAGAAGTCGGGGTCGCCGCACATCCAGCTGATGGCGGGGGTGCTGTGGACATCCTTCACGCAGAGGATGGTGGAAGTCTCCCGGGAAGAGAGGATCAGGCTGTCCGAATCCGCCAGATACTGGACGGTGTTCAGGTGAATCCAGTCCTGCTCCCCCGCCTGCCAGAAGAAGGGGTCGGTGCCCTTGATGGGCCGGGTCTCGCTGTGATAATCCGCCATCAGGTCCTTGCAGTCCAGCAGCTGGGTGACCTCGCCGGTTTCCAGGTTGATTTCCAGCACCAGGTCTTCCACGTCCACGGCGCCGGTTTTTTCGGCCAGCGCCACCACCGTGCCGTCCTGGCCGTAGTTGATGTCGTGGTGGAGCTCATAGTCCCCCAGGGAGTAGACCTGCTCCACCTCTCCCAGCCCGTTGATCCGGGCCAGCTTATTGGCCGACACACAGGTGACGATGTCATTGCCGCAGGTGAGGATGCGGTCCAGGCCGAACCCTTCCAGCACCATCTCGTACCGCATGACGCCGCTGTTGTCGTAGAGGAAGCCATAGCCCAGATAGCCGTTGGTCCGCATCATGGTGAACAGGCCCTCGTCCTGGGTTTCGGTGCTGGTGCCGTCGGTGACCTCCAGCCTGGTGTCATAGCCGGAGTAGTTTTCGGGCATCTCGATGGTGAACCGCACCCGCTGGCGGATGTTCCCCCAGCTGCCCCGGACGGTCAGGGTCACCTCATTCACCTCGCCCGGCACCAGGCCGATGACCTGGAACTCGTGGCTGGTGGTGTAGGCCTGGCCCGAGCTGTCCTGGGCCGTGGCGGTGAAGTCGGGGATGTCCTCGTCCTCCACATGGATGGTGTATTCCACCCGGGTGGCCCGGTCGGTCTCAAAAGCGAGGTACAGCCCGTTGGAGCCGGTGCCGAAGGGGTTCAGCACTGCCAGAGGGGCGTCTGCCGACCAGGTGCGGCCATTCCGGCCCTTGTCCAGCGCGGCGCGGATTCGCTGCTGGACGTCGGTGTCGTAGTAGGTAAAGCCTTCCTCGTCGATTTCCTCCGGCACCAGCTGGAGCACCGTGATGCTGGCCTCCACCGGGGCCTGGCGGATCTCCACTTTCTGGTCCTCATCCACGCCGATCAGGTCGCCCACGTCCACTTCCCAGCCGTCCCGGACCTCGGTCTCCTGGCTGGTGAACCATTTGCCCACCACCGGCGCCACCACCGGGAACAGGGCGGCGGCCAGCAGAATCACTGCCGCCAGCACCACCAGCGGAATCCATATACGTCGTTTTCGTTTTGACTTGGTTTTCATCTGTCCACGATCCTTTCCGGATGGTTTCTTCCACAGGATTTCGTTTTCATTCAAAGCCCGCCCCAACGTCTTTTTTTCGGACCGGGCCAGATTCAGTATAACACTTCAGCCTCAAATGGGAATGGAAAATCTATGTTTTTTCTGTTGCATTTGCCACAAAAACCGCGTTGGATTTGTGAAACTTTCCCTGCTGCCCCCGTTTCCCCCGCCTGCTTCTCAGGTGGGGCGCCGTTTTTTCCCGCCGGCAGCATCCATCCGGCGCCGTTTTTGGGCTGCCTTTGCCGGGGCATATTTTATCCTCCCTTCTGCCGCCGGGTCTATGTGCAAAGTCGCCTTTTTCTGCCCCGCAAAACAAGATAGATTTGATAAAATTTTGTGAAAATTTATATTTCGACACAATATGATTGCGCCAAAATATACTTCATGATATACTCAGAGGACAGGAACCATTTTTTATTTTTTTATAGGGAGGAAAAACATTATGCCCAGACCCAAGGGAAGCAAAAACAAAGTGAAAAATCTGAAGGGCCGCACCGCTGCGGATTATGCAGCCGCCCTGGCAGAAAAGAACGCTGAAAAGGACCAGCTGAACGGCGAAATCTCGGCCATCAACGCCCAGATTGCAGAGCTGAAGGATCAGCTGAAAGCCAAAAAGGCCGCTGTAAAATCCACCGACAAGGTGATTGCAAAACTGCAGGAAAAGCAGGCCGCCGAGGAAGCAAAAGAGACTCAGCAGGCCCACAAAGCCGAGATTGATTCGGCAGTTCAGAAACTCATCACCAGCGGCATCAGTGTTCAGGAAATCCTGGAAAAACTGCAGTAACTTTCTTGATTTTTGATTTGTGCACAACCGCTGCCGGGGGGCTGCATCCCCCTGACGGCGGGCTTTTTTTAAATCAAAAAACCCGGGCCTTTTCCCAGAAGGAAAGGCCCGGGTTTTTCATCACCCGCGCCGGTGTGGAAAGAAGGAACACACCGGCCGCGGCGGGAACTCTATCTTTACTTCAGCTGGCTCCACTGGCTCTTGATGAACAGGCCGGTGATGACAGGCACCAGGGCCGAGCCCACCAGGGACATCAGGATGCTGACAGCCCCCAGCTCAGCGAAGTTCTGGCTGGCGCCCACCACAAAGGAGCCCACTGCGCACACGCACATGATGATGAAGCCCGCCTTGCGCCGGCCGAACAGCAGAATGCACAGGCCGATGATGGACACCACAGCGATGCCCACAGACAGCCAGCGGCCCTCGGACAGATTCAGGCCGGTGGTGCACACGCACAGCACCAGGGCAACCCACAGCCAGATTTTAGATGCTTTGTTCATGGAATTAATCCTCCTGTTGTTTTGCAATCAAACTCGATACGTACCGGGACAGGGCCCTCAGCCCTGCCCCCTGGATAATTTGCGGGAAGCCATGGCTTCTGCGGCCTCCCGGGGGAGCGGCCTGCTGTTCCGTGCCACCTTCTGCAGCAGGTCAAACAAGTTCTGGCGTTCCTCCCCGGACAGGCCGTCCAGCCGCTGGTCGTCCCAGTCGAAAAAGACCTGGTGGCTGACGGCAAAGGCCTCCTGGCCCTTGTCGGTCAGGTGGAGCTGATAGCACCGGCCCACCTTTTCCTTGGTGAGGAACCCGTTGTCCACCAGTTTGGTGATGCAGCGCTGGGAGTGCCCCCAGTCCAGATGCAGGGTCTGGGTCAAGTCCGAAGGTGTGGCTCCCGGATGTTTGCCCACATAGATCAGGAAAAACAACAGCCCGAAATGCAGCCCCATTTTTTCCAGCTTTTCACTGGTATATGCGGTGAAATCCCGGTACAGAACGGATGAATAATAGGCGAGGGTGTTGAACATGGGTGCGCTCCTTTCCTTTACTTGACGAGATCAAGTATACAGGATTCATTTGACTTTGTCAAGTAAAAAATCAAAAAAATTTTTCTGCGCCTTTTCGCAAAAAAGCCCCCGGGGCCCAAAAGCTCCGGGGGGATACGTCCTTTTTCTTTTGCCTTATGCCTCCGGCTCGGGCTGCTGGACCGGCGGCTGGATGCTGTCGCAGCCGGCGCAGATATCCTGGCTGGAAGCGCCGTTGCAGCTGATGCAGCTGTCGCCCACGGTGGCCACCGCGCCGAAGGCCACCGGCACAGCCACGCAGATGTTCTGGCTGATGGTGAAGAAGCAGGAACCATTCTTCACCCCGTCGCAGGTCTCACGGCCGGGGGTGACGATGGGGTCGCCGCAGCACTTGGTGGTGGTGGAGCCCGCCTCAGCGAAGGGGGTCACCATCACAGGCACGCACACCGAGGCGGACTGGTAGCCCACCGCCGGGCAGGTCTGGATCTCGCCGTTCTCGACGGCCGCTGCAGCTGCTGCGGGCCGGACGTTGTTTTGATTGCACATAAGGGAACAAGTTTGCTGTATCCTACGCCGCCCGGCGTCCAGGTGTTCCCCCCGCCCCGCCCTGACCTTTGCGCAAAAAGCAAAACCGCCCTCTCTGCTGTCAGAGAAGGCGTTTTTCAGATGGAGCTGCTAGGCAGATTCGAACTGCCGACCTCATCCTTACCAAGGATGCGCTCTACCAACTGAGCTATAGCAGCGCAACTGCGGGTTGTATTATAGCATACTCCCCACAGGTTTGCAAGAGGGAATTTCAGGATTTTCTCAAATTTTCCCGTTTTTCTTTTTCCATGCCCCGGGGCAGCGACCCGTCGGGGGCCACTTCCAGAGACATCTGGGCCCGCTTGTCCCGCCGGTAATGGGTGGGGGTGAGGCCGGTGGCGCTCTTGAACATCTTGGTGAAGTAGTTGACGTCCAGGATGCCCACCTCCTCCGCCACCACCGCGATCCGGGCGTTGGTGGTCAGCAGCAGCCGGGCGGCGCGGTCCATCCGCCGGCCGCTGATATAGTCGGTGAGGGTCTGGCCCGTCTCCTGCTTGAAGACGCTGGACAGATAGCTGGGGCTGATATAGCACTGGGCCGCCAGGCTCTTGAGGGACAGGTCGGAATCCATGTGGAGGTTCACCTGGTTGATCACCTTCTGGATCAGGGGGCTGTACTGCCGCAGGGAATAGCGCTGGACATACAGGCAGTATTCCTTCACCATCCGCACCCGCAGCCGCTCCCCCTCCTCCATGCTGGTGAGGGCCTCGATCTCGATGGCAAACCGGGCCGAAATCTGGTCGATATAGTAGGGGTGGACGCTGGCCTGCTCGATGGCTTTCCGCAGCAGGCTGTTGAGGATGATGGAAAAGTTCTTGAAATCCCGCAGCAGGCTGTGAAGCCGCGGGGTCAGCTGGAACTGCCGGAACTTTTCATAAGCCCCCAAAGCGGTGGCGGCGTCCCCCTTGGCCACCGCCTGGAGCATCTTGTTTTCGGCGGCGTACCGATCGGCCACCAGCTCGGCGGGCAGGTCTTCGGTGAAGGCGATGTCGCTGAAGCTCTCCAGCCCGGGGCGGAAATTCATGGGCATGAACTCCCGCCACTCCTCGGTTTTCAGTTCCCCCTCGGGGTACAAAAGGGATATCACCGCAAACAGGGTGCTCTTGATGGCAATGTCGTCGATCTGCCGCACCCGGTTGTGGTATTCCTCCACCACCCGCTGGGCCTTTTCGTCCAGATAGGTGCGGCACCAGGCGATGGATTCAGGGGGAGCGCGGCCCCTCGGCCCAGGGCCCCACACAGTACAGCACATTCTCTTCATCCGGCATCAGGAAAAAGGCAAACCGCAGCTCGAACACGCCCCGGGCAAACACCAGCGTCTGGGCCGGCACCTGGTGGAGCAGCATATCCCCAAACGCTTTCCAGTCAAAGGCCGGGTCCAGGGCCCGGCGCAGGCCATAGTCAAAATTCTCTATTCCGTCAAAAGGAGGCGTCATCTTGGTCAGACCCAAGTTCTGGGCGCTGGTCAGCTTCTCCAGTACACGGCTGAACTCAACGTTCAAACAAATCACCTCTTCTATTTTTCTTTTCTCTCTTCCTTTTTCTTCTCCGCCGGACCACCGGCCGCCTGCTCATACAACTGTTGGATTCATTATATCATAAAACTTTACTGCCGAAAAGGGAAAGAGGGCCCAGGGCGGCCCTTTTGGCTGTGAATTTCTTCTGTTATTCACGATTTCTTTGCCAAAAAAGTGTCAATTTCGGGCAGAATGAAAAAATTCTACGGATTCTGCCAAAAATAATTCTTTCCTTTCCCGCCCGGTTTATGCGATAATAGATGTACTATTGGGGTGTGTCACCCACCGTCCGCCCGCCGGTTTTCCGCCGGTTCACCTGTGTATTCCTGGATTGATGAAGGAGGAAGGCTTCATGGCCAAAAAAGCATCCGACAACCTGAAATATTATCACAATCCCAACGGCCCCACCATCGGCACCGTTTCCCGCCGGGTCATCGAAAAGGATGGCCTCACCTTCAAGGACATTGACGGCACCGGCGAAGTCACCGCCGTCAACGACTGGCGCCTGTCCCCCGCCCAGCGGGCCGCCGCCTATGTCAAGACCCTGTCGGTGAAAGAGAAGATCGCCCAGCTGTTCATCTCGGACTGGCGGATGGGCGCCCAGTGCCCCGCCCCCGGCACCGACCACACCGTGGTGCCCGACGAGTCGGGCGTGCTGGATGACGGCGAGTTCAACGGCAAGACCATCTTCGGCGAGCAGCACCTGCCCGGCACCACCACCCTGCTGAAGGACTGGTTCAACCGCCACCTGATCCTCCGGGCCAACCCCACCCCTGCCTACATGGCCGACTGGCTCAACCAGCTCCACGCCGTGGCCGAGGAGTGCGACCACTTCATCCCGGTGCAGGTGGTGTCCAACTCCCGCAATGAGAACGGCGAAGTGGTCTTCGGCATGAACGATGCCTCCGGCGTCTTTGCCACCTGGCCCGGCACCCTGGGCATCGCCGCCGCTGTCCGGGGCGAGGACGGCGCCATGGACATCATCGACAAGTTTGCCGACTGCGTCCGCCGCGAGTGGTCTGCCTGCGGCCTGCGGAAAGGCTATATGTACATGGCCGACTGCGTCAGCGATCCCCGCTGGCAGCGGACCTTCGGCACCTTCGGCGAGGACCCCGCTCTGATCGAGAAGATCTTCGAGCACCTGATCCCCGGCATCCAGGGCAGCCCCGACGGCGTCACCAAAGAGGGCGTGTCCATGACCGTCAAGCACTTCCCCGGCGGCGGCGCCCGTGAAAACGGCTTTGACCCCCACTATGCCGCCGGCCAGTGGAACGTCTACGCCACCGAGGGCTCCCTCGAGAAATACCACGTTCCCACCTTCCGCCCCGCCATCAAGTATCACGCCGCCTCCATCATGCCCTACTACTCCAAGCCGGCGGCCGCCAAGAGCGCACCCCAGACCGACTATGAGGGCAACCCCCTGCGGATGGACCCCTACGGATTCTCCTACAACAAGCTGTTCATCGACGGCATCCTGCGGGGCCAGATGGGCTTTGAGGGCTACATCAACTCGGACACCGGCATCACCCACAACATGAAGTGGGGCGTCGAGGCCCTGGATGTGCCCGAGCGGATCGGCTTCGCCGTCACCCAGTCGGGTGTGGACCTGATCAGCGGCCTGTTCGACAACGCCGACGGCCTGGAGGCCTATGAGCGGGCCACCAACGGCTATTACGACACCCATCCGGTGCCCGAGGGATTCAGGAAAGAGGATCTGGTTCTCACCGACGAGAGCCTGGACCGGGCCGTCACCCGCACCCTCACCGAGCTGTTCCAGCAGGGCATGTTCGAGGACCCCTACGCCGATCCCAACCACGCCGCCGAGGTTGTGGCCAATGAGGCCGACTGGAGCGAGGCCTCCCTGGTCCACCGCGAGAGCGTGGTCCTGCTGAAGAACCAGGGCAGCACCCTGCCCCTCACCAGCGACAAGCTGTCGGGCAGCAAGATCTACGCCGAGGCCTTCGCCAAGACCCCCGAAAAGGGCGAGGCAGCCACCAAGGCCCTGCGGGAGATGCTGGCCCACTACAACCTGACCGACGATCCCGCCCAGGCCGACTACGCCATCCTGATGGTGAGCCCCTCCTCCGGCGCCTACTTCAACGCCACCCCGGGCTATCTGGAGCTGGACATCTGCGAGGACAAGGTGGTCCACAATGTCAGCGCCGACGGCAAGCCCATGGCTGAGACCCACCTGGAGACCACCCTGTCGGGCGCCAAGCGGATTCCCGAAATCGCCGCTGCCGTCCACGGCCACGGCGGCAAGGTGATCGCCAACATCAACTTCCCCCTGGCCTGGATGGTGGGCAACGTGGAGCCCTATGCCGACGCCCTGACCGCCGGCTTCGACACCTACCCCTCCGCCACCATGGACGTGATCTTCGGCCGGTTTGAGCCGGTGGGCCGTCTGCCCATCACCCTGCCCCGGGGCGACGAGGTGCTGGCTGTGAATGCCGACGGCATCTGCGCCAGCCCCAACGATGTGCCGGGCTATGACAAGGACCAGTACATTGCCGACGCCCTGAAGGATGAGAACGGCAAGGCCTACGCTTACTGCGACGCTGCCGGCAATTACTATGAGCTGAACTTCGGCCTTCGCTATTGAGGGCCCTGCGTGAGAGGGAGAAAACACAGGATGCAGAACAATGTACTCAACACCGATTTAACCGGCAAGGTGGCCGTCGTTACCGGCGCCGGGGGCGTGCTCTGTTCGGATATGGCCAAGGTGCTGGCCCGTGCGGGGGCCAAGGTGGCCCTTCTGAACCGGACCGTCTCCAAGGCCCAGGTCTTTGCGGATGAGATCAACGCCGAGGGCGGCACCGCCAAAGCTTACACCTGCAACGTGGTGGACCAGGCCAGCTGCCAGGCCGCCGCCGCCCAGGTGCTGGCGGATTTCGGCCCCTGCGACATTTTGATCAACGGTGCCGGCGGCAACAATCCCAAGGCCACCACCGACAAGGAGCACTATGAGGAGGGCGACCTGGCCGATCCCAGCGTCCGCAGCTTCTTTGACCTGGCCCCCGAGGCGGTTACCGGGGTCTTTGACCTGAACTTCCTGGGCACCATCCTGCCCACCCAGGCCTTTGTCCCCCAGATGCTGGGCCGCACCGGCTGCTGCATCCTGAACATTTCCAGCATGAACGCCCACATCCCCCTCACCAAAATCCCCGCCTATTCCGGCGCCAAGGCCGCTGTCAGCAACCTGACCGAGTGGCTGGCGGTCCACTTCAGCCACCAGGGCATCCGGGTGAACGCCATCGCCCCCGGCTTCTTTGCCGCCGGGCAGAACAAGCAGCTCCTCTACAATGAGGACGGCACCCCCACCCCCCGCACCGGCAAGATCCTGGCCGCCACCCCCATGGGCCGCTTTGGGGACAGCAGCGAGCTGGAAGGCGCCCTGCTGTTCCTGGTGAATGAGAAGGCAGCCAGCTTCATCACCGGCGTCACCCTGCCGGTGGACGGCGGCTTCTCGGCTTATTCGGGCGTCTGAGTTTCCCGGCTTACTTTTGTGGGCCGCTCCGCTTTTGGGCGGGGCGGCCTTTTTGTTTTGGAAATACGTTTTTGAATTTTTTATGAACAATCGCAAAAATTCCGCCAGATAGAATAAAAATTCTACAGAACTTCCCCAAAATATTCCTACCTGCTTTGGGGCCGGCCGTGGTATACTGAAGCCATCACAAGAGAACCGCAGCGGAGCCAAGGCTCCCGGTTCGACCCGCAACGTTTTGAAACTGAAAGGAGCCATCTCCATGCGCACAACCACACTCCTCACTTCTGCCCGCTTTTCCAAGGGCGGCGAGCCTTTTGCACAGGTCGCCCTGCCCCACACCTGGAACGCCAAGGACGGCCAGGACGGCGGCAACGACTATTGGCGCGGTGTCGGCACCTATGAGATTGCCGTTCCCAACCCCACCGACGGCAAACGCCAGTTCATTGAGTTCAAGGGCGCCAACCATGTGGCCACCGTTTACTGCAACGGCCGTCTGATGGGCGAGCACAAGGGCGGCTTCTCCACCTTCCGCTTTGACCTGACCCCCGCCATGAAGCCCACCGGCAACGTGGTGCGGGTGGACGTGTCCAACGCCCCCTCCGACATCTACCCCCAGACCGCTGACTTCACCTTCTTCGGCGGCCTGTACCGGGAGGTCAGCTTCATCGAGACCGCTCCCGCCCACTTCGACCTGCTGAAGGGCGGCACCAGCGCTGTCTTTGTCACCCCCAACGTGGCCGGCAACACCCGTCTGGACCTGTTCCCGGTGGGCGCCGAGGGCTGCACCGTCAATGTGGACCTGAAGGACGCCGACGGCGCCATCGTGGCCTCCGGCTCTGCCCCCGCTGAGCCCCACCTGGTGATGACCCTGTCGGTCAAGGCCCCCCACCTGTGGAACGGCATGGCCGATCCCTACTGCTACACCGCCGAGGCCTCCATTGTCCGGGGCGAGGAAGTGCTGGACACCGTGTCGGTGGACTACGGCTACCGCTCCTTCCATGTGGACCCCAACACCGGCTTCTGGCTCAACGGCAAGAATGTGCCCCTCCACGGCGTGGCCCGCCATCAGGACCGCCTGGACAAGGGCTGGGCCATCAGCCGCGCCGACCACGAGGAGGACATCTCCCTCATCAAGGAAGTGGGCGCCAACACCATCCGTCTGGCCCACTATCAGCACGACCAGCACTTCTATGACCTGTGCGACCACACCGGCTTTGTGGTGTGGGCCGAGATCCCCTTCATCAGCCGCTTCATTCCCGGCAAGGAGGCCCACGACAACACCATCAGCCAGATGACCGAGCTGATCAGCCAGAACTACAACCACCCCTCCATCTTCTTCTGGGGCATCTCCAATGAGATCCTGATCGGCAAGGACCGTGAGGATCTGCGTCAGAACCTGCGGGAGCTGAACGCCCTGGCCAAGCGCCTGGACCCCAGCCGCATGACCACCATGGCCCAGGTCACCATGACCCCCATGGAGAGCGAGCACAACTCCATCACCGATGTGGTGAGCTACAACCACTACTTCGGCTGGTACTTCGGCGAGGCCGCCGACAACGGCCCCTGGCTGGACAAGTTCCACGCCCTCTACCCCGACCGCTGCCTGGGCGTCTCGGAGTACGGCTCCGAGGCCATCACCAAGTGGCACTCCGCCTACCCTGAGAACCACGACTACACCGAGGAGTACGCCTGCGAGTATCACCACGAGATGCTCAAGACCTTTGCCACCCGCCCCTACCTGTGGGCCACCCATCTGTGGAACATGTTCGACTTCGCAGCCGACGGCCGCGATGAGGGCGGCGTCCAGGGCCGGAACAACAAGGGCCTGATCACCTACGACCGCAAGACCAAGAAGGATGCCTTCTACATCTACCAGGCCTACTGGACCACCCAGCCCATGATGCACGTCTGCGGCGTCCGGTTTGTGGACCGCGCCCCCGGCGAGCGGAACGTCACCGTCTACACCAACTGCCCCTCGGTCACCCTGGTGGTGAACGGCGCAGAAGTGGCCACCCTGCCGGCTGAGGATCACGCCGCCGTGTTCAAGGATGTGGCCCTGCAGGACGGCCCCAACACCGTCACCGCCAAGTGCGGCGACGTGATGGCCAACACCATCACCCTGAACGCTGTGCCCGAGCACAACTTCGCCTATGACCTGCCCGAGGGCAACGACGCCGCCAACTGGTTTGACGACCCCGCCGCCCGTGCTGCCCGCAAGCCTCTGGAGTATCCCGAAGGCTTCTACTCCATCAAGGACCGGGTGGTGGATCTGCTGGCCAACAGCGAGACGGCCGCCGTCATCCATGACGCCATGCAGGTCTTTGCCAAGAGCAGCATGATGAGCATGATGGGCAACGACAAGGACGATGACCAGGGCGGCATCATGGGCACCATGCGGCTGTCCGATATGATGAAGATGGCCAGCAAAGCCTTCAGCGCCGATGTCAAGCGCCAGCTCAACGAGGCCCTGACCAAGATCAAGAAGAACTGATCCCGGCCTTAACCCCTGACTTCCTCTTCCATTTCATTTTTCCTTTCTTTTCCAATCCCCCTGCGAAAACAGGCGCACCTTTCGGGGTGCGCCTGTTTTCCTGTCCCGGGTTTTGGGGCACAGCAAAAGGGCGCACCCAAAAGGGTGCGCCCTTTGTGTTTCTTTTGCGTCCCAGCCTTAACGCATGGCGTCGAACATGGCCTTGATCTCGTCGATGGTATACCCCTGGGCCCGCATGTTCCGCGCGAAGGTGGTATAATCCATCCCGCTGCCGGAGGCGGCGGTCCCGGAGGAGGACGAGCTCTTGCTGGAACTGCCCGAGCTCTTGCTGGAGCTGCCCGAGGACCCGCCCGAGGCGGACCGTGCCGCAGCCTTTGCGCTGGCGGCAGCGGCCTCCTGCTGGGCCTGGGTCCGCTTCAGGTTCCACTCGCCCTGAGCGATGGCCAGCTTCTGGCTGGTCACATCGTTGTCGAACTTCTGCTGGGCCAGGGCGTCCTGGTACTGCTGGGCCGCCACCTGGTCCTCGTACTGCTGCTGGGCCAGGCTGTCCTGCCGCAGCTGCTCCTGCATCTGCTGGTTCCAGGCGGTGTCGGCCCGGTCTGCCTCGTAGTCCCGTCTGTCGGCGTACATGCCGTAGCCCGCCTGGGCCAGGCCGGTGAACAGGGACCCCAGGCCGGTGGTGCCGCTGATGGCCAGCTGGACCGCGTTGCCCACCATCCCCAGCACCGTCATGATGTTGTTGAAGCCCTGCTGGCGGCGGGCCGCCTCGGTCTCCTCCTGCTGGGTGTAATAGCCGTAGAGGTTGTTCAGGTTGGACAGATAGTCGGTGTACTGGGCGTAGTCCTGGGCATAGGCGTCCTGGTAGGCCTCCTGCTTGAGGCCCAGCTGGGTGTAGTAGTCATCCAGCTGGCGGTAGTACAGATCCTGGGCGTTCTGCTCCTGGGTGTTCAGGGCGTTGATCTGGTCCATCAGCAGGTCACCCTCGCTGGTGTAGCTGTCCAGGGCCAGGTTGTACAGGGTGGGGATCACGCTGTTCAGCCCGTTCATCTGCTGCTGATAGGCCTGCTGGGCCGCGCTGGTGGCATAGCTGGAGCCGTAGCCGCCGGTGAGGGAGGCCGCCTGGGCGGCGGCGTCGGTGCTGGCGTCGTGGGCGTTCTGGCGGTAGGCCTGGGCGTACTGCTTGTACAGCGGGTCGGAGGCGTAGTCGTAGGAGAATTCCTCCCGGGACATGGCCTGGTTCAGCAGGTTGTTGATCTGGCCCTGATACTGGCTCTTGTAGGCCGAGGGCCGGCTGGCCTGCCACGCCTCCAGATCACTGGCCGCGCTGCTCACCGAAGCGCTGGGCTTGTACTGGGCCGAAGCCAGGGCCTGCTGCACCGCCGCCTTGCTTCCCAGGCCCTCGGTGCTGTAGGTGTCTTTTTTACGGTTGGTCGCCATCTGGCTCCCCCTTTCTCACTGTCCACTCCCCTGGAGCTGGCTGCGGAGCCCCTCCGAGAAGTTGTCGGTGTCAATGTTGGTCAATACGTACTGCAGCTGCTCCTGCATCTGGTACAGGTAGTTGCGGATCACCCGGGCGTCCTCCGGGTTCATGCTGCTGCTCAGCCGGGGCAGGCCCAGCTTGCTCAATCCTGCAATGCTTGCCATAGGCAATGCTCCTTTCTTTACAGTCCGCCTTTGGCGGCGGCAAAGGTGCGGCTGACGCTGCGCAGGGTCACCTGCCCTGTGCCGCTGAGCCGGAACCGGATGGTGTCGTGGCGCCGGGGCACCAGGGGGATGCACAGCTTTTCCTTTTCCTCCCGTGCCAGGGCCGAGGCCAGCTTTTCCCAGGGGCCGCCGTCGCAGCTGGCCCACACTTCCAGCCAGGTGCCGGGCTGGGCGTCCAGCCGCAGCACCACCCGGGACAGGTATTTGTCCTCGGTCTGGTCCAGCCCGATGTCCCCGGTCACCAGCTGGAAGGGGAGGGCTGCCTCGGCCCGGCCGGTCTCTTCGGCCATGACGGCGTCCTCATCCCGGGCCGGGCCTGCCGCCCAGAGGGCGGTGCCGTCCCAGAGGTAGAGCTGCCGGCCGCTGGACAGCATTTCCAGCTGCTTGCCGCTGCCGGGGTCCTCCTGGTTCCACAGGCCCCGCTCGGTGTCGTACACCAGCAGCCGGCCTTCCTCGCCGGTCCACAGGCAGAGGTAATACCGCCCGTCCAGCCAGCCGCCGGCGGCCCGCTGGACTTCTGCCAGTCCCTCGGCGTCCAGCACCCCGGACACCTTCACCGGCAGGCTGCCGTCCCAGGCCATCACCCCCTCGGGGGAGAGATAGTACAGCGTCTCGTTGAGGACGCAGAGGCTTTCTGCGGCCCCCTTGGCCACACCGCGGCACCGCAGGGAGCTGAGCTGGAAGTCGGAGGGCTTGGTGCCGCACAGCTTGTGGAGGCTGTTCTCCTTGAAGAACAGCACATATCCCATGCAGGTGGCTGCGCCGGTGAAATTGCCGTCGCTGCCCACCGTTACCGCATAGCTGTCGGCGGCGGTGTTCCGGTAGGAGAACCAGTTGGTGGGGTCGCCCAGCTTGCAGGCGTAGATCACGTTGTCCCCGCTGGCGCAGCCCCACACCCGGTTGTCGCACTCGGTGAGGTAGTCCATGTCGGGCACCCGCCGGGTGCACTGGAGGGCCTTTTCCACTGTGTAGGACTGGGTGGTTTTGCCGTCCAGGCTGGTCCAGACGGCCTGGCGGCCGGTTTGGAGCAGGCGCCCGTAATAGTGCTCCCCGCCCGGTGTCACCCGGACCATCAGCCAGTCCTCGCTGACCTTATAGAGCACCTTTTCCCCGTCCAGGTCTTCGCAGACATCGGCGGCGGCCGCGGCGCTGCCCTCCACCGTCACAGTGTCCCAGTCTGCGAAGTCTTTGCCGATCCCCTCGGCGTTGATCCGGCAGTAGTCCAGCGTCACCGAACTCCACCGTTCCAGGGAGCTGCTGTAGACTTCCAGCACCCCGTCGGCGTTCCAGGGGCTGGAAGCGCTCTCCACCTTCAGGAACACCTGGCCGTCCTGGGGTTCCTCCGGCTCGGTGCCGCCCCAGCTGGCGACGGTGTAGGTGTTGCCGTCGGCGTCGCAGGGCATCACCTCCACCGCGTCGCCCCCGCCGCCCCAGGCAGCCCCCAGGGCGGTCAGGGTGTGATCGGCGGTGTCAAAGGCCTTTTTGTCGGGGAAGATCAGCACCTTGGTGCCAATGCCCACCAGGGCCTTCTTCCCCGTCTCCAGCGCCCCGCTGAGGGTCACCGGTTCCTCCCCGCTGTCGGGGGTGTAGGTCAGCTCCCCCGCCCGGATCAGCACAAAGCCGTTCAGGTGGTACATTCCGTCCACCCCATCCAGGTCCCGCAGCTTTCGGCGGGGCATCCGGGTGGACAGGGCCGGGAAATCCCGGCTGGAAAAGTTTTCCCCCGCCGCATACTCCGCCTCGGTGCAGCCGAAGGTTTCGTTCAGCCCGCCGAAGACCCGGGTCTGTTTGCTGCTGTTTTTCAGCCCGGGCAGTTCAGGAAGATACATGAAATCCCTCCTTTACCACCGCATCCGCCGAGGCTTGGTCTGGAAATTGCGCCGCAGCCAGACTGCAAACTCCCCCAGCACCGCGTTGCACCGGTTCATCTCGCCGCTGTAGCGGTCGTTCTCCCCCAAAGCAGCGTCCATCATGGCGCACAGATAGTGGGGGTACATCCCGTCAAATGGGAAGGGCACCAGCAGTTCTGCCCCATCGGCCAGCTGGCCGTCCCAGAGCAGATCCGCTCCCACGCCTCCGAATCCCTCGGCGCCTGCGGTTTCCACCATCCGGACACGGATTTCGCCGTCCTGCCGGCGCAGCCAGTTTTTCATGGTTTCTTCGTCGATCTCGCAGCCCGGGCGCAGTGCCCTGGCCTGCCGGATCGCCTCGCCTGCCGTCATCTGCAAGCCTCCTTTCTTGGAAAAAAGCCCGGCACACCGGTCCAAAGGCTGTGCCGGGCTGATTCAGTTACTTCCCTGCTGCGTCCTCAGCCGCCGCAATGCGGGCGGCGGTGAGATCATCCTGGCGCTGGCTGTGTTCCAGCACCTCGGCCACAGCCTTGGGCACTTCCACATCCACACCCCGGCGGATCTTGTAGTTGACGCCGTTGACGCTGACAAACAGGTCGCCCTTGTAGCGGCCGTTGTCCTTGAACAGGCGGATGCGGACCTTGCCTTCACTCATGGGTCATCTCTCCTTTCCTCATCAGTTGGCGGCCGCCGAAGCAGAATAGCTGGACAGGCTCTCGATGCGGACCATGTACTGCTCCACCAGGCGCTCGGCTGCCCGCATGCCCTTCCAGCCCACCGAAGCGCGCTGGTTCAGGGGGTCGTCGCCGTAGCCCAGCTGCTTGACAATGTGCTCCAGGCCGCCGCCTTCCAGCTCGGTGACGCCGTAGGCGTGGGCGCCCAGCACCAGGGTGCCGAACACCGCATAATGGCCGCTGGAGCCGTCGGAGGGGCAGGTCTCGTCCTTCCAGATCTTGGCCTCGCTGGTCTCGATGAACCGGATGTTGCCCAGCTTGCCGATCTCGCCCCGGTACATGGCCTCGGGGTCGGCGTACTTGTGGACCTCGATCCACTCCTTGCTGGTCTTCAGGTCATAGGCGGCGTAGGGGTGGATGATGGCCACATAGCTGTCGCCCAGGGTGTCGGCGTTCATGGCGCCCAGCTGGGCGGCGGCCTGGAAGAACAGCTTGGGGGTCAGCTTGCAGTCCAGGGTCAGGTCGGCCCGGCTGGTGACGGGGGTCTCAGCGCCATCATCGGCCACCTTGGGGGCGTAGATCACGTTGGTGCCGCCGGCCAGCACATCCCGGGTCAGGGTGTCCAGGGTGCGGCCGGCCTGGCTGGCCAGAATCCGGGTGGCCTGGACCACGTTGTTGTCGATGGCGGTCATCTGCAGCACGTCGGTCAGAGGGGTCCAGCCGCCGTACTGGTGCAGGTCGCTCTTGATGGTGGAGACGGTGAGGGTCTGGCCGTCGGGGGTGACGCCCTCGGTCAGGGGGGTGGTGGCCTTGGGCAGGCTGTCGTACTTGCGGAACTCAATGGTCTTGCCGCCGCCCACAGGCATGGGGTAGTAGTCGGCGAACTGGTCGTGGACCAGCCGGGGCTCTGCCTGGTCGATCAGACGCTTCTCATAGAAGGTCTTCATCTCGTCGGTCATCCCCGGTGTGCCGGTGGTGTTCAGCAGCTGGCTGGCGGGGTCGGCAAAGAACTGCAGGTCAAAGGGGAAGAGATTGTGGTTCTTGTTCATAGATCGTTCCTTTCTTTATGGTGCCATGCCGGCCGAAGCCGGCGCGTATCCTGAATCTTACAGCCGGATCTTTGCCCCGTGGAGGGCTTCCCGCTCGATGGCCTCCCGCTGGGCCCGGCTCATCCGGCTCACATCGGGGGCGGTGGTCATGGCGCCCTGGCTGTGGATGCCGTTTTCCGGGGGGCGTGCCCCCCGCTCCTGGACCCGGTTGATGACCCCCTGCTCCACGGTGCGGGCGGTGCCCTCCATCAGCTTGTCATAGAAAGCCGCGTGATAGGCCTCCTGCATCCGCATCCCGGGCATCCGCATCATCCGGCGCATGGCGGGGTTTTTCAGGGCCTCCTTCAGGGAGAACTTGGGGTCGCCCTTGCGCATCTCAGCTTCCTCCCGGGCCCACTGGTTGTGCAGGAACCGGATGAACCGCCCCACTTCGCCGATGCCCAGCATGGGCTCCCGGCGGGGCTGTGCCTCTCTTGCCGGGGCCTCCCGGGTCTGGGCCGGGGGCAGCTCTTCCTTGCGCTTGTCCGGCTTGCCGGCGGGGCGCATGGTGCCCTCGGCCACCGCCTGCCGCTCCTGCTCCCGGCTGAGGGCAGGGCCCCTGCGGTCCTTTTTGTCCTTCCGGGCGAACAGCTGCAGGTCGATCATCCCTTCCTCGCCCCGGCTGCTGGTGTCAGCAAACCGCAGGTTGTCGGGGTACCGCTCGGCCAGCAGGGCCAGGCCGGCTTTGGCCAGCTCAAAGCTGCCCTCCATCCGCTGGTTCTCCCGGGGGTCGGCCGCGGGGCGGGCGGTGATCACCACCCGGGGGCCCTCGGGGCCGTCGGAAGCGGTGCACTCTGCCTGCTCCATCTCAGCCGCCATCCAGATCAGGGCCTGGGTCAGGATGCTGGCCCCGGCGCAGACAATATCCTGGCCGGCGGGGGCGTAGCCGGCATGGCCCTTGACTTCCAGCCGCCGGGTCACCCCGGCGGGGCCGTCCAGCTCGCTGTACATTGCGTGGATCATCCTTTGTTACCTCCTTGTATTGGTGTTCATGGCCCTGCGGGCCGCCGTGTCAGGGCTGGGGGCCTGGGGCACCCGGTTCACCTGGCCCGAGGTTTTCTGGCCAGTCATCTTCTGGCCGGCGGCCTTCTGCCCCGCTGCCTTTTGGCGGCTGAGGGCCCTGGCCGCCTGCATGGTCTGGGTCAGGCGGGCCAGCTGCTGCTGGGCCAGCTGGAGCTGCTGGGCCAGGGTGCCGTTCTGGCGCACCCGCTGGCGGACCTTTTCGATCCCCTCAAAGTCCATCATCTCCAACGCAGCCAGGGCGGCGTCGGCGTTGGCGGGGTTGAAGAACCCCAGCTGATAGCACTCCTTGGCGGTCTCGTTCTGGCTCAGGCGGCTGAAGGTGGACTTTTTGGCCGCCGAGATGGTGATGTCAAACACCGGCTCCCGGCTGCCCAGCTCCACGCCGCCCACGCTGGCCACAGGCACCGGCCGCAGGGCGGCGCCGCTGAACTGGACAAAGACGTTCTGGCCCTGCTGGCCGGTGATCCGGAACACCCGGTCCTCGTCGTAGAACTGGCGCATCAGGTCGATGACCAGATAGCACTCCTTGGCGAAGGCCCGGTAGGAGCTCTTGAGCATGTCCCGGGACAGCTTGCTGCCCGCCTCCTGGAGGGCTGCGATGGCCGAAGCCGCCGTGACGCCGCCCGAGGTGCCGCCCTGGCTCATATCCCGGTTGCCGCTGATCTCCTTCAGCTCGTCCACCCGGCTGTTGCGGTAGGTGATGGAGCTGCCCTGGAGCGCGGCGGTCTGGATCTGGTGGAAGCTGTCGCTGTTGAGCCGGCCGGTGACATGGACAATGTCCCGGCTCAGATCGGCCAGCTCTTCCTCGTTGACCCCGGCCCCGTCGCTGAGGACGTACCGCTGTTTGGAGGCCAGCAGGACGTTTTCGTCCATAGCCTGGTTCATCTTGTCGATGGAGTTCTGGCAGTCCTTCATCACATCGATGAGGCCGAAGCCGGCGGGGCTGTCCTCTTCCTGGTACAGCACGTCAAAGACAAAGGGATATTTGCCGTGGTCATAGTAGCCCCGCCGGGCCAGCCGGGGGTCGTTTTCGCTGGCATACAGGACCACACCGTTGCAGAATTTGCAGTAGTGGACCAGCTCTTTGCCGCCGGGGCCCGGTTTCTTGTAGTACCAGTCCACCACCACGCTCTTGTCGGTGGTGTCGATGCTGTCATCGTGGATGTACCGGGCTGCGTCGATGGTGCCGCCGGTGCGGCCCCGCAGCTGGGGGTAGCGGGCCGCCAGCTGGTCGGAATCCTCCAGGCTCAGGCTGAAAAAGTGGGGGCTGTCCTGGATGTCCATCACCCCCGGCTCCCAGTAGAGCATCAGCAGGTTCATGGACCGGATGGCGATCTCCCCCATGCCGCCCCGGGCGGCGGTGTCCCAGAAGATGCCCTTGACGCCGGTGCCCTGTTTCAGCTTGCGCCACCAGCTGTCTGAGTAGACCTGCTCGTAGTCGGCCTGTTCCAGCACCACCGGCAGGATGCTGGAGAGGGTGCGGGCGGTGGCCTCATCGTCGGCAGCCCGGGGCAGGACGTTGGGTTCGGGGTAGTTGTCCATGGCCTCGGCGTGCTTGCTGGCAATGGAGTTGAACAGCCACCCGCTGGAGGGCTGGGGTTTGCCCTCCATCATCCGGTTTTTGTACTGTTTCCAGTGGGCCATCCGGAACCACAGCTCGTTGTCGATCAGCCGCCGGTCCAGCGCCGCTTTGCCGGATTTGTACTTGTGCAGGATGCGCTCCGCCTCTGCGGCCTGTTCGGGGCCGATGACCGGCGCAGGCTGCATCTGAATTTCCTGTTCTTGCATCGTTTCACCTCATATTCTGTAAAATGCCGCGTGTCTGCGGGGCCGCAGGTCCAGCGGGTCGTCGGTGAGCGGCGCGGGGGCCGGCCGGGCCGGGGGGCTGATGGGGTTTTCCATCAGCACATACCGGCACTCGTCGTAGATGTGGTCCTCCTGGCGGGAGTCCACATCCTCCACGTTGCTCTCGTCGTACACCAGGGAGGGGATGGTGCGGATGAAATGTTTGCAGGTGCGGAACACCTGGAACATGGGCCGCCCCTCCTGGTCAAAGGCCAGCCGGTAGTGCATCTGCATCTTGCCGGCCAGGCGGGTGTTGTCCGCCGCCGACCAGAAGATGCCGTTGGGGGGCCGCTCCATCATGGCGGCGATGCTCTCCCCCCGGCTCTCGTCAAAGATGGCCGGGTCTGCGATCCCCCGGATGGTCCGGCCCCGGAGCACCGGGTCGTTCTGTTCCGCTTCCCGGATTTTCCGGGCCTGCTCCACCGGGTTCATCCGCAGCCCCTCGTTGGGCCGGCCGGTGCAGCCGTAGAGCTCCTTGATCCGGTAAATCCGCCCCTCCTCGTCCACCGCGTACCACCCCACCGAAAAGGGCCGGGAATAGCCGAAGTCGTACCCCCGCCAGATCTTCCAGTGTCTGGGGATCTCGAAGGGCTCCACCACATGGGTCCACCGCTGGTCCCGGTAGTGTTCGGGGTCGTTGCGCCACTCGGTGAACACCTGCCCCGAAAAGCTGTCCCAGCTGCCGTAGAGCAGGGCCTGCTTTTCCGCCTCGGGCAGGGCGGCCAGGCTGGCCAGATAGTCGGGGTCGTTGGCCAGCAGGGCCGGGTTGTCAAAGACGCTGGAGGGGATGAACACCCGGGCCCGGGTGTAGGTCCGGGTGGTGCCGTCGGGCATCCGCACCTGGTACTCCTCCCGGATGGGGGTGCCGGGGGGCGCCGGGGTGATGAACCGCTCCTTGACCCAGCCGTGGCCCACCCCGCCGGGGTTGGTGGTGGCCCGCATATACACCCGGGTGCCGGGGCCGGTGGGGCGGTTGCGGCTCATCATGTAGCTGTACTCCTCCCACTCAAAGTGGGTCAGCTCGTCAAACCCGATGAAGTCGAAGGCCTTGCCCTGGTAGTTGGTGCGGTCCTTGGTGTACTGCATCGACCCGAAGTAGATCTTGGCCCCGCTGGGGAAAATCCAGACGTGGGCGGTGGCATTGTACTGGGCCCCCGGGAAAGCCCGGCGGTAGTAGTTCATGCTCTTGTCCACCAGGTCGCTGAGCTGGGGAAAGGTTTTCCGCAGGATCAGCCCCCGGTAGTGGGGAATGTTCACCTGCCGCAGCGCCTCGATCACCAAAGCGTCGCTTTTTCCGCCCCCGGCCGCCCCGCCGTACAGCGCCTCCGGCTCGCTGCGCTCCATAAAGGCCCGCTGCCGGGGCTGGGGCTGCCAGATGATGGGCGCGTGCCGGTTCATGTTGCTTCATCCTCCTTTCCCGGCGCCACCGGCGGCAGCAGCACCACGCCGTATTCGGCCTCGTCGCTGCCGGCGCTCTGTTCGCCCAGGCTCCTGGCCACGGCTGCCAGGTCCTTGAGCACCGCCGTGATCTCCTTCAGCGCCTTCATGTCGCCGCTGCCCTCGGCCTGCCGCCGGGCATCCAGCGCCCGGGCCTCCTGCACCAGCAGCCCGCTGAGAAGATCGGTGGTCCGCTGTAAGTCTGTCAGGCTGCCGTTCTTTTTCTTTGCCATCCTTTCGCTCCTTTCCGCCGCTGTCCGGCCGCCTGTCAACATCCTACCACCGGGCCCGGTTTTCCCCCAGTGTGTCCTTCCGGCCCCGGTTTTCGGCGGCAAAACCCGCCGGTTTTCTGCGGGCTGCCCAAAAGAAAAACCGGCCTGTGTCCCAAGGGCAAAGTCCGGTTTACAGCATCACACACAGAAAAACGCCGCCCAGACTGTGCAGTCTGCGCGGCGTCTCTTGTGCGCTTACGATTCAGTTTTGGGTGCAATCAGGTCGATGCCCTGCTGCAGGGTGTCGGCGTCGATGGCGCCGGTGGCCTGCGCCACCGCGTACCCGTCGGCGTCAATGAAATAGGTGGTGGGCAGCGAGTAGGCCCCATAGGTGAGGGCGGCGTTCGAGTCGGTGTCATACAGCACCGGGAAGGTGTATCCCTTCTCTGCGATGAAGGCAGAGGCACTGTCCACCGTCTCCCGGCCGCCGTCGGTCATGTTGATCATCAGGAACTGGACCTCGTCCCCCAGCTCCTGGTATTTGTCCTCAAAGTGGGGCATTTCCATCTGGCAGGGCCCGCACCAGCTGGCCCAGAAGTTCACCACCAGGGGCTTGCCGATGTAGTCGTACAGCTGGACCGGATTGCCCTCCGCGTCATAGACGGTGAAGTCGGGGGCCAGCACCTTTTCAGGCTCTGCGGCCTGGGCGGAATCTGCGGTCTGGCCGCTCTCCGCCCCCTGGCTGCTGCTGCCAGCGGCCTGGCTCTGGGGGGATTCCACCTTCAGCTGGTTGTGTTCCAGCCCCTGGCTCAGCCGCCCGTAGAGGGTGTAGGCGCCCCCCAGCACCAGCACAAACACCAGGGCCAGCACAAACAAGATTCGCTTTTTCTCCATGCCTGCCTCCTTAGCTCAGCAGGGCCAGCGCCCGGCCCAGGGTACCGGTGGCCATCAGGATGCCGATCAAAACCAGCAGCCCGCCCGAAATGGCGTTGATGACCCCGTAGTGGCGTTTGATCCAGTCAAAGGCCGATTTCAGATAGTCGATCAGGACGGCGCTGAGGATAAAGGGAATCCCCAGCCCCAGGGAGTAAGCCAGCAGCATCAGCACCCCCTGGACCACATGGCCCTGCTGGGAAGCCAGGGCCAGCGCCGACCCCAGGAAGGCCCCCACGCAGGGGGTCCAGCCCACCGAGAAGATGATGCCGAACACCGCCGCCTGGAAGAAGCCCATGTCGCTGGTGTCCACCTGATGGCGGCTGCCGTGGAACAGGTCCAGCCGGAACACCCCCAGAAAGTGGAGGCCGAAGAAGATCACCACCAGCCCCGACACCACATTGACAGCGGTCTGGTATTCCCGCAGGAAGCTGCCCACCGTCCCGGCCAGGGCCCCCAGCAGTACAAAGACCAGGGTAAACCCGGCCACGAAGCCCAAAGCTCCGGTGAGGGTTTTGCGGACGGTGCGCTCCCCGCCCCCTGCAAAATAGGAGATGTAGATGGGGAGCATGGGCAAAAGGCAGGGGGAGATGAAGGTGATGATCCCTTCCAGAAAGGAAATTACATATTGCACGAGCCGCCACACCCCGTTCCAAACACACCGGACAGCAGCCACCCCACCAGGCCCATGTAAGCCATGGAGGTGAAGGGGCTGGAAGTGATGATGCAGCTGCCGGTGGGGCAGCCTGCCACCAGATAGTAGCCCAGCCCCACCAGGGCGCCGCCCAGGGTAAAGAGGGCCGGTTTCATCCATTTGCCGGCTTTTGCTTTCATATCAGGCACCTCCTGCCAGATACTCCTCTGCCATGTGGACCGCCACCGCGCCGTCGGCCACGGCGGTCACCACCTGGCGGAGGGGTTTGGTCCGCACATCTCCCACAGCGAAAACGCCGGGGATGCTGGTGCGGGTGGACTCGTCTGCGACGATATAGCCGCTGCGGTCCAGCTCCAGCTGATCCTTCACCAGTTCGGTGGCGGGCTTGCGGCCGATGCTGACAAAGACAGCGTCGCAGGGCAGTTCCGTCTCGGCCCCGGTGACGGTGTCCTTCAGCCGGACCCCTGTCAGCTCCTCCTCATGGAGCAGGGCCGACACGGTGCTGTTCCAGCGGAATTCCAGATTTTCAGTTTTCATCAGGGGCTCGTGATAGACCTTGGTGGCCCGCAGGGTGTCCCTGCGGTGGACCAGGATCACTTTTTTGGCGATGCGGCTGAGGATCAGCGCGTCTGCAGCGGCAGAGTTGCCTCCGCCCACCACCACCACGGTTTTATCCTTGTACCGCATCCCGTCGCAGGCGGCGCAGTAGGCCACCCCGCGTCCCACCAGGGACGCCTCCTCCGGCAGGCCCAGCTCCCGGGGGTTGGCCCCGGTGGCAAAGGCCACGGTTTTGGCCTGGAAGGTTCCCTCGCTGGTGTGGAGCACCTTGGGCGAAGCGGCCAGGTCAACCCCCTCCACCTCGGCGTACTCGGTGCGGGCGCCGAATTTCTCGGCCTGCCGCTGCATCTGCTCCGCCAGGGTAAAGCCGTCGATCCCCTCTTCAAAGCCGGGATAGTTGTCGATCTGGTCGGTCAGGGCCATCTGACCGCCCGCCGACAGCTTTTCCAGCACCAGGGTATTCAGACCGGCCCGGGCTGCATAGAGGGCCGCGGTATAGCCCGCCGGCCCGCCGCCCACAACGATCATATCGTAGACAGGACGTTCGCCCATGGTTCACACCTCCTTGTGTTTTGAATTACTTGGACAGGGCTTCCTGGAGGAACTGGTCGATGGCCGCCTTGGAGCCGGGGCCCACAACGGAATCCACCATCTTGCCCTCCTTGTAGAGCACCAGGGTGGGGATGGAAGTCACCTTGGCATCCTTGGCCAGCTGGGGCACTTCATCCACATTGACCTTGGCCACCACCACTTCTTCGCCGTACTTGTCGGCGATCTGCTCGTAGGCGGGGGCCAGGCGGCGGCAGTGGCCGCACCAGGGGGCCCAGAAATCCACCAGCACCGGCTTGGTGTCCTTGGCCATTTCGTTGAACTGTTCCAGAGTGAGATTGATGGCTGCCATATTGGTCAGCTCCTTTCCTGTTGTATGAAAAGTATGATTTTGTTCGGTTGTTGGTATCAGTATACCCGAAAAAAGCGCCCTGTTCTGTGACGGCATCACCAAATCCTGGACACAACAACAGCCGCACCCGGGCAGCAGGTCTGCCAGGTGCGGCTGTTTTGATGGGATTCAGCTGTTTTTCAGCCGTTTTTCCAGGCTGCGGTTTCGGGCGGCGTTGGCCAGGAACGCCCCCAGGGTCCGCAGCAGGCCGATGATCCAGAAGCCCCGGGCCTCCATCACCAGGCCGTCCACCATCCCCATGCTGACGGCGCCGCTGGTCATCTTGGCCAGCCCCCGCAGGGGCATGTTGTAAATGAACAGCAGGTTCAGGTCGGGGTGGCCCTTTGCCATGCTCCTGCGCAGCATCGAGACCAGCACCCGGCAGGCCAGCCAGCCCAGGGGGCTGCGGCCGTGGTTCAGTTCCCCGAAGGTGATGTTCCGGTCGATGGCCACTTTGGCGGAGGGGATGGGCCGGCCCAGCAGGGCCTCAAAGGCCTCGTCGGGCACCTGCCGCACCCGGGCGGTGCGGTAGCAATCCAGCCGGAGGTCCTGTTCCGGCTGCACGGTGACGGTGCCCGCCACCTTGATCTCCCCTTCCAGGCGGATGTCGGCGGCGCTGGCCCCCACCAGCACCTGATAGGCCCCGCCCTCGGTCTCCCAGCGGCCGGCGGCGCTGTTCCAGAACCGGAAGGCCTTTTCTTCCAGCGGCAGCTCCACCTGCCGGGCCTCCCCCGGCGCCAGCGTCACCCGGGCAAAGCTTTTCAGTTCCCGGGCCGGGCGGTAGACCATGCTGTCAGGTTTGGCCAGATAGAGCTGGACAATCTCGCTGCCCGCCCGGGTGCCGGTGTTGGTGACGGTGAGGGTCACCCGGTCTTTTTCCACCGACAGTCCGCTGTAGGCAAACCGGGTGTAGGACAGGCCGTACCCGAAGGGGAACAGCACCGGCACCCCCGCCGTCAGGAAATAGCGGTAGCCCACATAGAGGCCCTCCCGGTATTCCACCGTCCGCCCCTCGCCGGCAAAGTGCTCGGAAGCCGGGATGTCCTCATAGCGCACCGGCCAGGTCTGAGCCAGCTTGCCGCTGGGGTTGACCTTGCCGGTGAGGGCGTCGGCCAGAGCCCCCGCCCCCGCCTGCCCGCTGAGGGAGGCATAGAGCAGGGCCCTGCACTGATCCAGCCAGGGCATCTCCACCGGGCTGCCCGCGTGGAAGATCACCGCAATGCTGGGGTTGACGGCGTGGACCGCCTGCAGCAGGTCGATCTGGTTTTGGGCCAGCTTCATGGAAGCCCGGTCCAGCCCCTCGCTCTCCTGCACTTCGTCCAGCCCCAGGCAGAGCAGCACCGCGTCGGCCTGCCGGGCCAGCTCCACCGCCCGGCTGTGTTTGGCGCTGTCGGGGGCGCCGTGGCGGTCAAACCCCGACTCATAGCCGGTGACCTGGAGGCCGCTTTCCCGCAGGGATTCCAGCAGGGTGTCCACCTGGATGGCGTTGACGGTGCTGGACCCGGCCCCCTGGTACCGGGGGGTCTGGGCAAAATCGCCGATCACCGCCACCCGGGTGCCGGGGTTCCAGGGCAGCATCCCGCCCTCATTTTTCAGCAGCACCATGCTCTCCTCGGCGGCCCGCCGGGCCAGGGCGTGGTGCCCCTGGGCATCAAAGCTGCCGGAGGCTGCTTCCAGCCCCGGGCGGGTGGAGAAGATCAGGTCCAGCAGCTCGGCCACCCGGGCGTCCACATCGGCCCGGGAGACCTTGCCTTCCCGGACAGCCCGCAGCAGCTCCCGCACTGCATCGCCCCCCGGCGCCGGCATTTCCAGGGTGGAGCCCATTTTGACCCCCAGGGCATGGTCGTTGGAGCCGCCCCAGTCGGTGACCACTGCCCCCTGGTAGCCCCATTCTCCCCGCAGGATGTCCTGGAGCAGATGCTTGTTTTCGTTGGCGTAGACCCCGTTCACCAGGTTGTAGCTGGTCATGATGGTTTTGGGTTTGCCCTCCCCGACGGCGATCTCAAAGCCGGTGAGGTAGAGCTCCCGCAGGGTCCGCTCGTCCACAATCGAGTCGGACACCATCCGCCGGGTCTCCTGGCTGTTCACCGCAAAATGCTTGGGGCAGGCCGAGATTCCCTGGGACTGGATGCCCCGGATGTACCCCGCCGCCATCTTGCCCGAGAGATAGGGGTCCTCGGAAAAATACTCAAAGTTGCGGCCGCAGAGGGGGTTGCGCTGGATGTTCAGCCCCGGTCCCAGCAGCACCCCCACCCCCTGGGCGGCGGCCTCCTTTCCCAGGGCGGTGCCGATGGCCTGGCCCAGGGCCGGGTCCCAGCTGTTGGCCACGGCGGCTGCCGTGGGGAAACAGGTGGCGGGCTCGCTGGGGTTGAGCCCCAGGTGATCGCTGGGCCCCGCCTGCTTGCGGACCCCGTGGGGCCCGTCCGACAGCCACAGGGCCGGGATGCCATGGCGGGGCATAGCCCGGGTCTTGAAGGTATCCGCCCCCGACAGCAGGGCGCATTTTTCCTCCAACGACAGCCCGGCCATGATTTCACCGATTTTCTGTTTTGCTTGTGCCTGACTCATCCCTGCTTGACCTGCCTTTCCGGGAAAATGATTTTGTAGATGGGGAAATAAATCACCATCTGAACGCCGCCGTTGATGACGGTCACCAGAATGTTGTACACCGCCGCCGGGAAAAACTGCCGGCACAGGGGCACATACAGCCCCATCAAAAAGCTGCACACCACCGTGATCAGCACAAAGGCAATGATGTACCAGAAAATCTGGTACCATACATTCCCGCGGGAGTGGAAGGTAACGTTCCGCTGCATGGGGAAGTTGATGCACTGGGCCAGGAACAGGGTGATGGCAAAGGCTGCAAAGTAGCCCATGCCCCCGGTCTCATCCCCGGTGACAGGATAGTTGAAGATGTAGGTGTCCACCGGCCCCAGGTTCAGATGCCCCAGCTGGCAGGGGATCTGGTTCCAGTCGGTCAGCTGGTAAAAGAGGGCTGGCAGAAAGGTCAGCACCACATACTGAAACACCGTCACCAGGAAAGAGAAGGCATAAAACTTGATCAGCTGGGCCAGTGTCTTGTGGTTTTTGGAAAAGCCGTCCCACCAGCGGGCGGCAGATGCCTGGATGCTCATGCTTGTTCCTCCTGGATGGCCACGGCGGCCTCGGCCTGGAGGCCGTCCGAGAAAGCCCGGAGCCGGATGCTCCCCTGCTCCCCGGCCTCCACAATGGCCAGCGCTTCGCCGTAATAGGTGTCGGTCACCGAGCCGGTATAGCTCAGTTCATAGTAGGGGCAGGCGCTGCCAAGCCCCAGCAGCCTGCCGCCCTCCACTTCCACCGAGATCAGGGCCCGCTCCAGGGGCTTGGTGGTGCCCTCGGGCCCGGTGAGCCGCAGCCGGATGTAGGCCAGGTGCCCCGGCCGGACGGCGGCCTGTTCGGGCTCGGCCCGCAGGACCGTCTGGCTGCCCGCGGTGGCCAGGCTGGTGCGGCCGGTCTCATTGCCTGCCGCATCCCGGGCCACAGCCTCCAGCACGCCGTCCTGATAGGGCACGGTGAACCTGGCCAGGCAGTCGTCCTGGAGGGTTTTCCGTCCCACCGTCTTGCCGTTCAGCACCAGCTCCACCGAGGCGGCCCGGGCGTAGACTTCCACATGGGCCTTTTTCCCGGCGCAGCCGGCCCAGCTCCAGCTGGGGATGGCGTTGGTCATCTTCCAGGCCGAGGGGCTGTGCTTGTCCCCGGTGTGGTTCACCGGGCAGACGGCGATCCAGGGGCCCTTTTCTGCGTCCAGGGCCACCCGGGTGTAGAGGGCCTCCCCCAGGGGTTTGCCGGTGAGGTCCAGCCGGCCCGAGCCGGCGCTGACCCAGCCCAGCCCGCCGTCAAACCGCCTGGCGTAGTCGGCGTACTCCCAGGAGCCCACCATCACTTCCCCCAGATAGTCCATGCCGGCCCAGACAAAGTCCCCGATGATCCGGGGCTCCTTCTGGGCCATCTCGTGGAACCGGTAGGCGTCGTTGCAGAAGGTCTCGCTGCCCAGAATCAGCCGATTGGGATATTTCTTCAGGTCGTGGGCGTAGCGGTAGATGCCGTAGTTGTAGCCCGCGATGTCCATGTTGGCGAAGGCCCCCCGGGTCCTGACGTCGCAGCCGTGGAGGGTAGCCCCCCGCTTCATGAATTCGTCCCCCAGCAGGCCGGCCAGATTGTTGAAAAACTGGCTGCCCACTGCCTTCTGTTTGGCGTTTTTGCCCTTGGCCCGGGCGGCCTCTGCTTTGGCGGCGTCCTTTTGGGCCTTGTCGTCACTGTAGACCCCAAAGCCCACCGAGGACAGGAAGTTGAAAAAGATGTTGACGCCGCAGGTCACCGGCCGGGTGTTGTCCAGGCTGTGGAGGAACTGGGTCATCTGCCGGGTCAGATAGATGCCCCTGGGCTGGGCGGTCTCGCTGACCTCGTTGCCGGTGGAGTAAAGAATCACACAGGGGTGGTTGAAGTCCTTGCGGACCATGTCGGTCAGGTCCTGCTTCCACCAGGCGTCAAAGAATTCAGTGTAGTCATAGCGGGTTTTGTGGATGTACCAGTGGTCGATGTACTCGTCCATCACCAGCATGCCCTGGCGGTCGCAGGCGGCCAGGAAGGCCTTGGAGCAGGGGTTGTGGGCCGAGCGGATGGCGTTGTAGCCGGTCTCCTTCAGCAGCCGCACCTTCCGCTCCACCGCGTCGGGGTAGCAGGCCGCCCCCAGCAGGCCGTTGTCGTGGTGGATGCAGGCCCCCTGCAGCAGGCAGCGTTTGCCGTTCAGCAGCAGCCCCTGCCGGCCCCAGGACAAAGTCCGCAGGCCGAAGGTGGTTTCATGGATATCCCCGCCGAAGGACACCCGGCAGGTGTACAGCTGGGGGGCCTCCGGGCTCCAGGGCCGGGCCCCGGGCAGGGTCAGGCGGACGACACCCCCCTCCGCCTCCCCCGAAGCCAGCAGGGTGTCACCGTCCAGCACCTGGGCCGAGAGGGTGCCCTTGCCGCGGGTCCGGGCGGTGATTTCCACCCGGGCCGGGTCCAGGGACAGGGTGCGGATCTCCACCCCGTCGGGCAGGATGTAGTCGGGGGCGTCGGCGGTCCACAGCACCACCGGCCGGTAGATGCCGGCGCCTGAATACCAGCGGCTGTTGGGCTGGTCGGCGTTGCGGGCGATCACTTCCAGCAGGTTGTCCTGGTCCGGCTTGAGCCTGCCGGTGAGTTCCACATAAAAGTTGGTGTAGCCGTAGGGCCGGAAAGCCAGCTTTTCCCCGTTGAGCCAGACCTCCGCCTTCCGGTAGACCCCCTCAAATTCCAGGATCATCTGCCGGCCGGCCTGCTCCTTTGTGGGATGGAAGGTCTTTTCATAGATGTAATCAAATCCCTCGTACCAGCCGGTGTTGGTGCCGCCGGGGGCGGTTTCGCTTTTGGGCTCGGCCAGCATGGCGTCGTGGGGGATGGTCACCGGCTGGCCGGGGCCGGGCTGGTCCAGGTGCCGGCAGGTCCAGCCGGTGTGCAGTGTAATGGGTTTCATGGCATGTCCTTTCCTGTTGTCTCTTTTCCCTCCAAAGGCAGAGCGCCGGCAGGGACCCGGGGCTGTGTTGCTGCACCCGAAATCCCCGCCGGCGCCCTGGTCCGGCGCTGCGCTGCAGGCCGGTTTTCATGGGGTCAGAAAACCTGAATCAATCCTTGTCGGCCGAAAAGGCAGCCGCCAGATCTGCAAGCAGGGCCACCAGGTACCCGGCGATGCCCGCCAGCGACAGCTGGAAGGCGGTTTCCTCCGAGGCCGGATAGTTGACAGGGATGAAGTAGAGGTCTGCCGCCAGGGAGGTGCGGTCCAGCGCAAAGAGGACCATCCCTCCAATCAGCAGGAACCCTGCGGCCAGGATCACCAGATCCCGCACGCCGCCGGAGGTTTTGCCCGAAGCCAGCACTGCCAGCAGCAGGATGGCCAGCACCGAGCAGACCAGCACCGCCGGGTTGGGGGCGCTGCCGGTGAGATAACCGGTGAAAGTGGTAACCAGATAGAAGGCTGTGCCCACCAGGGCAGCTGCCGCGGCCACCAGGCCGGTGACGGATAATTTGTGCTGTTTCATCGCTCAGACCCTCCTCTTGGCCTTGGATTTTCTGCGGCTGACCGCACAGCCTGCCAGGCAGATCACCAGGCCCACTGCAAAGACCACCGAGCAGCCGATGTAGGCACCGCGCCACCAGGTCATGACGTTTTCGGTGTGGGTGGTGGCGTTGACGCCGTTCATGGCCGCGCTGTTGGCCAGGGCGTAGAGGAGGTAGTGCAGGTTCTGGCGGATGGCGGCCAGCATGTCATGGTCGCCGCTGAGGCTCTCGGGGTTCCAGTAGGTGATGCTCTCATCGATGCCGAAGCCGCAGAAGGCGGTGGTGCCGGCCAGGATGCTCTCCTTGGGGGATGCTTTCAGGGACACGCCGGTGAAGTCGGTGACGTTGTAGCCCTTAAAGCCCCACTCGTTGCGCATGATGCCCACCTGGACGGCGTAGTTGGCGCTGGAAGCCACGGCGCCGATCCGGTTGTAGGAGCTCATGACGCCCAGAGCGCCGACGGTGTAGCTGTTCTCCATCTCGGGATCATCCTCGAAGGAGGCGGGCTTGCCGTTGGCCTCAAAGGCCTGCTGCAGGTTCCGCAGCTCCATCTCCCGGGCCTTGGCCTCGCTCATAAAGACGGCGATGCCTGCGCGGTTGATCTCCTGATCGTTGAAGGCTGCGTGCTTGATGTTCACCAGGCAGCCCTTGGACTGGGCGCCCTGGACCACGGCGCTGCCGGTGTAGCCCGACAGGATGGGGTCCTCGGAATAATACTCATGGCCGCGGCTGTTGTAGGCGTGGCGGTGAAGGTTCATGCCGGGGCCGATCATGATGGGCAGGTTCAGCACCAGGGTGCTCTCGCCCAGGATGATCTGTCCGTTCTCATAGGCCAGCTCCTTGTTCCAGCTGTAGGCCAGGTTGACGGGGGCGGGGGCCACCCGGGTGCCGTAGTCGTACTCGGCGGCGTCCGCATAGGGGGTGCCCTGGTAGGAGCCCTCGGTCAGATAGTGGGAGTCAGAGCCGCCGGGGCCGTCGTCTGCCGCATACTGCATCAGGCCCACCGAGGGGATGGCGGCAATGTTGTGGAAGGCGTTGGCGGCAAAGTCCAGGAATTCCTGCACTGTCACCTTGTTCAGCAGCTCGTCTCAGCGGGGGTCGTCGAAGTCGGCGCCCTTCATGTCGCTGATGGTCAGATCGCTGCTGGTGTCGCCGAAGACCAGGTCGGAGGTATCCTCACCGGTCTCCAGGGGGATGAAGTCGTTGTTCAGCAGGCGGGACAGGTTCTCATCTGCCACCAGGCCGCTGTAGGTCTTGGGGAAGGTGCCGTTCCAGTCGCTGCGGGACAGATAGGTCACGGTGCCGGGCTGGAATGCATTGAAGTCCATGGCGTAGTCGCCCTCGGACAGCTGGTTGGTGATTTCGGTGCCGTTCTTGCTCACCGAGAAGGTCTGGCTGTCCACCTCGCCCTCCCAGGTCCACTGGTAGGTCTTGGATGCGTCGCCCTCGGCGGTCATGCCGTCGGCGGTGGTGTAGCCCTGGGCCGCCAGGATGTTGTTCAGGGCGTCGTGGGAATCGGTGCCGATGGCGAAGTAGTAGTCGCCCGGGTCCACAATGTAGGTCTGGGCCTTCTCGGAGTCATAGCTGGCCAGGTTGGACATGTCCACTTCCATGGTGATGGTCTGGCTCTCGCCGGGCTCCAGGGTTTCGGTCTTCTCGTAGTCCATCAGCTGGACGGCGGATTTTTCGATGCCGTACTGGCGGTCGTAGTCGGTGTAGGGTGCCTGGGCGTAAAGCTGGATCACGTCCTTGCCGGCGGTGTCGCCGGTGTTGGTGACTGTGACGGTGACGTTGGCCGTCTTCTTGTTGCCCATCACCTCGACGCTGTCCAGGGTCTGCGCAAAGGTGGTGTAGGACAGTCCGTAGCCGAAGGGGTACACCATCTCGTTTTCATAGTCCCAGACACCGTCCTGGGCGGCGACGGTGCCGTCGGGGTTGGTATAAGTGCCGGCAGAAGTCTCGCTGCCGCCGTTGCCCATGACGATGTCGGCGTAGCGGGTCTCGTAGTAGCGGTAGCCGGTGTAGATGCCCTCGGCCTCGATCAGGTAGGAGTTGACGCTGGCCGCAGCGTCAAAGTCGGCCGCATTGGCCCAGGGGATGTTGCCATAGTTCATCATGGCGGGGGCCACAGCGGTGTTCTTGGCGTAGACATCGCCCAGATGGGCCGAGGGAGAGACGGTGCCGTTCAGCACATCGGCCACGCCGTAGAAGCCGTAGGCGCCGGGCAGGCCGATCCACAGGATGGCGTCGATGTCGGGGTCATCCTCCAGGTTGGCGATCTCCATCTGGTTGGTGGCGTTGACCAGGACGATGACCTTGTCAAAGTTTGCCTTGGCCTCCTCGATCAGGGCCATCTCCTCGTCGCTGAGGCTCAGGATGTTGCCGGTGACGGTGGAGACGCCCTCGGCCAGGCCGGCCTCGCCGGGGTAGTAGCCGTCGCCGTTCTCGCCGTTGGGCCGGCCCACCACCACGATGGCGGCGTCGCCGTACTCACTGTACTGGGAGTTGTAATCGGGGTTCAGGGCTGCCAGCTCTTCCAGGCTCAGCTCGCAGGGGTCGTTGTAGCTGGTGATCTCTGCATACTCGGGCAGGACGCCGCCGCCGAACTGGGGCACCGTCCACTCCTTGTCAGCGAAATAGTTCTGGTAGGCTGCCAGCATCGAGGGATTCAGCTGGAAGCCCCGCTCGCTGAAGCAGTCGAAGATCTCGACGGTGGATTTGCCGTCGGTGACGCTGCCGCCGCTGCCGCCGTAGACCGGCGCATAGCTGCGGACGCCGAACAGGGTGATCTTGGCGTCCTTGGCCAGAGGCAGGGCGTCGTTTTCATTTTTCAGCAGGGCTACGGTTTCCTGGGACTCCCGGATGGCGAAATCCTTCAGGCCCTCGTAGGCCTCCTGGGCAGTGGTGAAGTCGGACTTGTAGGTCCAGGCGTCTTCCTCGCTGCCGGTGGTGTCGGTGACGGTGATCTGGCTGCGGGTGCCGAAGAACGCGTCCACCGAGGTGCGGTAGGTCTCCAGCACGGTGCCGGCTGCCAGCGCAATGGCCAGCAGCAGCGCCAGGATCAGAGATGTGCCGCGCCACACATTGACTTTGCGGAACATGAAACAACCTCCTTCTTTCATTCCCCTCTGCGCCGGCCCCCAGCCGCTGTGAAACAGCTGATTTGCACAAAACACAGAGCACTTTGTATATATATTCAGTCGAATTCGGCTGTTTTTCAAGTCCGGCTTCCCAAACTGTCATTTTTTTGCATTCAACTGCACATCCCCCTGGCCGGGGAACAGCAGATTGATGGCAAACACCCCGCCGGCGGCGCTGGCCCGGCAGAAGCCGCCGTAGCGCTCCGCAATGGTCTGGATGGTTTCCATCCCCCACCCGCTGGCGCTGCCCCCGCTGCGGAAGGATGCCACCGGCATCCCGTCCCGGAAATCCGGCAGGTCCTCGGGCACACAGCTGTTCTCGCAGTGGACCACCACCATCTGATGGCGCCGGGCCACCTCCAGCCGGATGTACCGCTCCCGGCTGCTCTTCACCCGGGCGGCGGCGGTCACGGCATTGTCCAGCAGATTGCCCAGCAGGGCGTAGAGGTCGGAGGTCCGCAGAAATCCCAAAGCCTTCCCCTCGGCCATGCAGTCAAAGGCGATCTGCTTGCTCTTGCACAGCAGCCTTTTTTCAGCCAGCAGCACATTCAAAGGCTCGCTGCCGGTGTCCACTGCGGTGTCGTAGGCGTCCACCGCCTGGTTCAAAGCCTCCAGCTGCTCCGGAGGGATCAGCCCCCGCAGGGCGGCGGTCTGCTGTTTCAGCTCGTGGCACCGGGCATTGATCACCCCGATCACCTCCCGGCGGACAGCCAGCTGCTGTTTCTGCTGGTAGATCAGCTGGTTGAGCAGGACATTGTCCTCCTGGGCCGCCTGCCGGGAGCCCATCTCAAACTGCAGCCCCAGGATGAACAGACAGACCAGCATCCCGTACAGCTGGAACACATAGTACAAAACGCTCCCCGCCAGCTCGTTGGACAGCAGGAACAGATTCTGCATCAGGTTGGTGGTCAGCTGGACCCCCAGCAATAGAGACAGGCTGGTGAGGCTGCTGCGGGGGTGCTCGATCCGCCCCAGGCGCCGGGCAAACAGCAGCCAGCACAGCCCCAGGGCTGCCCCGAAGCCCGCCATATAGATATAAACTGTGAGGTTCTCTCCCCGGACCCCCGCCAGCCGGGCCAGGGAGGCAGCGGTCTGCCCCACCTTGAAGCTCAGGTGCTGGGCTGCCGCGGCCGCCGTCACCGTGAACACCGCCCGCATCACTCCCGCCTCAAAACAGAAGCAGACCCCCGGGATGCTCAGCAGCACCAGCAGGACGGTTTTCAGGCAGACCATCCAGATGCTGTCAAAGCCCAGGGCGTTGTACCCCAGGGAAAACAGCACAAACACCGCCGCCACCCCCAGGGCCCGGCCCACAAAAAAGCGGCGGTGCCGCATCTTCCAGCTGAAGACGGCCACCGCCGCCATCAGCTCAAAGACATAGCCATCGCCGTTGAAAAAAGTGTACAGATCCGCAAAAAACTGTCCCGTCATAGCATCATTCCGTTTCCCATGGCCTCAGCCAGTTCGCTCATAAAGGCCTTTTTCCGGGGCCGGCTGACGGGCAAAGTCTCCCCGTTGGTGAGGATCAAATCCAGCCCCTGCACCGCCTGGATGTACCGGGCATTGACCAGGAATCCCTTGTTGCACCGCAGAAACCCCTTGTCCTTCAGCTTGGCCTCGGCCTCGGCCAGGGTGCCCGTGCCGGTCACCACCTGCCCCCCGGTGTGGAAGGACAGCCGGTGGCCCTGGACTTCCAGATACAGGATGCTCTGGAGCAAAAGCCGCTGCACCCCGCTCTGCTGCTGCACCAGCAAAAACGCGCTCTCCCGGCGGCAGCGGTCCAGAGCCCGGCCCAGCTTCCGGGCAAAATCCTCATACCGGGCGGGCTTCACCAGATAATCCTGGGCCCCCACCTCGTAGCTGTCGGCGGCATACTGGGCCATCCCGGTCATAAAGACCAGCACCGCCTTCTGGTCCGCCTGGCGCAGCCGGCGGGCCGCCTCCATCCCGTCGATGCCGGGCAGGCAGACGTCCATCAGCACAATGTCAAACCGCCCGCAGCCCTTTTCCAGGAAGGACAAGGCATCGGGGAACTGTTCCAGCCGCAGCTGCTGGCCGGTCTCCCGGCCATACTGGTCCAGGTACTGTCTGACCCGTTCCACTTCCTCCTGCCGGTCCTCAATCATGGCGATCTGGAACATCCTGCCGCATCCCCTTTTCCTTCCGATTCTCCGCATCTTCTTGTTTTAACTATAGCAAATCCCACCTGGGAATGCAAGTTTGCTTTTCCAGGCCCCGGTCTGCGCTCCGTATACCCCCGAATCTACCCTCCGTGTGTGTACACAGGCCCCCTTGTCTGGTACACTGGTGGCAGAAAGGAGGCCTCTCGATGGATCAGAGCAAGATCGGGCAATTCATCGCCCGCACCCGCAAATCCAAAAACCTTACCCAGCGCCAGCTGGCTGACCTTTTGTCCATCAGCGACAAGACGGTGAGCAAATGGGAGACCGGCAAAGGCCTGCCGGATGTCTCCCTGATGCTGCCCCTGTGCCGCGCGCTGGATCTCACCGTCAACGACCTGCTCACCGGCGAAAAAGTGCCGGCGGCGGACTACCAGACCAAAGCGGAGGAAAATATGATGGATCTGATTCAGGAAAACCAGGAAAACAAAAAGCGGATGGTTCTGTCGGTCATCTGCGGCACCATCACCATCATCGCAGTCTGTTCCCTGATCATCATTGCGTCTTATCTGGAGCTGCCCGCAGCGGTGCGGGTACTATTGATTCTGCTGGCCGTCGCCACGGCTGTGGCGGGGATCGGTGCGGCAGCGGTGCTGGACGCCCAGGCCGGCTACTATGTCTGCCCCGCCTGCGGCGCCGCCTTTGTCCCCACCCTGGGGGACTATGTCAAAGGCTACCACACCTTGACCAGGCGCCGTCTCACCTGCCCCGCCTGCGGCAAAACCAGCATGTGCCGCCACCGGATTGTCCGCTGACCCCATACAAAAAGCGGCATGGCCTTTCAGCCATGCCGCTTTGTATTTTCAGGTGTTGTTTTTACCCAAGGTTTTCGATGGTATCAAAGAGCCCGGCTGCCCGCTGGATGGCCTCTTTGCTGCCGAAGGCGCAGCGGACGCCCTGGGCCATCCGGCCTGCCAGCTGGCCCGCCTGCTGCTGGAGCCACGGGCCGGTGACGCCGCAGAGGGAGGCCCGGTCGGCCGCCGCCATCTCGGGGGTAACACCGCAGAAGTACCGCCGGTCGGCTTCCAGAGCCTGCTGGCGGGGCTTGCGGGGCGGGTCCACCTGGGCCACTGTGCCCACAATGCACTCGCTCAGGGCGCTGTCGGTGTACTCTTTCTCGGCCAGCGCCACCGGGCCCTCGCTGAACCGCTGGTAGCTGCCGCCGGCGTGGGGGTCACGGTAGGTGTAGATCAGCTCCATGTCGGCGCGGCTCAGCATGCCGGCACCATAGGCGCCGCCCTTTTCCCGGATGGCCTGCCACAGGTACTCATAGCTCATCACCCGTGCCAGCACCTTCCGGGCGGGTTCGCCATCCCCCGGCCAGGCCAGCACATCATAGTTCACTCCGCCCTGGATCACAAAGGCCTCGTTGGCCGCCTTGGGCAGGGGTTCGCTGTAAGGCCGGGCAGCGGTGCGGCCCTCCGCCGCAAAGGCGCTGCCGGGCAGCAGCTCCATCAGCCGGCTGCACACCGCCTCGCTGCCGTGGCAGGTGACGGTGAGGGCGCAGCGGCGCAGCAGCTTGTCCCGCACCGCTTCCAGCCGGGCGGACAGGGCTGCCCAGTCCTTTTTCTCCAGCAGGCCGCAGAGATACCGGTACATGCTGACGCCGCCGGTCCGCTCCCCCAGGGCGGCATCCACCGAGAAGCTCCGGCTGGCCCGGAGGATGGCGTAGTTGTGGCCGCTTTGGATGAAGTCCTGCTCAAAGTTCAGCTTGAACTGGCTCAGGATCTGCTCAAAGGCCGCCTCAGCCTGGGGGCCAGACAGCCGGGTGTCGTACAGCAGCTCCCCCATCAGCTCCACCGCCTTGTCCAGGTTCCGCTCCAGCAGGCTGGTCCGGGCCTCCAGCTTGGCGATGCAGGGTTTGCCCTCCTGGCGGCCCACCCAGTGGTCCAGGGTGAGGGTGCTTTCGCCCAGCCAGGTGTTCCGCAGGGTGGTCAGCTCCAGGGCAGTGTGGCGGCTGGTGTCCAGCTCCTCCAGCAGATAGGTCAGCAGGGCAGCGTCCTGCACCTCCTCGGGGGTCAGGGCGCCCAGATCATAGTAGAAGTTCAGGTAGAGGCTGCCGGCGGAGGGCCGGCTCACCAGGGTCAGGCCTGCCAGGTCCTGGATCTTTGCCTCTGCAAAGCGGGCGGGCTCCCCCAGGTCGGCCACCGTCAGGGGGTGGTCCAGCTGAAGCTTGCCCTCCTGCCGGGCCGAGGGGGCTTTCTCATCCCGGGGCTTCTGGGGCACCAGCACCACTTCCACCGGGTCGGGGCCCAGCAGCTCACCCAGCAGCTGGGTGTACCAGTCGGTGCCCACCTTGCTGCGCAGGAAGGCGAAAATTTCCTCGGGCCGCAGGTCGGCCATGGGGTCGCCGGTGTGGAGCCAGCCGGTGGCCGCCTCGATGGCGGCCAGCACACCGTCGGGCAGGCTGCCCGGCCGCTCGGTGACCTGGAATTCCAGGGCGTTGATGGAGGCGGTCAGCATCTCGTCGGGGATGCCCTCGGCGCAGATCTTGGCCACCCCCTCCCGGACAGCCCCGGCAAACCGGGCTGCCCGCTCCTGGTCGGTGCCCTTCAGCAGCAGTTCCAGCACAGGCTGCTGCACCGAGCTGTCAAACCCGGCCTCGATGTCGGTGCCCAGGTTCTGCTCCAGCAGGTATTTTTTCAGGGGGGACTGGTTGGTGCTCAGCAAAGCGTCCAGCAGCAGGCTCACCGCCGTCTGCTTTTCCAGCTCCTCAAAGCGGCCGGTGTACCAGCCCAGGGCGCACTGCACCGGCACCGTCTCGGGGGTGTCGGTGTCATAGGCCACCACCCGCCGGGTGCCGGCCTGGGGATACTGCAGCGGGGTCCGGGGCCGGGGTGCTCCCTTGGGCATCCGGCTCAGGTAGTGCTCATCCAGGAAAGCCAGCTTGTCGGCCATATCCATCCGGCCATAGAGGGTGATGCAGCAGTTGTCGGGCCGGTAGTGCCGGCGGTAAATCTTGACGTACTGCTCATAGCTCAGGCTGGGGATGGCGGCGGGGTCGCCCCCCGACACAAAGCCGTAGCCGTTGTCGGGGAACAGGGCGGCGCTCATGGCCGCATCCAGCCGGGCCTCGGGGGCCGCCAGGGCCCCCTGCATCTCATTATAGACCACGCCGCTGAAATGGCCGTCCTCCTCCCGGTGCCAGGCCTCCTGGTCAAAGACGCTCCGCTCCTGGACGGCCAGGGGGCAGAACACTGCGTTGAGGTAAACATCCATCAGGTTGCGGAAATCGGCCTCGTTGGGGGTGGCGAAGGGGTAGACGGTCTTGTCGGGGAAGGTCATGGCGTTGAGGAAAGAGGCCATGCTGCTCTTGACCAGCTGCAGGAAGGGAGAGGTCACCGGGTATTTTTCCGACCCGGCCAGCACCGAGTGCTCCAGAATGTGGAATACGCCGGTGTCATCGCAGGGGAAGGTGCCGAAGCCGATGCCGAAGGCCTTGTTCTCGTCCTGGTTTTCAATCAGCAGGACGGTGGCGCCGCTGACATCGTGGGTCAGGGTGGTGGCAGTCCCGTGGAAGATGGGGCTTTCCTCCCGCTTGACCAGGGTATAGCCGGGGTACTGAGGCCCCGGGGTGCAGGTTGTTGCTTGATCCTTCATGGTTTGGTTCTCCTTAGGGAATAAAAATTTGTCTCTATTGTAGCATTCCCCGGCGGGAAAGGCAATCGGAACGGGTGATTCCATCCCCCTTTTTTCGACCGGAACCCCCGCGGGTTTTTCCCCTTCTTCTTGCAAAAAATGCCCGTCTGCGCTATACTTTTCTCAACTAGACTTACTGTCAACGGCTCAACGGAGGAATCCCATGAACATCACCGAATTTGCCGCTTACGCCGGCGTCTCCAAGGCGGCGGTCAGCCGCTATTTCAACGGCGGGTATCTCAGCGAGGAAAAGCGGGCCCGCATTGCCGCCGCGGTGGAAGCCACCGGCTACCACCCCAGCCTCCAGGCCCAGATGCTCCGTACCCGGCGCACCCGTCAGGTCCTGGTGATCCTGCCCAAGCTCTCCAGCGAGAGCTGCGCCCGGATGGTGGAGGGCATCTCGGATGTGCTGGACCAGAACGGCTACCAGCTGCTGCTGGTGAACACCGCCAACGACAGCTCCCGGGAGGTGGCCGCCCTCAACCTGCTGCAGCAGAACACGGTGGACGGCGTCATCCTGATTGCCACCATCTTCACCCCCGAGCACCGGACGGTGCTGGCCAGTTTGCGGCTGCCGGTCATCATCCTGGGCCAGGAGTACCCCGGGTTCTGCTCGGTCTCCCACGATGACCGGGGGGCGGCCCACGCCGCCACCGCCCACATGCTGTCCAAAGGCCGCACCGCCCCCGGCTTCCTGGGGGTCACCATGCTGGACAAGGCCGCCGGCCTGGACCGCCGCCGGGGCTTTGAGGACGCCCTGCGGGAGGCGGGGGTGCCCCTGCGCCCCGGCCGCACCAGCATTGCGGCCTTTAATATGGAGTCGGGCTACGAACAGGCCAGCACCCTGCTGGAGCGGGAGCCCTCTTTGGACTGCCTGTTCTGTGCCACCGATTCCATCGCCATCGGCGCTCTGCAGTACTGCCGCAGCCACGGCATCCGGGTCCCCGAGGACCTGATGATCACCGCTGTGGGGGACAGCGAGGCGGGCCGGGTGGCCTATGTCCCCATCACCAGCGTCCAGCTCCACTACCGGACCGCCGGGCAGCTGGCCGCCGAGATGCTGCTGGAACATCTGGCCGACCCCCACACCAAGCCGGAAAACCGGGTTCTGGACTATGTACTGCGGCCCCGGGCCTCCACCGGGGACGCCTCTCCGGAGGAAGACATCTGGGCGGAATAACTGCCTTTTTCTGAAACGTTCTGAAATTGATAACATATAAATCAGGCTTTTGTTTCATCTGCGTATGGAAATACGTCGAAAAATCGTCTATACTATAGCTAGAAAGTGAAATCGTTCTCTCTTTTTAAAGAGGGTGCGAGAGGTATTGCGGTTCACTGCGGTTCAAAGAGAAAGGAGAAAACGTTTCTATGGATTACAACAAATCAGCCCAGCAGGTCCTGGACGCCATCGGCGGCGCATCCAACGTGGTGTCGGCTGCCCACTGTGCCACCCGGCTTCGCCTGGTGATTGCGGACAACAGCAAGGTGAACAAAAAGGCCCTGGAGGATGCCGAGGGGGCCAAGGGCGTCTTTGAGGCCCAGGGCCAGCTGCAGATCATCTTCGGCACCGGCACCGTCAACAAGGTGTACGACGCCTTCATCGCCCTGTCCGGTGTCCAGGGCGGCACCAAGGAGGATGTCAAGCGGGTTGCGGCCGCCAAGGCTCCTCTGCCCCAGCGGCTGATCAAGACCCTGGGCGATATCTTTGTACCCATCATCCCCGCCATCGTGGCCTCCGGCTTCCTGATGGGCATCATGGAAGCCCTGAAGTTCATGGTCAACAACGGCTTTTTGAACATTGACACTTCCGGCTCCATCTATGTGTTCGCCGACCTGTTCTCCAACACGGCCTACACCTTCCTGCCCATCCTGATCGCCTTTGCTGCGGCCAAGGTCTTCGGCGGCAACCAGTTCCTGGGCGCCGTCATCGGCATGATCATGATCCACCCCAACCTGCAGAACGCCTGGACCGTCTCGGAGGGTGTCGAGGTGATGCAGCCCGTGTTCGGCGGCCTGTACTCGGTGCCCCTGGTGGGTTACCAGGGCCACGTGATCCCGGTCATCATCGCCGTCTGGGTCATGTGCCAGATTGAGAAGCGGCTCCACAAGGTGGTGCCCGCCATGATCGACCTGTTTGTCACCCCGCTGGTCTCTGTCTTTGTCACCGGCTACCTGACTCTGTCCATCATCGGACCCATCTTCACCACCATTGAGAACAGCATCATTGGCGGCGTCCAGACCCTGATCACCCTGCCCTTCGGCATCGGCTCCTTTGTGATGGGCGGCCTGTACGCTGTCACCGTTGTGGCCGGCATCCACCACATGTACACCATCATCGACCTGGGCCAGCTGGCCCAGTACGGCGTGACCTACTGGCTGCCCCTGGCCAGCGCCGCCAACATGGGCCAGGGCGGTGCAGCTCTGGCTGTGGCCATCAAGAGCAAGAACGCCAAGGTCAAGTCGATGGCTCTGCCCTCTGCCCTGTCGGCCTGCATGGGCATCACCGAGCCCGCCATCTTCGGCGTCAACCTGCGGTTCTTCAAGCCCTTCATCGGCGGCCTGGTGGGCGGCGCCTGCGGCGCTCTGTACGCCAGCATTGTGGGCCTGGGTGCCACCGGTACCGGCGTCACCGGCATTTTCGGTGTCCTGCTGTGCCTGCAGATGCCCCTGCAGTATATCATTTCGATCGCCATCGCTTTTATCGTGGCCTTTGTGGTCACCTGGCTGATCTGGAAACCGGAGGAAGCAGCTGAATGAACGCCTTACAGCGGGACCTGAAGCGTCTTGTCCCCTTGATCGAACATCTGGAGGCCCCCAAAGCGGCTTCTGATCCCCACCGCCAGCGGTTCCACATCCAGCCGCCGGTGGGCTGGCTCAACGATCCCAACGGCCTGTGCAAAGTGGGGGACACTTACCATGTCTTTTACCAGTACAGTCCCTTCAACCCCAACGGCGGGGTCAAGATGTGGGCCCACGTCACCAGCAAAGACCTGCTCCACTGGGAGCAGCAGCCGGTGATGCTCTACCCCGACGAACCCTTTGACTGCCACGGCGCCTATTCCGGCTCGGCCCTCTATGAGGACGGCAAACTCTGGCTGTTCTACACCGGCAACATCAAGCTGCCGGGGGACTACGACCACATTAATACCGGCCGCGAGAACAACCTCTGCCTGGCCACCAGCCGGGACTGCCTCACCATTGACACCAAGGAGTGCCTGCTCCACAACCGGGATTACCCGGCGGGCCTGTCCTGCCATGTGCGGGACCCCAAGGTCTGGGCCCAGGACGGCCGGTATTATATGGTGCTGGGGGCCCGCACCGCCGACAGCCGGGGCGAAGTGCTGGTCTTTGAGAGCGAAGACAAGCGCAGCTGGCACCACTGCAACACCCTGACCACTCCCCAGCCGGTGGGCTATATGTGGGAGTGCCCCGACCTGTTCGAGCTGGACGGCCAGTGGTATCTGATGGCATCCCCCCAGGGGTACGAATGCCAGAACCAGTATGGCTGCGGCTACTTCCCCCTGTACGGCGATTTCCGCGGCTCCTGCAGGCTGGGGGATTTCCACCTGCTGGACTACGGCTTTGACTACTACGCCCCCCAGAGCTTCCTGGACGGCGTCCGGCGGCTGCAGTTTGGCTGGATGGGAATGCCCGACGCATCCTACACCAACCCCACCGCCGACTACGGCTGGCAGCACTGCCTCACCCTCCCCCGGGAGCTGACCCTGGCCGGAGACGGTTCTCTGCTCCAGACCCCCGCCCAGGAGCTGAAGTCCCTGCGGGGAGAGCCCATCTCCCTGGTTCCCAATGAGACGCTGTCCATCGACCCCTGCTTTGAGCTGACTGCCGCCCCTCTGGGCAGCTTCTGCCTGACGGTGGCCGAAGGGCTGGTCCTCACCTACCACGAGCCCTCCCGGACTGTGTCGCTCCGCTTCACCGACCCCACCATCAGCGGCGGCCGGGAGGAGCGGCACCTGGAGCTGGATATTCCCTGCCGCTCTTTGCAGGTGGTGGCAGACACTTCCAGCCTGGAGATCTTCCTCAACGGCGGGTCCTTTGTCATGAGCACCCGCTACTTCCCGGCACCGGGCTGTGTGCCGGTGCGGATCAGCGGCACCAGCGCCACCCTGTGGTCCCTGGCCCTCTCCTGATCCATTTTTGCGCAGGCAGCGCAGGGTTTGCTGCCTGATGAGAAGGTAAATGATGACGCCGGCGGCGGACAGCATTCGGGCTGTCTGCCGCCGGTTTTGTTGTTTGCCCCCAGAGGGGGATTTCCCCTCCGCTCCGGATCCGCCAGTTTTGCCCAATTTGCGCACCATTTTACCCCATATTTGGAAGTCATGCACAAGATATCCAGTAATTTTTTGGTGCAATCCGGTCTCAATACCGTTAAAATGTAGGGGTATACCACAAAATATTTCTAATTTTCGCATCCGGGATGTGATATACTACAATCACGGTAACCAATATTCCGCCACTTTGTACAGTTGCTACTGTGCAAAGTGATGTACGCAACCCACTTGGGCCAGTCAGGGCCTGCGGTACCCTGCGGCCGGCCCCCAGAGAAAAAAGGAGTAATCATACTATGGCAAACACCGGAACCACAGCCGTGCGTCCCTTCGGCATGCGGGACAAAATCGGCTACATGTTCGGTGATTTCGGCAACGACTTCACCTTCATGCTATCCTCCAGCTTCATGATGGTATTCTACACCGATATCATGGGCGTTTCTTCTGTGATCGTTGGTCTGCTGATGATGGCCGCCCGTTTTGTGGACGCCTTCACTGACGTGGCCATGGGCCAGATCATCGACTATTCCAAACCCACCAAGGACGGTCGTTTCCGCCCCTGGATCAAACGGATGTGCGGCCCGGTGGCCATTGCTTCCTTCCTGATTTACCAGTCTGAGTTTGCCGGTATGCCCATGGCCTTCAAGGTCGTGTGGATGTTCGTCACCTACCTGCTGTGGGGCTCTGTGTTCTACACCTCCATCAACATCCCCTACGGCTCGATGGCTTCCGCCATCTCGGCCAATGCAGATGACCGCACCCAGCTGTCCACCTTCCGCAGCATCGGCGCTACCCTGGCCAACCTGGTCATCGGCACTGCCACCCCGCTGCTGGCCTATGAGACCGTCAACGGCAACCCCGTGCTGAGCGGCAGCCGCCTGCTGATGGTTTCCGGCGCCTTCAGCATCTGCGCTGTTATCTGCTATCTGCTGTGCTTCAACCTGACCACCGAGCGTGTTCAGATCCCCGCCAAGACCGAGAAGTTCAACCTGGGCACCCTGTTCAAGACCGTCTTCACCAGCCGTGCTCTGATCGGCATCATCCTGGCCGCCATCTGCCTGCTGCTCACCATGCTGACCATGGGCGGCATGAACCCCTACATCTTCCCCTATTACTTCCGCAACACGGCTGCTCAGTCTGCTGTGGCTATGTGCTCTTCCTTCGGCACCCTGCTGGTCGCTGCACCTCTGGCTCCGAGACTCTCCGCCAAGTTCGGCAAGAAGGAAGTTTCCATCGCCGGCTCTCTGCTGGGCGCAGCCCTGTTCCTGATCTGCTACCTGGTGCATCCTGAGAACGCTTGGGTTTACCTGGGCTTCTACACCCTGGCCTACATCGGCCTGGGCCTGTTTAACACCGTTGTCTGGGCTATGATCACCGACGTCATCGATGACAGCGAAGTCCGCAAGGGCGAGCGCGAGGACGGCACCATCTACTCGGTGTACTCCTTCGCCCGCAAGCTGGGCCAGGCTGCATCCGCCGGTCTGGTTGGTGCCCTGCTGGGCATCATCGGCTACTCGGCCGAGACCCAGTTTGAGCCCGCTGTCCAGAACGGCATCTACACCATCGCCTGCATCGCTCCTGTCATCGGCTTTGCAGCCATCGCCCTTGTCCTGCTGGTCATTTATCCCCTGGACAAGAAGACCGTTGACAACAACGTCAAGACTCTGGAAGCACGCCGCGCTGCCAAGAACTGATTTCTGCCAGCTCATGCTTCGTCTTTCATTGCAAAATGAGAGACGTTCCAACCTCCTAGCCATATAAAACAGAAAGGCCTCCCAGCTTCGTGAACCGAACCAGTAAAAACGGACAATAGACAAAACGCCCCCTGTGTAGGAAAATAAACCTATACAGGGGGTGTT
>CALWZK010000014.1 GCA_944386015.1 uncultured Faecalibacterium sp.
AAACACATGGCAGTACAGACAAATTTCATTGATATCGCCACCATCTGGCTCCACGCGGGCAAGGGCGGCGACGGGGCAGTGAGTTTCCACCGGGAAAAGTTTGTGGCAGCCGGCGGCCCCGACGGCGGCGACGGCGGCCGGGGCGGCAACATCGTCTTTGTGGTGGATGACAACCTGTCCACCCTGATGGATTTCCGCTACAAGCGCAAATACACCGCCGAAGAGGGCGGCCCCGGCCGGGGCAGCAACTGCCACGGCGCCAACGCCCCTGACCTCATCATCAAGGTGCCCATGGGCACCGTCATCAAGGACACCGCCAGCGGGCTGGTGATCGCCGACCTGTCCACCCACGACCCCGTGGTGGTGGCCAAGGGCGGCCGGGGCGGCTATGGCAACGCCCACTTTGCCACCCCCACCCGCCAGGTGCCCAAATTCGCCAAGCCCGGCATGCCGGGTGAGGACATCCAGGTGACCCTGGAGCTGAAACTGATCGCCGATGTGGGCCTGATCGGCTTCCCCAACGTGGGCAAGTCCACCCTGATCTCCACCATCAGCGCAGCCCGGCCCAAGATCGCCAACTATCACTTTACCACCCTGGTGCCCACCCTGGGGGTGGTGTCGGTGGGGGAGGGCGCCAGCTTTGTCTGCGCCGACATCCCCGGCCTGATCGAGGGCGCCAGCGAGGGCGTCGGCCTGGGCCACGACTTTTTGCGCCATGTGGAGCGGTGCCGTCTGCTGCTCCATGTGGTGGATGTGTCGGGCAGCGAGTGCCGGGACCCCATCGATGACTTTGAGAAGATCAACCAGGAGCTGGCCAAGTTCAGCCCGGCCCTGGCCGCTCGTCCCCAGATTGTGGTGGGCAACAAGTGCGACCTGGCCACCCAGGAGCAGATCGACACCTTCCGCCAGTATATCGAGGGCAAGGGCCTGACCTTTGTCCCCATCTCTGCGGCCACCATGCAGGGGGTCAAGGCCCTGCCCGGCCTGGTGTACAACCGGCTGAAGGACATCCCCCCGGTGCCGGTGTTTGCCGCCGAGTACAAGAAGCCGGAGGTCAAGGCCGGCAGCCGCGACTTCACCATCACCCGTCTGGAAGCCCACCGCTGGTCGGTGGACGCCCCCTGGCTGGAGCGGATCCTGGACGGCAGCAATGTGGACGACTACGAGAGCCTGCAGTTCTTCCAGCGCCAGCTGGGGGAGAGCGGCATCCTGGACGCCCTGGTGGAAAAGGGCGTGGAGGAAAACGATACCATCCTCATCGGCGATTACCAGTTCGACTATATCTTCTAAGGGGAGGGCACCGTCATGGACAAAACACCTGCCGGGAAGATCGACCTGCGTGAGATCAGCCCCCTGGCTCTGGCTTTTGTGGGGGACAGCGTGCTGGAGCTGCTGGTGCGCCGGCGTCTGGTGGAGTACCACCGGCTGGCCCCCGGCAAGCTGAACGCCGAGAAGATCAAATATGTATCGGCCCGGGCCCAGTTCCGGGAGGAGCAGCTGCTGGAGCCCCTGTTCACCCCCGAGGAGCTGGAAATGTTCAAGCGGGGCCGCAACGCCAGCCGGGCGGCTGTGTCGAAGCACGCCACCCCCGAGGAATACCGGGCCTCCACCGGCTTTGAGTGCCTGCTGGGCTGGCTGTACCTCCAGGGGAACACAGCCCGGATCGAGACCCTCTTTGAGGCCCTGTGGACGGGGTATGACCCTGCCGCCCCTGCCACCTGATTGGATGCAGCCGCCGGGCGCCTGCCCGCGGAAAAAGCCCGCTGCTTCCCGCACGGGGTTCCGTGCTGGGGGAGGCAACGGGCTTTTCTGGTGTGTGTGAAAGGTCAGGGAAGGGAAGATGCCTCCGGGGCGGCTTCAGCCCCCCGGATCATGCCGGGATCAGCGGCAGTTCTTGCTGCTGGTCTTGGTGCTCTTGGTGTTCTGGGCGCCCTCGTCGTCAGCGCCCTTGGTGTACTGGTTGGGGTGCTTGTGCTCGTTGGTGGAGTTGGTGGAGCTGGTGGTGCGGCAGTTCTTGCTGCTGGACTGGCTGCCCGACTGATTCTTCACATAGTTGCTGCGATTTTCCATGATTTGATTGCTCCTTTCGGATTGTGGTCAGGTTGTGGTCGCATATTCTGCGGGGGCGGTTGTCCCCGCTGGTCATAGTTTGGCCGGTTGGTCCGGCTTTATGCACTGTCACAAGGAGGAAATCCTGTGCCGACCCAATACTTTGAAGACCGGGAGCGGGGGCTGCTGGGGGCCCGCTACGAGGAACTGTACGCCGCCCCGGCAGACCAGGCGGCCCGGGGGGTCACCGTCTCGCCCCTGCGGATGAGCCCCGAGGCCTTTGCCCAAACGGTGGATTTTGCCGTCTCCCCCTCGCCCTTCTGCCGGGCGGGTTTTCTGGTGAAGGAGCCCGATTTCAAGCCGGGGCGCCACCCCTGGCACCATGCGGGGGTGTTTTATTCCCAGGAACCGTCCGCCTCTTCGGCGGCCCCCCTGCTGGGGGTAGAGCCCGGGATGCGGGTGCTGGACCTCTGCGCCGCCCCCGGGGGCAAGACCAGCCAGCTGGCCGCCGCCCTGGCGGGAGAGGGGCTGCTGGTGGCCAACGAATATGTGGCCGCCCGGGCCGAGATCCTGAAGAGCAACCTGGAGCGGATGGGGGTCACCAACGCGGTGGTCCTCAATGAGAGCCCCGAACGGATTGCGGCAGCCCTGCCCGAATTCTTTGACCGGATTCTGGTGGACGCCCCCTGCTCGGGGGAGGGGATGTTCCGCAAGGAACCCGCCGCCCTGGCCCAGCACTCGGCGGCCCTGGTGGCCCAGTGCGCGGCCCTGGGGTCCACCATCCTGGACAGCGCCGCGGCGGCCCTGGCCCCCGGCGGGGAAATCGTCTACTCCACCTGCACCTTTGCTCCCGAGGAGGACGAGGGCCAGGTGGCGGCCTTCCTGGCCCGCCACCCCGAGTTTGCCCTGGCCGACGTGATGGAGCGGGCTTTTGCACCCTTCGGCAGCCCCGGTGAGGAAAACCGCACCGGGGGCCTGCCCCTGGATGTGAGCCTGGTCCGCCGGATCTGGCCCTGCCAGGGGGGCGAGGGCCACTTTATGGCCCGGCTGGTCAAGGCGGGCGCCGCTGACACGTCGGGCCGCCCCGCTGAGGAAGCCGCCTGGCTGGCCCGCCTCCAGAAGGCAGCGGACAAGCGCCCCGCCGCCCCAAAGGGAAAAGGCAAAGGCAGCGCCCGGGGCAAGGCCGACACAGCCTCCAGCGCCCAGATCCTGGCCGCCTGGCGGGCGTTTGCAGACGAGTGGTTCCCGGCCCTGGCCCAAAAGCCCGCCGCCGTGCTGGGGGAGTCGGTGCTGCTGGTGCCACCCTGCCCGCCCCTGGGCCTGCACATTTTGCGGTCGGGGGTGCTGGCAGGCACCTTCCAGAAGGGCCGGTTTGTGCCGGCCCACCACCTGTTCACCGCCTATGGGGCCGGCTGCGCCAACATCGAAGCTTTGACCCGGGAAGACCCCCGGTGCAAGGCCTACCTGCTGGGGCAGGAGATTGAGGCGGCCTCGGCCGGCAGCGGCTGGTGCTGCGTCACGGTGGACGGCTGCCCCCTGGGGGGCGGCAAGGTCTCGGGGGGCCGGGTGAAAAACCACTACCCCAAAGCCCTGCGGCTGCTGGGATAATCCCCATCAGCAAACTGCCGCTTGAAGAAGACGCAGGTTTGTGCTAAAATTGAAAAGAAAGTCTGATGAAAGACAGATTCAGGACTTCACCAGAGGGAAAGATCGCCGCACCGGGTTTTCCCGGCCATGAGGCGGCATGTGAAACATACAACTAGGAGGCTCATCCAATGTCAGGACACAGCAAATGGAACAACATCAAGCGCAAGAAGGAAAAGACCGACGGCGCCCGCGCCAAGGTTTTCACCAAGATCGGCCGTGAGATCAGCGTGGCGGTCCGCAACGGCGGCCCCAACCCCGCTTCGAACAGCAAGCTGGCCGACCTGATCAGCAAGGCCAAGCGGATGAGTGTTCCCAACGATAACATTCAGCGCATCATCAAGAAGGCCGAGGGCGGCGACAAGACCGAGTACGAGGCCATCAACTACGAGGGTTACGGCCCCGGCGGCGTGGCTGTCATGGTGGAGACCCTGACCGACAACCGCAACCGCACCGCTGCCGACCTGCGCCACTATTTTGATAAGAACGGCGGCAATCTGGGCACACTGGGCTGTGTGGGCTTCCTGTTCACCCAGAAGGGCGTCATCGACATCTCCCTGGAGGACAAGGACGCCGACGAGGCCATGATGGACGCCCTGGATGCCGGCGCTGAGGACTTCGACGCAGGCGAGGACGCCGCCGAGATCACCACCGATCCCGACAGCTTCTCTGCCGTCTGCAACGCACTGGAGGCCAAGGGCTACGAGTTCATCTCCGCCGACCTGGCCATGGTGCCCATGACCACCACCCGGCTGACCGACCCCGATCAGCTCAAGCAGATGGGCAAGCTGCTGGAGTCTCTGGAGGATGACGACGATGTCCAGAACGTCTGGCACAGCCTGGAGAACGAAGAGGATCTGCCGGAATAAAATCCGCATACCAGCCGGGCCGCAGCTTTGGCCCGGCTTTTTTGGTATACAAGCCGCCGGAGAGGGGGAGCGCAGATGGCAGAACAGACCATCCTTTGCCCGTATTGCAGGGCAGAACTGAACGAGGGGGCCCAGAGCTGCCCCCATTGCAAGCGGAGCTTTGCCGGGCGGAACCCGTCGGGCTCCCTGCCGGTGGGCACCCTGCTGGCGGGCCGCTACACCATCGGTGAGATGATCAGCATCGACGGCGAGGGCATCCTTTACCGGGGCGTGGAAAACAAGGGCCGGTTCCGGGTGACCATCAAGGAATACCTGCCCATCACCCTGTCTGCCGAGCGGGGCAGCGACTGCCAGCTGCGGCCCAAGCCGGGCAGCGAGGTGCTGCTGAAAACCACCCGGATGGACTTTGCCGACCTCTACCGGTCCATCCAGCGGATCACCCCCGCCACCGGCCTGGAGGCGGTGCTGGACGTGGTGGAGGCCAACAACACCGTCTACGCCGTGCTGGAAAACCCCGGCGGCATCCCCCTGGACCGCTGGCTGGACAAGCAGAACCGCACCATCCCCCCCGAGGAGGCGGTGCGGATGCTCCAGCCGGTGTTCAACGGGGTGGCGGCCATGCACCAGGTGGGGCTGGTCCACCGGGGTATCTGCCCCGAGAACATCCGGGTGCTGGACAATGGCCGGGCCCGCCTCACCGGCTACGCCACCATCGGCCTGCGCACCGCGGGCAGCGGCCTCCACGGCCAGCTGTACGAGGGCTATTCTGCACCGGAACAGTATTCCGCTGTGGAATTTGAGGGCCGCTACACCGACGTCTACAGCCTGTCGGCGGTGTTTTACCGGATGGTCTGCGGCCAGAGCCCGGTGCCGGCGGCCCAGCGGATGGTCACCGATTCCAACCCCAAGGCCCGGGTGGTGAACATGGCGGTGCCGCCCTATGTGTCCGACGCCCTGGCCCTGGGGCTCCAGCTGGACCCGGTGCGCCGGATTCAGACGGTGCCCCAGCTGAGCCGGGCCCTGTCTTCCCCCACCGCCGCCGAGGAGGAGGCCCGCACCGTCCATGCGGCGGGCCGCCGGAAGGCCTGGGAGAAAAAGGGCAGGCCCTCCCTCAGCCTGACGGCCATCCTCACCAGCATCCTGATCCTGCTGGCGGTGCTGACGCTGCTGACCTTGTGGAGCCTGCTGGGGCAGAAACAGCCCGAGCCCCCCGCCGCTTCCTCTGAGGCCTCCAGCGCCCCCAGCGCGGTGACGGTGAACTATGTGCCCAACTTTGTGGGGATGAGCTATTCCCAGATCCAGAACAACCGGGAATACACCGGCATCTACCTGTTCTATGTCACCGAGGAGTACAGCGACAGCTCCCCCGCGGGCACCGTCCTGACCCAGGACCCCGCCCCCGGCACCGCCATCACCGAAGGGGAGAACTCCACCATCCGCCTGGTGATCAGCAAGGGCCCCCAGATGGTGGAAATGCCCAACACCATCGGCTTCACCCAGGAGGGGGCCATCCGGGAGCTGGAGAGCCGGGGCCTGGTGCCCAGCTGCTTCATGGTGGTGAATGACGGCTCCTATGCCTCGGGCTGCGTGGTGTCCTGCAGCGTGGAGCCCGGCACCATGGTGGAGGCGGGCAGCACCGTCGTGGTGTATATCGCGGCGGACCGGGATGTCCAGATCACCACCACCCCCGACACCGCCGCCCCCGATGGGAGCAGCTCGGCCCCCACAGAGGACATTGACACCAGCGACGTAGACACCGATTGAGACACACAGCAAAAGGTCCGGGCCCTCCCAGCGGGGGCCCGGACCTTTTTGTCTTTTTATGGCAACGGAAACGGGAGCCCCTTGCAGAGCTCCCGCTTCCGTTTGTTAGGATAGGAAAGAGAATGGCGTAAAAAGATGGATGTGCCCCGTCACAGGTTGGTGTAGCCCATCAGGTACTGGTCAACCTCGGCGGCACAGTCGCGGCCCTCCCGCAGGGCCCACACCACCAGGCTCTGGCCCCGGCGCATATCGCCGCAGGTGAAGATGTTGTTCACGCTGGTGTGGTAGTTGTCGGCCTGGGTGCAGCCACGGGGGGTCAGGCCCACCCCGAAGGCGTCGGCGGTGTAGGGTTCGCAGCCCACGAAGCCGGCGGCAATCAGAGCCAGCTGGCAGTCATAGGTGAAGGTTTCGCCGGTGGACACCATGTTGGTGCGGCCCGAGGCGGGGTCCTTCTCGGGGCGGAGGTATTCCACCACCGCGCCGGTCAGATGGCCGGCCTCATCCTTCAGGAACTCCTTGACGGTGGTCTGGTAGACACGGGGGTCTTTGCCGAACCGGGCCATGCACTCCACCTGGCCGTAGTCCACCTTCCGCACCCGGGGCCACTCGGGCCAAGGGTTGGAGGCGGTGCGCTCGGCGGGGGGCTCGGGCATCATTTCCAGGGCCAGCAGGTCGGTGCAGCCCTGGCGCAGGGCGGTGCCCTGGCAGTCGTTGCCGGTGTCGCCGCCGCCGATCACCAGGACGTTTTTGCCCTGGGTTGAGATGGCCTTGCCGTCCGAGAATTCCGAATCCAGCAGGCTGCGGGTGACGCTGGTCAGGTAGTCCACCGCGAAGTAGACCCCCTCGGCGTCCCGGCCGGGGACGTTCAGATCCCGGGGCTTCTTGGCGCCGCAGCACAGCACCACGGCGTCGTAGTGGGATGCCAGCTCGGCGGCATCCACCGTATTGCCCACGTCCATGCCGGTGAGGAACTCCACGCCCTCGGCCTGCATGATCTTGATCCGGCGCTCAATCACTGACTTTTCCAGCTTCATGTTGGGGATGCCGTACATCAGCAGGCCGCCGGGGCGGTCCTCCCGCTCATAGACGGTGACGGCGTGGCCCCGCTTGTTCAGGTATTCCGCCACCGACAGGCCGGAAGGGCCGCTGCCGATGACAGCCACGCTCTTGCCGGTGCGGGCCGGGGGCGGGGCCGCCTTGACCCAGCCCTTGGCGTAGCCGGTCTCGATGATGGCGTGCTCGTTTTCCCGCACCGTCACCGGGCTGCCGGTGACGTCGCCGCAGGTGCAGGCTGCCTCACACAGGGCGGGGCAGACCCGGCTGGTGAACTCGGGGAAGCGGTTGGTGGCCATCAGGCGGCGGAGCGCCAGCTCCCATTTGCCGCGGTAGATCAGCTCGTTCCACTCGGGGATCAGGTTGTTCAGGGGGCAGCCCGAGGCTGCGCCGCCGATCATCATCCCAGCCTGGCAGAAGGGCACGCCGCAGTCCATGCAGCGGGCTGCCTGGGTCTGCTGATCCTCCCGGGGCAGCCAGGTGTGAAATTCATTGAAGTTTGCAAGACGCGCAAGAGGCTCGGCATCGGTGCTGGTCTTGCGCTGGTATTCCATAAAACCGGTCGTTTTTCCCATGGTTCCGTTCCTCCCTCACTTGACTTTCTGCTGGGCGTAGAAAGCTTCGATCTGCGCCTGTTCACCGTCCAGGCCGCGCTCTTCCATCGAGGCGATGACCCGGAGCATCCGGTCGTAATCGTAGGGCAGGACCTTTTTGAACTTGGGCAAAAACTCGCTGAAGTGGTCCAGGATCTCCCGGCCGCGGGGGCTGCCGGTGGCTTCCACATGGGCACGGATCAGCTCTTTCAGGGTAGCCACGTCGTGCTTGTGCTCCACGGGCTCCAGGCTGACGGTGGACTTGTTGACCCGCTGGTAGAAGTCCCAGTTCTCGTCCAGAACGTAGGCAATGCCGCCGGTCATGCCGGCTGCGAAGTTCTTGCCGGTCTGGCCCAGAACCACCACAATGCCGCCGGTCATATACTCACAGCCGTGGTCGCCCACGCCTTCCACCACAGCGGTGGCGCCCGAGTTGCGGACGCAGAACCGCTCGCCGGCCACGCCGGAGATGAAGGCGGTGCCGCTGGTGGCGCCGTACAGGGCCACGTTGCCGGTGATGATGTTGTCCTCAGGCTTGTAGCAGATCCCCTCGGGGGGCCGCACCACAATCTTGCCGCCCGACATGCCCTTGCCCATATAGTCGTTGCAGTCGCCGGTGAGGTCGAGGGTCAGGCCCTTGGGAATGAAGGCGCCAAAGCTCTGGCCGCCTGCGCCGTGGCAGTGGACGGTGAAGGTGTCGTCGGGCAGGGTGTTGCCGTACTTGCGGGTGATCTCGCTGCCAAAGATGGTGCCCAGAGCGCGGTCGGTGTTGGAGACATCCACCGTGACCGACTGGGGGTTCTTGCTGTTGAGCTTGAACTTCTTCATCAGCACCCGCATATCCGGGGTCTTTTCCAGGTGGAAGTCGTAGACATCGGCGGGCTGATAGTGGACGTTCATGTTGTCGATGGCGGGGTTGTGGAGGATGGCGTCCAGGTTCAGCTTGGCGGCCCGGCCTGCGGCGGGCTTGACGTGGAGCAGGTCGGTGCGGCCCACCAGCTCATCCATGGTGCGGATGCCCAGTTTGGCCATGTACTCCCGCAGCTCGGTGGCCACGAAGGTCAGGTAGTTGATGATATACTCGGGCTTGCCGATGAAGTGCTTGCGCAGCTCGGGGTTCTGGGTGCAGATGCCCATGGGGCAGGTGTCCAGGTTGCACACCCGCATCATGACGCAGCCCTCGGCCATCAGCAGGCTGGTGCCGAAGCCGAACTCCTCAGCGCCCAGCATGCAGCTGATGGCCACGTCGCGGCCGCTCAGCAGCTTGGAGTCGCTCTCAATGCGGACGCGGGTCCGCAGGCCGTTGAGGATCAGGGTCTGGTGGGTCTCGGCGATGCCCAGCTCCCAGGGCAGGCCCGCATTCTTGATGGAGGTGCGGGGTGCTGCGCCGGTGCCGCCGTCGTAGCCCGACACCAGGATCACCTGGGCGCCGCCCTTGGCGACGCCGGCGGCGATGGTGCCGACGCCTGCCTCGCTGACCAGCTTGACGTTGATCCGGGCGTCCCGGTTGGCGTTCTTCAGGTCATAGATCAGCTCGGCCAGGTCCTCGATGGAGTAGATGTCGTGATGGGGCGGGGGAGAGATCAGGCCCACGCCGGTGGTGCTGTGGCGGGTCTTGGCGATCCAGGGGTAGACCTTGCTGCCGGGCAGCTGGCCGCCCTCGCCGGGCTTTGCGCCCTGGGCCAGTTTGATCTGGATCTCCTCGGCGGACACCAGGTACTTGCTGGTGACACCGAACCGGGCCGAAGCCACCTGCTTGATCTTGGAGTTGCTGGCGGAGTGATACCGCTCCTCCGGCTCGCCGCCCTCGCCGGTGTTGCTGCGGGCGCCGATCTGGTTGAAGGCCAGGGCGATGGTCTCGTGGGCCTCGCTGCTCAGGGCGCCGTAGCTCATGGCTGCGCCCTTGAACCGCTTCAGGATGGAGGAAACCGGCTCCACCTCGTCCAGGGGGATGCCGCCGTTGGGGTCATAGTTGAAGTCCAGCAGGCTCCGCAGATGGACGCCGTTGTCGCCCATGTTGTCCACCGTCTGGGTGAACTGCTTGAAGGCGCTGTAATCGTTGGTGAAGCAGGCCTTGCGGAACAGGTAGATGGTCTGGGGGTTGAACAGGTGGTCCTCCCCGTGGCTGCGGAACTTGTGCTCGCCGTTGCTGGCCAGCTGCATGTTGATGTCCAGGCCCAGGGGGTCGAAGGCTGCGCTGTGGCGGGCCTCCACATCGGCCTGGATGTCGTCCAGCCCGATGCCGCCCACACGGCTGACGGTGCCGGTGAAGTACTTGTCGATGACATCCTTGGAGATGCCCACAGCCTCGAAGATCTGGCTGCCCTGGTAGCTCTGGATGGTGGAAATGCCCATCTTGGAGGCGATCTTGACGATGCCGTTGAGGACGGCGGTGTCATAGTCGTTGACAGCGGCATAGAAGTCCTTGTTCAGCAGGCCGTCGCCGATCAGCTGGCCAATGGCCTCGTGGGCCAGGTAGGGGTTGACGGCGCAGGCGCCGAAGCCCAGCAGGGCGGCGAAATGATGGACTTCCCGGGGCTCGGCGCTCTCCAGGATCAGGGCCAGAGCGGTGCTCTTCTTGGTGCGGATCAGATACTGGGAGACAGCCGACACAGCCAGCAGGCTGGGGATGGCCACATGGTATTCGTCAATGTCCCGGTCGGACAGGATGATGATGTTGGCGCCCTCCTTGTAGGCACGGTCCACCTCCAGGAACACCCGGTCGATGGCCTTTTCCAGGCTGGTGTTCTTGTAGTAGTTGATGGAGACGGTGGCCACCTTGAAGCCCGGGACGTTCATGTTCTTGATCTTGAGCAGGTCGGTCTCGGTGAGGATGGGGTTGTGGACCTTCAGCACCTTGCAGTTCTCGGGCTGGTCCTCCAGCAGGTTGCCGTGGGCCCCGATATAGACGCTGGTGGAGGTGACAACCTTCTCACGGATGGCGTCGATGGGGGGGTTGGTGACCTGGGCGAACATCTGCTTGAAGTAGTTGAACAGCAGGGGATGCTGGCTGCTCAGGACAGCCAGGGGGGTGTCGGTGCCCATGGCGCCGCTGGGCTCAGAGCCCTGCTGGGCCATGGGCAGCAGGATGCTGTTGATCTGCTCGTAGCTGTAGCCGAAGGCCTTTTCCAGCCGGGTCAGCTGGTCGGCGGTGTAGGAAGGAACCTTGCAGTTGGGAATCTTCAGGTTCCGCAGCTGGACCAGGTTCCGGTCGATCCACTCGCCGTAGGGCTCGCGGCTGGCGTAGTATTCCTTCAGCTTCTCGTCGTCCACCACTTCGCCCTTGACGGTGTCCACCAGCAGCATCTTGCCGGGGCGCAGGCGGTCCTTCACCAGGACGTTGTCGGGGGCGCAGTCCAGCACGCCCACCTCAGAGGACAGGATCACCCGTCCGTCCTTGGTGATGTAGTAGCGGCTGGGGCGCAGGCCGTTGCGGTCCAGCACGGCGCCCACCACATCGCCGTCCGAGAACAGGATGGCGGCGGGGCCGTCCCAGGGCTCCAGCATGGTGGCGTAGTACTGATAGAAATCCCGCTTTTTCTGGCTGATGTTCTTGTTGTTCTCCCAGGGTTCGGGGATGGTGATCATGACGGCCAGAGGCAGGTCCATGCCGTTCATCACCATGAATTCCAGGGTGTTGTCCAGCATGGCCGAGTCAGAGCCGGAAGTATTGACAATGGGCAGGATCTTGTTCATGTCGTCCTGCATGATCCGGGAGGAGATGGACTCCTCGCGGGCCAGCATGGCGTCGGTGTTGCCCTTGATGGTGTTGATCTCGCCGTTGTGCAGGATGAAGCGGTTGGGGTGGGCCCGCATCCAGCTGGGGGTGGTGTTGGTGGAGAAGCGGCTGTGGACCATGCCGATGGCGGACTCGTAGTCCTCATCCTGCAGGTCGGTGTAGAACTGCCGCAGCTCGTTGACCAGGAACATACCCTTGTAGACAATGGTACGGCTGGACAGGCTGGGCACATAGGTGCCGCTGGAGGCCTGCTCAAACACCCGGCGGACGATATACAGCCGGCGGTCAAAGTCGATGCCCTTGCTGACCTTGGCGGGCTTCTTGATGAAGCACTGCCAGATGGCGGGCATGCAGTCCCGGGCCTTCTTGCCCACCACATCGGGGTTGACGGGCACTTCGCGCCAGGCCAGGAAGTCCAGGCCCTCTTTCCGGGTGACCACTTCAAACAGCTTCATGGCGCGGACGCGGAGATGTTCGTCCTGAGGGAAGAAGAACATACCCACACCGTATTCCCGCTCGCCGCCAATGTCGATGTTCAGCTGGTCGGCGATCTTGGAGAAGAATTTGTGGCTGATCTGGAGCAGAATGCCCACGCCGTCGCCGGTTTTGCCCTCGGCGTCCTTGCCGGCGCGGTGTTCCAGATGCTCCACGATGGTCAGCGCATCGCTGACCGTCTGGTGGCTTTTGCGGCCCTTGATGTCCACCACGGCGCCGATGCCGCAGGCATCGTGCTCAAACCGGGGATCATACAGGCCGACAGGCGCTTTGCGTTCGGTAAATTGATCCATTTTCCTTTCCCATCCTATTCTGTCATGTATGAAAGGCAGCGCCGGGGTCATAGCTCCGCCCGGCGCCCGAAAAGGGGATAACAAAAAGGCGTTCCTGACAGGCATAGCTCACCCGTCAGGAACGCCCTTGTTCCCATACCTTTATTATACAAAGTATTGAACCACTTTCAAGTGTCGGATGCGACAAATAATAAACCGGGGGGCCTCTGTTTTTTTCCGAAATGCACAGGAAACGCCCCCGGAAAACAAAAAGCGGGCGCGCCGCTGGGGCGTGCCCGCCTGGGAAATACAAAAATCAGTAGGTGATGCCCTGGGCCAGCATGGCGGTGGCCACCTTCAGGAAGCCGGCGCAGTTGGCGCCCACCATCAGGTTGCCCTCGGCGCCCACTTCCACAGAGGCGTCATAGCTGGCGTGGAAGATGCCCTCCATGATGCCCTTCAGCTTGGCATCCACTTCCTCGAAGGTCCAGCTCAGCCGCTCGCTGTTCTGGCTCATCTCCAGGCCGGAGGTAGCCACGCCGCCGGCGTTGGTGGCCTTGGCGGGTCCGTACAGGACGCCGTTGGCCAGATAGACCTCGATGGCCTCGGGGGTGCTGGGCATATTCGCGCCCTCGCAGACCACGGTGCAGCCGTTCTTGACCAGGATCTCAGCCGAAGCCTTGTTGATCTCGTTCTGGGTGGCGCAGGGCAGGGCGATGTCGCAGGGGGTCTCCCAGATGCGGGTGCAGTCGGCCACGTAAGTAGCGGAGGGATGGGTCTCGGCGTACTCCTTGATGCGGCCGCGGCGGACCTCCTTCAGGTCCTTGACGTAGGCCAGGTCGATGCCGTTGGGGTCGTAGACGTAGCCGTTGGAGTCGCTCATGGTGACGACCTTGCCGCCCAGCTGGGTGGCCTTCTCGCAGGCGTAGATGGCCACGTTGCCCGAGCCGGAGATGACCACCGTCTTGCCCTGGAAGCTGTCGTTGCGCATGCACTTCAAGGCCTCGGCGGTGAAGTAGCACAGGCCGTAGCCGGTGGCCTCGGTGCGGACCAGAGAGCCGCCGAAGGTCAGGCCCTTGCCGGTGAGCATGCCGCCCTGGAAGCTGTTGGTCAGCCGCTTGTACTGGCCGAACATGTAGCCCACTTCACGGCCGCCCACGCCGATGTCGCCGGCGGGGCAGTCCACGAACTGGCCGATGTGGCGGTACAGCTCGGTCATGAAGCTCTGGCAGAACCGCATGACTTCCATGTCGCTCTTGCCCTTGGGGTCAAAGTCAGAGCCGCCCTTGCCGCCGCCCATGGGCAGGGTGGTGAGGCTGTTCTTGAAGATCTGCTCGAAGCCCAGGAATTTCAGGATGCTCTGGTTCACCGAGGGGTGGAACCGCAGGCCGCCCTTGTAGGGGCCGATGGCGCTGTTGAACTGGATGCGGTAGCCCCGGTTGACCTGGACCTTGCCGTTGTCGTCCACCCAGGGCACCCGGAAGGTGATGATCCGCTCGGGCTCCACCAGCCGCTCGATCAGACCGGCCTTTTCATATTCGGGGTGCTTTTCCACCAGGGGCTGGATGCTCTCCAGCACCTCGATGACAGCCTGCAGGAACTCAGGCTCGTGGGCGTTGCGCTGTGCAAGCCCGTCGTAGACGCGCTTCAGGTATTCGTTGGTCAGCATGAATAGAAACTCCTTTCCCTATTGCAGAGGCCCGGCGAAAGAGGGCGCCGGAACACCTCTGGATCCACCAGATGTTGCCCTGCCGGCAGGCCGGCAAAAAAGAGGGAGCCGTTTTCCTTTGACAGGGTGCTTTACCATTATAAAGCATTTGCTCCTAATTTTCAATAGAAATACCGCGCCAAAGATTAAAAAAACAGAACAAAACCGCAAACTGGTTCAGAAAACCAAAAATAAAACCCAAAAAGAAAAGTCTGCTTCACATCGTAAAGCAGACTTTGTGGATGACTATGGGGGCAAAGGGCCCTTACAGCAGCTTCTGGACAGCGTCGGCGGCCCCTTCCAGGAACTCACCGCCGTAGGTCTCGATCTGGCCGGCGTCGGCCAGGGCAGCCAGCTGGGGATCAATGGGCATCTTGGCCAGCACCTTCAGGCCGTGCTTGGAGGCAATCTCCTCCACATGGCTCTCGCCGAACAGGGAGATGTGCTTGCCGCAGTCGGGGCAGACCAGGTAGCTCATGTTCTCGATGATGCCCAGGATGGGGATGTTCATCATCTGGGCCATGTTGACGGCCTTGGCCACAATCATGCTGACCAGCTCCTGGGGGCTGGCCACCACAATGATGCCGTCCACCGGCAGGCTCTGGAAGACGGTCAGGGGCACATCACCGGTTCCCGGAGGCATGTCCACAAACAGGAAATCCACGTCTTTCCAGACCACATCGGTCCAGAACTGCTTGACGGCGCCGGCAATGACGGGGCCGCGCCACACGACGGGGTCTTCTTCGTTTTCCACCAGCAGGTTGATGCTCATCACATCAATCCCCATCCGGCTCTGGATGGGCCAGCAGCCCTGGTCGTCGGCCATGGCCCGGCCATGGATGCCGAACAGCTTGGGGATGGAGGGGCCGGTGATGTCGGCGTCCAGGATGCCGCAGTGGTAGCCGCGGCGGCGCATGGCGCAGGCCAGCAGGGCGCTGGTCATGCTCTTGCCGACGCCGCCCTTGCCGGACACAACGCCGATCACCTTCTTGACGCTGCTGTGGGGGTTGGGGGCTTCATGCTGGGGGGCCTGCTGCCGGGAGGCGCAGTCCAGCCCGCAGCTGGAACAATCATGGGTGCATTCTTCGCTCATTCTTCGCTGCGCCCGCAATCAAAGCGGGCGTACCTCCTGTTCAAATAGAGTGGGGCAGGGGCACAGGACCCCTGTTTGGGTTACCTGACTATCATAACACAAACCGCCGCCGGATACAAGGAACCGGCGCAAAACCGCAGGTCTAGCCCGGCGGCGGGGCGCATATCCTGTCAGGAAGGGAGGGGGTCACTGTGCGGCAGAGCTACCTGAAGAATGCCGCCCTGCTCACCGTGTCGGATGTGGTGCTCCGGCTGGCGGGGATGGGGCTGCGGATTTACCTGGCCAACGCCCTGGGCGGGGAGGGGATGGGCCTGTACCAGCTGGTGCTGGCGGTTTATTCCCTGTTTGTCACCCTGGCCACCTCGGGGGTATCGGTGGCTTCCACCCGGCTGATGGCCGAGGAGATGACCGGCAGCCCCGCCCGGGCCAAAGGGATGCTGCTGCGGCTGTGCGGGGCGGCGCTGGGGCTGGGCCTGCTGGCCATGGCGGCCCAGTGGCTGCTGGCAGATGCGGCGGCCCGGTGGTGGCTGGGAGACCTGCGGGCTGCCCCGGCCCTGCGGGCGGCGGCCTTCGGCATGCCCTTTATGGCGGTGTCGGCGGTGATCCGGGGCTTTTTCGTGGCCCGGCAGCAGGTAGGCCCCAACGTGGCCAGCCAGATGGCGGAGCAGATGTTCCGCATCGGGGTGATGGTCACTGCCCTGGAGCTGACCCGGGGCCAGGATGTGGGGGTGCGGTGCGCCCTGGTGCTGATGGCCACCGCCGGGGGCGAGATGGTGTCGGCCTCCATCATGGTGGGGTTCTGCCGGCGGGAGGCCCCCCGGGCCTTCGGCCATGACCGGAGCCAGGCCCCCCTGCGGGCCCGGCAGCGATTGTGGGAGATCCTCTGGCCGGTGGAGGGGGGCCGGTGCCTGTCCAGCGCCCTCCACACCGCCGAGAATATGCTGGCCCCCGCCTGCCTCACCGTCTACCTGGGAGGCCTGCGGAGCCAGGCCGTGACCGAGTATGGCCGCCTGAAAGGGATGGCCCTGCCCCTGATGAACTTCCCCTTCGGCCTGCTGGGGAGCCTGGGGGTGCTGCTGATGCCCGAGATCACCCGGGCCCACATCCGGGCCGACCACCACCGGCTGGAGGCCCTGCTGCGGCGGATGCTGCGGCTCACCATGTATTTTTCCGCCCTGATGGGGGCGGTGTTCGGGGTGTGGGGCCAGCCTTTGACGGTGGCCCTCTACGGCAGCGCCGAGGCGGGAAGCTACCTGGAAATCCTGGCCCCCGCCATGCCCCTGATCTACCTGGAGAGCATGGTGGACGGGGCCGTGAAGGGGATGGGGGAGCAGAAGGCGGCCTTCCGCTACAGCGTCTGGGATTCGATTCTGCGGATCATCGGGGTGATGGCCCTGCTGCCCCGGTTCGGGATGAAGGGCTTTCTGTTTGTGATTTTGCTGTCCAGCCTGTTCACCTGCCTGTCCAACACCGGGCATCTGCTCCGGGCGGCGGGGGTGAAGGCCGACTGGGTGGGCTGGCTGGCGGGGCCGGCCCTGTCGGCCCTGGCCGCCTGCCTGGCCGGCTGGGGCATCCGCCAGGGGCTGGCCCCCCTGCTGGCGGCAGGCCGGGCGGGCCAGCTGGCGGCGGTCTGCGCAGGGAGCGCAGGGATGGCGGCCGCCTGCCTGGCAGCGGGCTGGCCCCTGGGCCTGGGGGAGGAGATCCGGGCGGTGTGGGACAGCCGCAAAAGCCCCCGGAAGGAAAATCGGAAAGTTCTGGACACCGGCCGCTAAACTGAGTATAATATAGGATGTGTATCTGTACGGGGGTGCCCGCACAGTCCGCAATAAACGGCGGAGCTCCGCCGGAAGAAGAAGAGGACGTATCTTTGAAAAAGGAAACAAAAGGCAAGGGCGAGATCATGGTGCGGCGGGCGCTGCTGTTTTTGATCGACCTCTTCATCGTATGCTTCAGCTTTTATCTGGGACTGCTGCTGCGCGCCGACGGTGCGCCGGAGATCGACACCTGGTGGCCCCACAACCTGGCCCTTCTTTATAAGAACCTGCCCTGGATCGCAGCCCTGTATATGCTGTCCTTCCTGGTGGGGGGCCTGTATTCCATCCTGTGGAAATATGCCAGCGAGCGGGATCTGATCCGCCTGGCTGTCATGGTGGCGGTGCCCACCGTGGCGGTCTACTTTGTCAACCGCCTGCTGATCCACGGCGTGCTGTTCAACTCGGCCAACTGCATTGCGGCGGTGTTTGTCCTGCTGTTTGTGGGCGGCACCCGGATGGCCTGGCGGATGTTCCTGGATCATCCCATCGGGTCAGCCCTGCGCGGGGTCCCCAGCAACGACCCCAACCGTCCCATGCTGATTGTGGGCGCCGGTGAGGCCGGCGCCTGGGCCATCAACGTCTGCAAATCCAACAAGACCTACGGCCGCCCGGTGGTGGTGGCAGACGACGCCCCCGAAAAGCTCAATCAGACCATCCATGGCGTGCCGGTCAAGGGTACCCTGGAGGATATCCCCGAGCTGTGCGCCCGCTACAACATCTATGGCATCATCATCGCCATCCCCACCCTGCGGGGCAGCCGGCTGAACCATGTGATTGACCTGTGCACCTCCACCCACTGCAAGGTGCAGATCCTCAGCGACCCCCAGTCGGTGGGGGCGGGCAGCACCCCCAAGAACGCCTTCCGCGAGCTGAACACCGCCGACTTCCTGTCCCGGGACGAAGTGACCCTGGACACCGAAAAAATCAGCGGCTACCTGAAAGACAAGGTGGTGCTGGTCACCGGCGGCGGCGGCAGCATCGGCAGCGAACTGTGCCGCCAGGTGATGCGGTTCAGCCCTGCCAAACTGCTGATTTTCGACATCTACGAGAACTGCGCCTATGAGCTGCTGATGGAGCTGCAGCGCAAGTACGGCCGCCAGGCCCCCATCGAGGTGCTGATCGGCTCCATCCGGGACAAAAAGCGGCTGGACGAAGTGTTTGAGACCTACCACCCCCAGGTGGTGTTCCACGCAGCAGCCCACAAGCATGTGCCCCTGATGGAGGTCAGCCCCGCCGAGGCAGTCAAGAACAACGTCATGGGCACCAAGAACCTGCTGACCAGTGCCAGCGAGCACGGGGTGGAGCGGCTGGTCCAGCTGTCCACCGACAAGGCGGTCAACCCCACCAGCGTCATGGGCTGCACCAAGCGGCTGTGCGAGATGCTGATCCAGACCTTCGCCCAGAACACCGATATGAAGTGCGTGGCGGTGCGTTTCGGCAACGTGCTGGGCAGCCACGGCAGCGTCATCCCGCTGTTTGAGGCCCAGATCAAGCAGGGCGGCCCGGTGACCCTGACCGACGAGAACATCGAGCGGTATTTCATGACCATCCCCGAGGCGGCCCAGCTGGTGCTGCAGGCCGGCGCCCTGGCTGAGAGCGGCAGCATCTACGTGCTGGATATGGGCGAGCCGGTGAAGATCATCGACCTGGCCCGCCAGATGATCCGCTTCTACGGCTACGAGCCGGGGAAGGACATCGAGATCAAGGTGGTGGGCCTGCGCCCCGGCGAGAAGCTCTATGAGGAGCTGATGATGGACGAGGAGCAGGACAAGATGCGCCGCACCGAACACAACAAGATTTTTGTGGCGCCCCCCCGTGACATCAAGCTGGATGTGTTCTACCAGCAGCTGCAGGATCTGTTCCACGCCGCCGAGCACAACGACGACGGCGTTGTGGAGCAGCTGCAGAAGATGATCCCCACCTTTACCCCGGTGCGGGACAGCCTGAAAAAGTAACTGCGGGCTACAGGGCCCGAAGTCAATATGAGAGGGATGTGGATTCTATGGAAAAGAAACCGTTTGTAACCGAGGCCCAGGTGCAGAATATTCTGCCCGACGTGCCCACCCCCTTCCACATTTACGATGAGAAGGGCATCCGGGAGAACGCCCGCCGGATCAACAAGGCGTTCAGCTGGAACAAAGGCTTCAAGGAGTACTTTGCCGTCAAGGCCCTGCCCAACCCCTATATCCTGCAGATCCTGCGGGAAGAGGGCTGCGGCGTGGACTGCTCGTCCCTCACCGAGCTGATGCTCAGCGAGGCAGTGGGCTTTTCGGGGGATGAGATCATGTTCTCCTCCAACCAGACCCCCAGCGAGGATATGAAGAAGGCCTATGACCTGGGCGCCTACATCAACCTGGATGACGCCACCATGGTGGGCTTCCTGGAGCGGGTGGCCGGTGTGCCTGAGACGGTGTTCTGCCGCTACAACCCCGGCGGAACCTTCAGCCTGGGGGAGAGCGAGGAAGGCTTCCAGGTGATGGACAAGCCCGGCGATGCCAAGTACGGCATGACCGAGGAGCAGATGGTGGAGAGCTTCAAGCAGCTGAAGGCCAAGGGCGCCAAAAACTTCGGCATCCACGCCTTCCTGGCCTCCAACACCATCTCGGATGACTACTACCCCGAGCTGGCCGGCATCCTGTTCAGCCTGGCGGTGCGGGTGTCCAGGGCAGCGGACGTCCACATCGGCTATATCAACCTGTCGGGCGGCGTGGGCATCCCTTACCGCCCCGAGCAGCGGGAAAACGACATCTTCGCCATCGGCGAAGGGGTCCGCAAAAAGTTCGAGGAGATCCTGGTGCCCGCCGGCATGGGGGATGTGGCCATCTTCACCGAGCTGGGCCGCTTTATGACCGGCCCCTACGGCGCCCTGATTGCCACCGCCATCCACGAAAAGCACATCTATAAGGAGTATATCGGCCTGGACGCCTGCGCCGCCAACCTGATGCGCCCCGCCATGTACGGCGCTTACCATCACATCACGGTGCTGGGCAAGGAAGATGCCCCCTGCGACCACAAGTACGACGTGGTGGGCGGCCTGTGCGAGAACAACGACAAGTTTGCCATCGACCGGATGCTGCCCAAGATCGACATCGGCGATCTGATCTATATCCACGACACCGGCGCCCACGGCTCGGCCATGGGCTACAACTACAACGGCAAGCTCCGCAGCGCCGAGGTGCTGCTGTGCGAGGATGGGGAGCACCGGCTGATCCGCCGGGCCGAGACCCCCCACGACTACTTTGCCACCCTGGATTTCTCCCCCTTCTTCAAGGAGATGTTCCCCGGGGATTTTGAGGAAAAATAATCCAGCATAAAACAAAGGCCCCGGCCGGGATGCACAGCGCACCCTGGCCGGGGCTTTTTGATTGCATGTTGAAAGGTTACCGGACTTCCAGCTTGTCCTGCATCCGGTACTGGAGGGCTTCCAGCAGGGCCTCCTGGCCGATCATTTCACTGCCCGCCAGGTCGGCGATGGTGCGGGCCACCCGCAGCAGCCGGTCGTGGGAACGGGCCGACAGCCCCAGCCGGGTGTAGGCCGCCCGGAGCACCTGCTGGGCTTCGGGGGTCAGGCGGCAGACCTGCCGCACCTGGCCGGCGGCCAGCTGGGCATTGCAGTGAACCCCGGTGTAGCCCAGGGAGGCAAACCGCTTGGTCTGGATGGCCCGGGCTGCCAGCACCTGGGTGCGGAGCTGGGCGCTGCTCTCCCCCTGGCCGGTGCCGTGGAGCTCGTTGAAGGAGATGGGGTCCATCTCGACGCACAGGTCAATCCGGTCCAGCAGCGGCCCCGAGATCCGGCTGCGGTACTGGCGGACGGCGTTGGGGGAGCAGGTGCAGGACCGGCTGGGGTGGCCGTAGTAGCCGCACTTGCAGGGGTTCATGGCGGCCACCAGCTGGAACCGGCTGGGGTAGGTGGCGCTGCCGGCGGCCCGGCTGATGGTGATCCGGCCGTCCTCCAGGGGCTGGCGCAGCACCTCCAGGCTCTCCCGGGAAAACTCCGGCAGCTCGTCCAGGAACAGGACCCCCGCGTTGGCCAGGCTGCACTCCCCGGGGCGGAACTGGCTGCCGCCGCCGGCCAGGGAGACCGGGCTGGCGGAGTGGTGGGGGCTGCGGAAGGGCCGGGCGGTCATCAGGCCGCTGCCCCGGGGCAGCAGCCCCGCCACCGAATAGATCTTGGCGGTCTCCACCGATTCCTCCCGGCTCATGGGGGGAAGGATGCCGGGCAGCCGCTTGGCCAGCATGGATTTGCCGGTGCCGGGGGCGCCGATCATCAGGATGTTGTGGCCGCCCGCCGCCGCCACCACCATGGCCCGCCGGGCCACCGTCTGGCCCAGCACATCTGCAAAGTCAGGGTAGGCGGCCCAGCTCTGGTCGGGCTGGAAGGGCAGAGGCAGGGTGGGGGTCAGGGGCGCCCGGCCATCCAGGGCGTGAATCACCTGGTTGACGTTCTCGGCGCCGTAAACCTGCATCTCCGAGTCGCCGCAGGCCTCTGCCGCCTCGGCGGCGTTGGCGGCGGGAAGGTAGAGGGCCCGGATGCCCTTTTCAGCGGCGGCCAGGGCCATGGGCAGCACCCCCGCCACCGGCCGCAGGGAACCGTCCAGGGCAACCTCCCCCAAAAAGGCGGCGTCGGCTTTGGGCGGGTCGATCTGCCCCGAGGAGGCCAGCACCGCCAGCAGCAGGGGCAGGTCATAGACGGGCCCCGTTTTGCGCACATCGGCGGGGGCCAGGTTGACGGTCACCCGGCCCGAGGGCCAGCGGTACCGCAGATTCCGGGCCGCCGCCCGGACCCGGTCGGCGCTCTCCCGCACCGCCGAATCGGGCAGGCCCACGATGGAAAAAGCGTCCATCCCGCCCGACACATCGGCTTCCACGGCGACGCCGAAGCCCTCCAGTCCATGGAGGCCGAAACTTTTCAACACAGCATACATGGATGAACCCTCCTCCCATAGAATCGGTCAGCCCTCGGTTTTGGATTTGTCCAGGGCGTCAAACTGCCGGAGGATCTGGGGCTCCTTCAGCTTGATGACCTTCCCGGTGAGATACCGCAGGGTGTTCCCCTCAGGAATCTCCAGAAAGCTGATCCGCACCGCGCACAAAGCCTGGGTTTTGGCCCCGGCCCGCTCGTTGGCTTTCCGGTTGCCGTACTTGATGTCTCCCAGCACCGGCCGCCCCAGAAAGGCCAGGTGGGCCCGGATCTGATGGGTCCGCCCGGTGATCAGGCCGATTTTGCACAGGGCGTAGGGCCCGGCGGTCCGCAGCACATCCACATCGGTGATGATCTGCTTGCGGCTGCCGGCCTGGTCCTGGTGGGCGTGGATGCTGACCTTGTTGTTCTTTTCGTCATGCTCCCACCAGGCGGTGAACCGGCCCCGGGGCGGGATGCCCACCGTGATGGTGTAGTACTCTTTTTTCAGCCGGTCGGTGCGGATGATCTCGTTCATATCCCGCAGGGCGGCGTAGTTTTTGGCGGCAATCACCAGGCCCTCGGTGCCCCGGTCCAGCCGGTTGCACAGGGCGGGGGCAAAGCGGTTTTCCCCGCCGGGCTGATATTCGCCCTTGTCGGTGAGATACTGGGTAAAGGCGTCCACCAGATTGGCGTCCCCGGTGCGGTCGCTGTGGCACAGCAGGTGGGCGGGCTTGTAGAGGACGGCGATGTTCTGGTCCTCGTAGATCACCTGGACCTTGGGCTGTCTGGGCCGGGCCGGTTTGGCGGGCCGGGCCGGGGCAGCTTCCGGCGGGAAAAACTCGTCGTTGATGTACAGCTCGATCAGATCGCCGGCGGCCAGCCGGGCGTCGGGGGCGGCCCGCTTGCCGTTGACCTTGATCCGCTTGTTGCGGAAGCTCTTGTACAGCAGGCTGGTGGGCAGGCCCCGGGTCACGCTCTGGACAAAGCGGGACAGGCGGACCCCCTCGTCGTTGGCGGTTGCGGTAAATTGTTTCATGGCATTATTCCTCACTTTAGAACCATGATAAACGATTTGCGGGTGCAAGTCAATCAAAGAAGAAAATTTGCCTAAGGGACTTGTCTTTTGTCCCGGGGAAAAGTATCCTTATAGAATAAAGGAAAACGTCCGGGGATGCCGGGGAAAGGAGAGGGTTATGGCCAGTCAAAAGGGAATCCATGCGGGCCACCGCCAGCGGATGCATGAGCGGGTGCAGAAGTACGGCCTGGAGAGCCTGGCAGAGCACGAGGCCCTGGAATACCTGCTCTATTTCACCAACGCCCAGAAGAACACCAACCCCATCGCCCACGCCCTGCTGGAAAAATTCGGGGACCTGGCGGGGGTGCTGGAGGCCAGCGAGGAAGACCTGTGCAGCGTGGAGGGGGTGGGGCCGGCCTCGGCCCGGCTGCTCCACCTGCTGCCCCAGGTGTCGGCCTATTACCACCGCAGCCGCACCCGGGACCGCCGCCGGATGAAATCGGTGGAGGAGCTGGGTGCCTATGCCATGGCCCGGTTCCAGGGCATCTCCAAAGAGCGGGTGCTGCTGATCTGCCTGAGCCGCCAGCGGCGGATCACCTACACCGCCTGGCTCAGCCAGGGGGTGGAAAACCAGGTGGCCCTGCCGGTCCAGGAGGCCATCAGCCAGGCTTTGCGGGTGCAGGCCGACAGCGCGGTGCTGTGCCACAACCACCCCGGCGGCAACGCCCTGCCCTCCCGGCAGGACCTGGAGGCCACCGCCGAGCTGGCCCGGGGGATGAACACGGTGGGCATCGAGCTGCTGGACCATCTGATCGTCACCGACACCGAGTACACCTCTCTGCGCCAGCGCTGCGAGATGCCCGTCCTGATGGGGGACAGGGTCCGGCTGGCCCGCCTGCAGGAGGATCAGGAGGAAGAAGACGAACCCCCGGAGGATGAAACCTGAATTTTCCCCGGCCCCGGCCGGGAACCTCTGTACAGAATACATCAAACGTGGTATAATCAGCAGCAGCGATACAACCATTGATTGTAAAACTGCGCCTTTCGGGCGCTGCAGGGAGGAGGCCGTCTATGGCAGAAGAAACGTTCAAGCTGGTGTCGCCCTATCAGCCCACCGGCGACCAGCCCGAGGCCATCGAAAAGCTGGTGGAGGGGGTGCAGCGGGGGGACCGCTGCCAGACCCTGCTGGGGGTCACCGGCAGCGGCAAGACCTTCACCATGGCCAATGTGATTGCCCGGTGCAACCGGCCCACCCTGGTGCTGGCCCACAACAAGACCCTGGCCGCCCAGCTGTGCACCGAGTTCCGGGCCTTTTTTCCCGAGAACGCGGTGGAGTATTTCGTCAGCTACTACGACTACTACCAGCCCGAGGCCTATATCCCCAGCACCGACACCTATATTGAAAAGGACAGCGCCATCAACGACGAGATCGACCGCCTGCGCCATTCGGCGACGGCGGCTTTGTCCGAGCGGCGGGACGTCATCATTGTGGCGTCGGTGTCCTGCATTTACTCCCTGGGCGACCCCATCGACTACCGGAGCATGGTCATCAGCCTGCGCCCCGGCATGGAGATGCCCCGGGACGAGCTGTGCCGCCGGCTGGTGAACCTGCAGTACGAGCGCAACGACGTCAACTTTGTCCGCAACAAGTTCCGGGTCCGGGGGGACACGGTGGACATCTACCTGGCCTATATGAGCGAGCTGGCCATCAAGGTGGAGTTTTTCGGGGACGAGATCGACCGGATCACCGAGTTCAACCCCGTCACCGGCACCCGGCAGAATGTGGTGAAGCATGTGGCCATCTTCCCGGCCAGCCACTATATTGTCAGCGCCGAGAAAAAGGCGGCGGCCATCGAGAAAATCCGGGCCGAGTGTGACCAGCAGGTCAAGCAGTTCACCGCCGAGGGCAAGCTGATCGAGGCCCAGCGGATTGCCCAGCGCACCAACTACGACATTGAGATGCTCAACGAGGTGGGGATGTGCAAGGGCATCGAGAACTATTCGGCGGTGCTGTCGGGCCGTGCGCCGGGCAGCATGCCCACCACCCTGCTGGACTACTTCCCCAAGGATTTTCTGCTGTTTGTGGACGAGAGCCACGTCACCCTGCCCCAGGTGCGGGCCATGTACGGCGGCGACTACGCCCGGAAAAAGACCCTGGTGGAGTACGGCTTCCGGCTGCCCTCGGCCTTTGACAACCGCCCCCTCAAGTTTGAGGAGGTGGAGTCCAAGCTGAACCAGATGATCTTTGTGTCGGCCACCCCCGGCCCCTATGAGCGGGAGCACAGCACCCAGATTGCCCAGCAGGTGATCCGGCCCACCGGCCTGCTGGACCCGGTGATCTCGGTGCGTCCGGTGGAGGGCCAAGTCACCGACCTGCTGGGCGAAATCCACGCCCGCACCGCCCGGAATGAGCGGGTGCTGGTCACCACCCTGACCAAAAAGATGGCCGAGGACCTCACCGACTACCTCACCGAGCAGGGGGTCAAGGTGAAGTATATGCACCACGAGGTGGACACCTTTGAGCGGATGGAGCTGATCCGAGATCTGCGCCTGGGCACCATCGACGTGATCGTGGGCATCAACCTGCTGCGGGAGGGCCTGGACCTGCCCGAGGTGAGCCTGGTAGCCATCCTGGACGCCGACAAGGAGGGCTTCCTGCGCAGCGAGACCAGCCTGATCCAGACCATCGGCCGGGCGGCCCGGAATGCCGACGGCCTGGTGATTATGTATGCCGATGAGGTCACCGACAGCATGGAGCGGGCCATCACCGAGACCGAGCGCCGCCGGGCCATCCAGATGGCCTACAACGAGGCCCACGGCATTGTGCCCAAGACCATCGTCAAGGAAATCCGGGACACCATCGAGATCAGCGACAAGGCGGAGAACGCCAAGGCCGGCACCCGGCGGATGGGCAAGAAGGAGCGGGAAGCCGCCATCGAGCGGCTGACCCGGGAGATGAAGGAGGCGGCCAAGCTGCTGAACTTCGAGCACGCGGCCTTCCTGCGGGACCAGATCGACCGGCTGCGCCGGGGCGAGAACCCCACCACCGACTCGGACGCCGAGACCGAGCGCCGCCAGAACCACGCACAGACACAGAGAAAAGGAAGAAAATATTTTGGCAAACGATAAAATTGTCATCAAAGGGGCCCGGGAGCACAACCTGAAAAACGTCAGTTTGACCCTGCCCCGGGAAAAATTCATTGTCATGACCGGCCTGTCGGGGTCAGGCAAATCCAGCCTGGCCTTTGACACCATCTACGCCGACGGCCAGCGCCGGTACGTGGAGAGCCTGTCCAGCTATGCCCGGATGTTCCTGGGCCGGATGGACAAGCCGGACGTGGACGAGATCATAGGCCTGTCGCCGGCCATCTCCATCGACCAGAAGACCACCAGCCACAACCCCCGGTCCACCGTGGGCACCGTCACCGAGATCTACGATTATCTCCGTCTGCTCTATGCCCGGATCGGCGTGCCCCACTGCCCGGTCTGCGGCCGGGTCATCAGCCAGCAGAGCGTGGACGAGATGGTGGACGCCGTCCTCAAGCTGGAGGAGGGCACCAAGTTCCAGGTGCTGGCGCCGGTGGTCCGCCAGCGCAAGGGCACCCAGCAGAAAGAGCTGGACGCCGCCCGCCGGGGCGGCTACACCCGGGTGAAAATCGACGGCAGCATGTATGACCTGGACGAGGAAATCACCCTGGAAAAGAACATCAAGCACACAGTGGAAATTGTGGTGGACCGCCTGGTCATCCGCAAAGGGGTTCGCAGCCGGCTGGCCGACTCCCTGGAGACCGCCCTGGGCCTCACCGGCGGCGTGGCCGAGGTGGAGGTGATCGGCGGCGACACCATGACCTTCAGCCAGAACTTCGCCTGCCCCGAGCACGGCATTTCCATCAGTGAGCTGACCCCCCGGCTGTTCTCCTTCAACAATCCCCAGGGCGCCTGTGAAAAATGCACCGGCCTGGGCATCTTCATGAAGGTGGACGAGGACCGGATCATCCCCAACCGCAGCCTGTCCATCCGCCAGGGTGCCATCAAGGCCAGCGGCTGGTATTACGCCGAGGGCTCGGTCAGCGAGATGTACTACAACGCCCTGGGCAAAAAGTACGGCTTCACCCTGGATACCCCCATCAAGGAGTTCAGTAAGCCGGCCCTGAACGCCCTGCTCTACGGCACCAACGGGGAAAAGCTGGAGCTCCACCGCACCAATGAATTCGGCAGCGGCAAGTATTACGGGGAGTTCGAGGGCATTGTGGAAAACCTGGAGCGCCGGTTCCGGGAGACCAACAGCGAGTGGATCAAGGAAGAGATCGCCGGGGTGATGTCCAGTGTGGAATGCCCCGCCTGCCACGGCCAGCGGCTCAAGCCGGTGGTGCTGGCGGTCACGGTGGGGGATGTGAACATCAGCCAGTTCTGTGAGATGTCCATCCGGGACGAGCTGAACTTCATCCGGGAAAACGAGGGCAGGCTCACCGAAAAACAGCGCCAGATCGGCGGCCAGATCCTGAAGGAAATCCGCACCCGCCTGGAGTTCCTCCAGAGCGTGGGCCTGGACTACCTGACCCTGGCCCGGTCGGCAGGGACCCTGTCGGGCGGCGAAAGCCAGCGCATCCGCCTCACCACCCAGATCGGCAGCGCCCTGTCGGGGGTGCTGTATGTGCTGGATGAGCCCTCCATCGGCCTCCACCAGCGGGACAACGACAAGCTGATTGCCACCCTGAAGCACCTGCGGGACCTGGGCAACACCGTCATCGTGGTGGAACACGATGAGGACACCATACGGGCCGCCGACTATATTGTGGATGTGGGCCCCGGGGCCGGGGTCCACGGCGGCGAGATTGTGGCCGCCGGCAAGGTGAAGGACATCTGCAAGGTCAAGCGGAGCATCACCGGCGACTATCTGTCGGGCCGCAAGCGGATTGCGGTGCCCCAGACCCGCCGCACCGGCAACGGCCACTGCCTGCGGGTGCTGGGGGCCCGGGAAAACAACCTCCACAACCTGACGGTGGATTTCCCCCTGGGGACCTTCACCTGCGTCACCGGCATCTCGGGGTCGGGCAAATCCAGCCTGGTGAATGAGATCCTCTACAAGACCCTGGCAGGGGAGCTGAACGGCGCCCGCACCCGCCCCGGCAAAAACGACGGGGTGGAGGGCCTGGAGTATGTGGACAAGGTGATCGGCATCGACCAGCAGCCCATCGGCCGCACCCCCCGCTCCAACCCCGCCACCTACACCGGGGTGTTCAACGACATCCGCTCGGTCTTTGCCCAGACCCAGGACGCCAAAATGCGGGGCTATGGCCCCGGCCGGTTCAGCTTCAACGTCAAGGGGGGCCGGTGCGAGGCCTGCGAAGGCAACGGCATCCTGCAGATTGAGATGCACTTTCTGCCCGACGTCTATGTGCCCTGCGAGGTCTGCAAGGGCGCCCGGTACAACCGGGAGACCCTGGAGGTCAAGTACAAGGAAAAGACCATCTCGGACGTGCTGAACATGACGGTGGAGGAGGCCTGCGTCTTTTTTGCCAACCAGCCCAAGATTGCCCGCAAGCTCCAGACCCTGCTGGATGTGGGCCTGGGATATGTGACGCTGGGCCAGAGCGCCACCACCCTGTCGGGCGGCGAGGCCCAGCGGGTCAAGCTGGCCAACGAGCTGGCCCGCCGCTCCACCGGCAAGACGGTGTATATCCTGGACGAGCCCACCACCGGCCTCCACATTGCAGATGTCCACCGCCTGATCGAGGTGCTGCAGAAGCTGGTGGATGCCGGCAACACGGTGATTGTCATCGAGCACAACCTGGATCTGATCAAGTGCGCCGATTATATCATTGACCTTGGCCCCGAAGGGGGCAGCGCCGGCGGCGAAATTGTGGCCACCGGCACCCCCGAGCAGGTGGCCCAGGTGCCCGGCAGCTTCACCGGCCAGTACCTGAAAACCATGCTGGAGCGGGACCGCCAGGCCCGGCAGCAGGAAGAATCTGAAAAAAATTAAAAATTGCGCTTGACAAGCTGCCCCAATCTGAGTATAATAGCCCATGTCGCCCCGCTCTGGTAGGATCGCGGAGGTTGATATCCGGGTGTAGCGCAGTTTTGGTAGCGCGCTTGAATGGGGTTCAAGAGGCCGTGAGTTCGATTCTCGCCACTCGGACCAGAAAGTCCGGGCTGTATCTCAAAGAAGATGCAGCCCGGGCTTTTTTATTTTGCAAAAGAAGGTACAAGACGTTGATGAAATGGTTTTCAGCACTCAGGGCCCTGCTGGGGCATGACCCTGCCCGGGACAAAGGGGCCCGGGGGGAGGATCTGGCGGCGGCCAAACTGGCCGAAACAGGCTGGTTCCGGGTCAAGGGCCTCTGCCTGCGGAATGTCTATCTGCCGGCAGGGGAGGGGGCTACCACCGAGGTGGATCTGCTCTACCTGACCCGGAAGGGGATTTATGTCCTGGAGAGCAAGAACTACACCGGCCGGATCTACGGGGAAGAGGCCTGGCAGAACTGGACGGCCTCGGTCTGTGTGGGGCGCAGCTGGCTGGGCCGGCCCAAAACCGAGCAGCACACTTTCTATAACCCCATCCGCCAGAATGCCGGCCATCTCCGGGCGCTGAGGGATCTGGTGGGGGAGGAAGTGCCCCTGTGGTCGGTGGTCGTGTTTTCGGGCCAGTGCCGGCTGGCGGACGTCGGCTGGGACAGCGACGACACGGCGGTCTGCCGGGTGGAAGAGCTGCCCCGGGTGCTGCGGAAGCTGGGCCGGAAAAAGGTGCTGTCCCGGCGGCAGGTGCGGGCGCTGTACGACCAGCTGGAACCCTACACCCGGGCCACCTGGGGCGAAAAGTTTGCCCACCTGTGCCAGGTGCAGGAGAAAGAAAAGGCGGCGGCCCATCCGCGCCGCTGCCCCTGGTGCGGAGGGACCCTGGTGGTGCGGACGGCCCGCCAGGGCCGGTATGCGGGCCGGTCTTTCTATGGCTGCTCCAACTATCCCGACTGCCGGTACAAGCGGGATCTGTGAGGCCGGGAAAAGTCCGCCTCTTTTCCTGAATGTACAGAATATATGACGCAAACTGTGCAGCATACACAAAAATTGTGAAAACTGAATCCGCAAAATGCGAAAATCAAGTGAAAGTTTGCCTTCAAACTATTTACAAATCCGTAACAGCTGCGTTAAACTAGTGTCATAAAGTTTATTCAGGAAGGGAAGAGGCAAGCTTGGAAACACAGAAAACATGGCGCCGCCGTGCAGCGGCGCTGGTTTTGGCAGCAATGCTGCTGGTCACCTGTATGCCCTGCGCATGGGCCGCAGATTTGAATGTAGACGCGGGATTTTATCTGAAACAAAGCCGGAGCGGCACCTGCACCCTGACGGCAGCCGCCATGATGCTCCGACGCCGGGCCTATCTGGACGGCCGGTCGGACTGGGTGGACGTCACCGAAAACAGCGTCCGCTCGGCGGCCTGGTCCAACGGCCTGGCCCACAGCTTTACATACAAGTCCATGAAGGTGCTGTACGCCACTCTTCCGTCGGACAACACCGTCAAAACCCAGACCCTGATCAACCTGCTGGCCGCTCACCCCGAGGGCATTGTCCTCTATGACCGGACCGAGCCCCACGCGGTGCTGCTGACCGATTACACCAACGGCACGTTCTATTGCTCCGATCCCGCCGGCAACATCTCGGCCGGCCGGGTGCCCATCTCCGAGGCCAGCGTCTCGATGGCAGATTCCTCCTGCTACTGGTACATCGCCGAGGATCAGAATGCCACAGTGCCCACCACCAGCGACCTCCAGCTGTCGGGTGTGACCTACCCGGTCAACGTCCACACCGGCTCGGGGATGAGCCTCAGCGGCACCGTCACCGCCACCGCCGGCAGCACCCTGGCTGAGGTGGCCGTCCTGGTGGAGGACGCCGCAGGCAACACAGTGATGAGCGCATCCGCCGCCCTCACCGGCGCCGAATCCAGCTGGTCCATGCGGGAAGTGGACAACCAGATCCTGTTTGGCACCCTGCCCGCCGGCAGCTACCAGTTCCTGGTGATTGCCGAGGACACCACCGGCGACAGCCTGTGCTTCAGCAGCAACTTCACTGTGTCGGATGCTGCTGCCAGCAGCGGCACCTACTGGTCGGCCCAGGACCCCGAAGGCACCATGCTCCAGGAAGAGCTGGTGTCTGTGGAGCAGCAGCCTGCAGGAGAGTCCGCCACTGGCCTGGATGGCTTCTTCAGTTTCCTGGATCAGCTGTTCTGATTGTTCCCAGAATAAGACGAGGGCCCCGGCGCTGTCTTGAAACGCCGGGGCCTTTTTGTTCCTGGGGGGATCAGGGTTCCAGGGTGGTGCCGGGGAAATAGTGGGCCAGGATCTCAATCCAGCTTTTCCCCTGCTCCGCCATGGCCTTGGCGCCCCACTGGCTCAGCCCCACCCCGTGGCCATAGCCCCGGGTGGTGATGGCAAAGCCGTCCCCCTGGTGCTGGATGGAAAAGCAGCTGCTCCGCAGCCCCAGGGCACTGCGCAGGGCGGTGCCCTGGACGGTCTGGCCGCAGACCGGCAGGCTGTCCACATAGCCCGAAGGGGTGTAGCTGGGGGTGCCGAACCAGGCCGAGGGGTCCACCTCCCCGGTGGAGATCCCCAGGGAGGAGGCCAGGGCAGCGCTGACCTGCTGGTCCGACAGGGTGACGGTCACCTCATAGTCCTGGGCATTGCGGTCGGTGCTGCTGTCCACTGCGGTGAGATAGGGCAGGGCGGTGCCCCAGACGTACTGACTGGACTCGGTCTGGCCGTTGGAGATGGCAAAGTAGCTGGTGCCGGCGGGGGCGCCGTCGTAGTACACCACCTGGTTCAGCACCGACCCCAGCACCGCGGACAGCCGGTCGTAGTTGGCCTCATAGGCGGTGCCCCAATAGCTCCGCAGGACGGTGTCGGTGAGGCAGCCCTGCCGCCGGGCCGGGTCCACCGTCAGCCAGGGATCATCTTGATCGGCCCGGTGGTCCCGGCAGTAGAGGATGTAGCTGTGGCAGGCCACCGCCTGGGCCTTCAAAGCCTCGTCGGGCCAGCTCACCGGCATCTCGGAGGCCACCGCCCCGATGATGTAGTCCTTCATGGAGAGGGTGAAGGTCTGGCCGCTGTCCTCGTCGCAGAGCACCACCTGGGTGTCCTCTGCGCCGCCCAGGCCTGTCAGCCCGGCCAGACCGCCGGGTTCCCGGGCCGGGGCAGACGAGGCCGGGGCGCTGGCGGCAGGGCCGGAGGCCGCCGCCCCCAGCAGCCGCCCCGCCATCCGGTAGCCCGCCACAGGCAGGGCGGCCCCCAGCACCAGCAGCAGGGCCCACAAAACAAGGATCACTTTTTTCACGCTGGAACCAGCCTCCTTTCTGGGAAAGAGGATACCACCGGTTGGGTGCGGGAAAGGCCGAAACCTGCCCGGAACTGTACCGGCCCCAGCGACGAAATATGAATAAAATCGGAACATTCTCGAAATATTTGGTATTTGGGGCCGGGGTTTGACAGTTTTGACTTGAATTTATTTAACAAAAGCGATATCATAAGCACATCCGTTGTAATTTATAGGAAAGGGGATTGCCCGAACCCAGAATAAGGCAAACCGAAGAACACCGGCTGCAGGTTCTCTCTGCAGCTGCAAGGAAAAGGGAAGGGGATTTGTCATGATGACCAATTTGGGAGCCAAAGAGAATGAGGCCATGAAGACCCTCTGCGAAGAGTATCTGTCCAATAACTATATCGACCCAGAGACCAGCGAGCGTCTGGGGGTCAAGCGCGGCCTGCGAAACCCGGACGGTACCGGCGTCCTGGCGGGCCTGACCAACGTCTGTGACGTTGTGGGCTACCGCAAGGACCAGGAAGGCCATATCATCCCGATTCCCGGCCGCCTGATCTACCGCGGCGTCAACATCAACGAGATTGTGGAGGAGGCCTACCGCAACGACCGCTTTGTCTTTGAGGAAGTGATCTGGCTGCTGCTGTTCGGCAGCCTGCCCAACAAAAAGCGGCTGGAAAACTTCCGGGAGATTTTGGCCGAACACCGGGATCTGCCCGAGGGCTTCATGGACACCATGAACGCCCCTTCGCCCAACATCATGAACAAGATGCAGCGGTGTGTGCTGGGCATGTACTCCTACGATGACAACCCTGAGGATCTGAGCCTGGAGAACCTGCTGCACCAGAGCATCGTGCTGATCGGCGGCATGCCCACCATGATGGTGAACGCCTACCAGATGAAGCGCCGCTTCTACGACAAGCAGAGCATGTTCTTCCATCTGCCCCAGCCGGGCCACTGCACCGCCGAGCACATCCTCAGCACCTACCGCCCCGACCAGAAGTTCACCCACGAGGAAGCCAAGCTGCTGGACACCTGCCTGCTGCTCCACGCCGACCACGGCGGCGGCAACTGCTCCACCTTTGCCACCCGTGTGGTGTCCTCCTCCGGTTCGGACACCTATTCGGCCATTGCCGCAGGCATCGGCGCTCTGAAGGGCCCCAAGCACGGCGGCGCCAACCTGGCAGTCAACCGCCAGCTGAAAGATATCCTGGCCCACGTGGAAAACTATGACGACGACGACGAGGTCCGGGAATACCTCCGCCGAATCCTGCGCAAGCAGGCCGGCGACGGCAGCGGCCTGATCTACGGCATGGGCCACGCGGTCTACACCATCAGCGACCCCCGCGAGGTGATCCTGAAGGAGCGGGCCCGCCATCTGGCCTACGAGAAGGGCTTTGAGGCCGAGTACAATATGCTGTGCAGCATCGAGCGGCTGGCCCCGGCCATCTTTGCCGAGGAAAAGGGCAGCGCCAAACCCGTCTGCGCCAACGTGGACCTGTTCAGCGGCCTGATCTACCAGATGCTGGGCATCTCGGAGGACCTGTACACCCCGCTGTTCGCCATCGCCCGTCTGCCGGGCTGGTGCGCCCACCGGATCGAGGAAGTGGTGTTTGCCAACCGCATCATCCGCCCGGCCTACAAGTATCTGGGCGTGCGGCAGCGCTACAAGCCCCTCGAGGAGCGGTGATCTATGCGGAAATATATTGCCGGCGTGCTGACGGCCGGCGTTCTGTTCTGCGCGCTGCGCTGGGCTGACCTTGCCCTGTGGACCGACCGGGAGACCGGCCTTGTCACCGCCGGCCCGGTCTGGGCGCGGTATCTGGTCCTGGCTGTGCTGGCGGGGCTGGCCCTGCTGGCAGGGTACCGGTCGGCGGGCCCGGCGGGGGAAGTGTCCCGGCCCCGGACCCGTAAGGCGGCGCTGGCCCTGAGCGTGCCGGCCTTTGCGGCGGGCGCGCTGTATCTGGCGCAGGGCGTGCTGGACCTGCTCGGGGCGGCGGGCGTACCTGACCTTGCCCGCGGCGTGCTGGAAGTGCTGTGCGCCCTCTGGCTGGAGTGTCTGGGCCAGCACTGGCTGCTGGCCGGCCTGCGCAGCCAGCGCCGCGCATCCGCCCCGCCCCCGGCTTTGCTCGGGGTGCTGGGCAGCCTCGTCTTTGTCTGGGACGTGCTGGCCAGCTTTATGACCAACGGTTCCAGCTGGCACCGCACCATCCCTACCGCGGCGGTGTGGCAGGCGCTGGCGGCTCTGCTTTTGCTGGCGGCTGTGCTGCGGGCGGTCTGCCTGCCCGGCGCGGCCAGCCCCAGGAGCCTGTGCCGCTGCGGGCTGCTGGCCTGGATGCTCTGCTTTGCCTGGCAGGCGCCCCGGTGCGCCCTTTTGCCGGCCGGCCCGGGGGACTGGGGCATGGCGGTGCTGGGGCTGCTGGGGGGCGTGTGCGCCCTGCTGTGCGCCAGCCCGGAGCCGCTGCGGCGGGGCAGCCATGCCGCTGGATGATTGGCTAAAATTACTGAAAATTCTTGAATGAAAGAATATAAAACTTACAAAAATGGAAAATGGCTTGTTATTTGTTTGGCAGGCTCTTGAAGGTTTTGGATTTTTGTTCTATAATAAAGACACCGTGGACACCGTGAAATTGATCCAGATTCCAAGGGTAAAAATTTTAGGAGGTACTATACAATGGCTGTAAGAGTTGCTATCAATGGTTTTGGCCGCATTGGCCGTCTGGCTTTCCGTCAGATGTTCGACGCTGAGGGTTACGAGGTCGTCGCTATCAACGATCTGACCAGCCCCAAGATGCTGGCTCACCTGCTGAAGTACGACACCGCTCAGGGTTCCTTCTGCGGCAAGATCGGCGAGAACAAGCACACCGTTTCTTCCACCGAGGACTCCATCGTCGTCGACGGCAAGGAGATCAAGATCTACGCCATTAAGGACGCTAAGGATTGCCCCTGGGGCGAGCTGAACGTTGATGTCGTGCTGGAGTGCACCGGCTTCTACACCAGCAAGGAGAAGAGCATGGCTCACATCCAGGCTGGCGCCAAGAAGGTCGTCATTTCCGCTCCTGCCGGCAACGACCTGAAGACCATCGTCTACTCCGTCAACGAGAAGACCCTGACCGCTGAGGATCAGGTCATTTCCGCTGCTTCCTGCACCACCAACTGCCTGGCTCCCATGGCCGACACCCTGAACAAGGCCTTCCCCATCGTTTCCGGTATCATGACCACCGTTCATGCTTACACCGGTGACCAGATGATCCTGGATGGTCCTCAGCGCAAGGGCGACCTGCGCCGTGCTCGTGCTGGTGCACAGAACATCGTCCCCAACAGCACCGGTGCTGCCAAGGCCATCGGCCTGGTCATCCCCGAGCTGAACGGCAAGCTGATCGGCTCTGCTCAGCGTGTGCCTGTTCCCACCGGTTCTACCACCATCCTGGTTGCCGTTGTCAAGGGCAAGGACGTCACCAAGGAAGCCATCAACGCCGCTATGAAGGCTGCTGCTTCTGAGTCCTTCGGCTACAACGAGGATCAGATCGTTTCTTCCGACGTCATCGGCATGCGTTACGGCTCTCTGTTCGACGCTACCCAGACCATGGTTGCCAAGATCGACGACGACACCTATCAGGTTCAGGTCGTGTCTTGGTACGACAACGAGAACTCCTACACCTCTCAGATGGTCCGCACCATCAAGTACTTCGCTGAGAACTGCTAAGTACTGAGGGTACTCCAAAGGGCTAATGAAGGCCGCCGGCGAAAGCCGGCGGCCTTTTTGGTTTTTAAAAAAGAAAAGCTCAATTTTTTGTATTTTTTCTGCCGGTTTGCTGGACATTTGAATCAGAAAAGAGTTTAATAAAGCTATGTCCAGCAGTGAGCAGAAAAGGGGCGATCGTATGCCAGACAGACCGCTGACGGCCGGGCGGGGGAGTTTCCGCCTGTTGTATCCGCCGCACACACCAGACAAGGGGAGCACGCTGCCCGATACCAGCTTTTTCCACACATTGCAGATCGATCAGATGGTCTCGGTGCGGCGGGAGAGCTGGCGGGGCCTGCCGGATCTGCGGCTGGATCAGTTTTACACCACAGACCCCGATGTGCTGGCCTGGCGGCTGGACGTGGTGGCAGACCTGGTGGACAGTGAGCCTTTGCGGGGCCTGATCCGGGACGCTCTGCCCATGCTGCGGGACGCCGCCGAAATGCGGAAAGTCCTGAACGACACCGGTTCCTCGGTGGAGAGCAGCCTGGCCTCGGTGCGGTATCTGGAAATTGATCTGGAGCTGGTGGAAATGTTCCACGGCCGCCTGGAGCAGGCAGAGTTCCACAGCGCCGGCTTTACCGCCCTGCAGGAAGAAATTGAGTCCCGCCGGAACAGCGAGGACTATAAAGCCCTCAGCCGACAGCTGGAGCGCACCGAATACCAGGTGGGCCATGTGCGGAGCATTGCCCTGGGGGTCAACCTGGACGGGACTTTGCGGGTCACCGAAGTGGGGCTGCTGGCCCTGAACACCGACCGCTACCGCCAGGGCAGCGTCCTGGACAAACTGATGGGGAAGGACAAGACCGACCCCATGGTCTGCATCTCGGGCTTTGCCAACCTGGCCAAGACCGCCCGTGAGGAGGAAAAGCACGCCCTGGACCAGGCCGTCTGCCGGGCCCTGGACAGCGCCTTCTCCAAGACCATCCGCAGCTGGGAGCCGGTCATCGACCAGTATTTCCGGGACGAGACCTCCTTTTTCATCGGGCTGCTGGATGATTTCCGGTTTTTGTCGGCGGCGGTCACCTTCCTGATGGAACTGAAGGGCCACGGCTGCCCCCTCTGCCGCCCCGAGATCCGCCCCATGGCGGAAAAAGCCCTCCAGCTCAAAGATGTGTACAATCCCATGCTGGTGCTCCGCAGCGAGGGCCAGGGCCCGGTGGTGTCCAATGATTTCGGCTATGATGCCAGGGGACGGTTTTACCTGGTGACAGGCCCCAACCACGGGGGCAAATCCATCTTCTGCTACTCCATCGGGATGGCCCAGGCCCTGTTCCAGCTGGGGCTGCTGGTGCCGGCCCGGGAGGCGGTGATGAGCCCGGTGCGGTGCATCTTCACCCATTTCCCCACCTCGGACGAGGACAACTACGGCAAAGGCCGGCTGGAGAGCGAGTGTGCCCGGATGAGCCATATCCTCCACCTGCTGGAAGGGGAGGACCTGCTGCTGATGGACGAGAGCTTCAGCTCCACCAGCCTGCTGGAAGGCGGGTACATTGCAGGGGAGGTGCTGTCGGCCATCACTGTGATCGGCTGCGGCGGGGTCTATGTGACCCACATCCATGAGCTGACCCAGAAGGTGGATCGGTTCAACGCCACCCCCGGCCGCACCGGCTGCATCGACAACCTGGTGGCCCAGATGAAAAATGTGGCCGACGGCACCCGCAGCTACCGGGTGGTGCGGGCCACCCCCGACGGCCTGAGCTACGCCAAGGACATCGCCCGCAAATATGGCCTCAGCTGCGAGGAGATCCTGGCAGATCACAAAGGCTGAGCCGGGCATCCATTCAAACAAAACACAGCGCCGCGCTTCTCTTGCTGACAGGAAAGGCGCGGCGTTTTGTTATGCCTGCAGGGCGGGCCGGAGCAAAGAAAAAGCCCCGCGGCCTTCCGCGGAGCTCTGCTGTTTTTGGGGTTCAGAATTGGGCAGGGTAGAGGCCTTCCTGGGTGAGGCGGGCCAGGGCTGCCATGACGCCGGGTTTATCCTCCCGGTAGGTGACGCCGTACCACTTGTCGGTGCTGTGGAGCATCTGCACCTGGGCTTTCCCTTCGGCGATCAGGTCCGAGATGATGGTGGGCAGGAAGTACTCGCACTTCAGGGGGTTCTGGGCCAGATTCTCGGCCAGGAACCGGGGGAACCGGGTTTCCGCCTCAGCCATAAAGCCGGCGGTCAGCCCCCAGAAGCCCATGCTCACCAGGGTGTCGCCGGGCAGGGTGACCCAACCGTCCCCGTCGGCATAGCGGATGGTGCCGTCTTTTTCCTGGACGATCTTGGTCCGCTCGGTGACGCTGGTGAGGGTGCCGTCGGGGGCCACCTCACAGACGCCACGGGAGACGCTGCCGTTCTCGGTGACAGTGTTCTTCACCTGGTAGCCCACCATGCAGTACTGGGCCTTCCGGCCGTCGGCGTGGGTGGACAGGTAATCGTACATCACCCGGAAGGCTTCGGGGCCGTAATAGTCGTCCGAGTTGATGACGGCGAAGGGGCCGTGGATCAGGTGCCGGGCGCTGAGCACCGCCTGGCCGGTGCCAAAGGGCTTGGTCCGCCCTTCGGGGACGGTGTAGGGGGCGGGCAGGTCCTCCAGGGACTGGTAGGCGTATTCCACCTCCATCAGCTTGGCCAGCCGGTCCCCGATGGCCCGGCGGAAGTCGGCCTCGAACTCCCGGCGGATGATGAAGATCACCTTCTCAAAGCCGGCCCGGCGGGCGTCAAAAATGGAATAATCAATGATCAGCTGGCCGGAGGGCCCCACCGGGTCCAGCTGCTTCATGCCGCCGTAGCGGCTGCCCATGCCGGCAGCCAGTACGACCAGAACGGGTTTTTCCATAGAAAAGTTCCTCCTTTGCGGCCGGGTGGCCCGGCTGCCTTTGGGTCTATTATAGCCCCAGGGTCAGGCGGTTGACAAGCCCGTTTTTCCAAATCACAGCAGGGCGCGTTTTTTGCCGCCGAAAGGGCCGGTTTGTCAAAAAACAATCAAATAACGGCTTGCTTTAAACCGCCGATTTGTATATAATAGAATTATCCACGGGGAGACCCGAAGAGGACAAAACTCACTTCAGACAAATTCAAGGATTGAGAGGAGTTTAGAACAATGGGTTTAGGTAAGAAGACGATCGATGACGAGAATTACTGCGGCAAGAAGGTCCTTGTCCGCTGCGATTTCAACGTCCCGATGAAAGACGGCGTGATCACCAACGAGAACCGGATCAACGCTGCTATGCCCACCATCCAGAAGCTGGTCAACGACGGCGCAAAGGTGATCCTGTGCAGCCATCTGGGCAAACCCAAGAACGGCCCCGAGGCCAAGTTCAGCCTGGCCCCTGTGGCCGAGGCCCTGAGCGCCAAGCTGGGCAAGAAGGTTGTCTTTGCTGACGACGACACCGTCGTGGGCGACAACGCAAAGGCTGCTGTTGCTGCCATGAACAACGGCGATGTGGTCCTGCTGCAGAACACCCGTTTCCGCAAGGAAGAGACCAAGAATATGCCCGAGTTCTCGCAGGAGCTGGCCAGCCTGGCCGACGCTTACGTGGATGACGCCTTCGGCAGCTGCCATCGTGCACACTGCTCCACCGCCGGCGTCACCGACTACATCAAGGACACCGCTGTTGGCTACCTGATGGAGAAGGAAATCCGCTACCTGGGCAACGCTGTCAACGATCCCGTCCGTCCCTTCACCGCCATCCTGGGCGGCGCCAAGGTCGCAGACAAGCTGAACGTCATCTCCAACCTGCTGGAGAAGGTCGACACCCTGATCATCGGCGGCGGCATGGCCTACACCTTCATCAAGGCTCAGGGCTATGAGATCGGCAAGAGCCTGTGCGATGACTCCAAGATCGACTACTGCAAGGAAATGATGGAGAAGGCAAAGGCCAAGGGCGTCAAGCTGCTGCTGCCCATCGACACCGTCTGTGTCAAGGCATTCCCCGATCCCATCGACGCACCGGTCGAGACCGCTGTCTATCCTGTCACCGCTATGCCCGCTGACATGGAGGGCTGCGACATTGGCCCCGAGACCATGAAGCTGTTTGCTGATGCTGTCAAGGGCTCCAAGACCGTTGTCTGGAACGGCCCCATGGGCGTGTTCGAGAACCCCACCCTGGCAGCCGGCACCCTGGCTGTGGCCAAGGCCATGGCTGAGAGCGATGCCACCACCGTCATCGGCGGCGGCGACAGCGCAGCAGCTGTCCAGCAGATGGGCCTGGGCGACAAGATGACCCACATCTCCACCGGCGGTGGTGCTTCTCTGGAGTACCTCGAGGGCAAGGAGCTGCCCGGCATCGCTGTCATTCAGAACGCATAAGGCAGTCGCTTTTCACAACAAGTTGTGATGGGTGCGGCGGCGCATCGCCGCCGCACCCTTTTGTTTTGGGCGGCTTTTACCGCTGCCCCTATGGAAAAGACAAGGAGAAACCATTATGGATAAAGCAAAGCGCAAGGCTATCATTGCCGGCAACTGGAAGATGAACAAGACCGCCACCGAGGCTGCCCAGCTGATCGATGAGCTGATCCCCGCCGTCAAGGACGCCGGCTGCGAGGTTGTCATCTGCACCCCCTACACCGACCTGGTGACCGCCGTGGCCAAGACCAAGGGCACCAACATCCATGTGGGCGCTGAGAACGTCCACTTCGAGAAGTCCGGCGCCTTCACCGGCGAGATCAGCGCTGACATGCTGGTTGACCTGGGCGTGGAGTACGTCATCGTGGGCCACAGCGAGCGCCGCCAGTACTTCGCAGAGACCGACCAGACCGTCAACAAGCGTGCCCTGGCCGCTCTGAACGCCGGCCTCAAGACCATCATTTGCGTGGGCGAGAGCCTGCAGCAGCGCGAGGAGGGCGTCACCGAGGAGCTGGTCCGCATGCAGACCAAGATCGCCCTGCAGGGTGTCACCGCCGAGCAGATGGCCAACGTGGTCATCGCCTACGAGCCTGTCTGGGCCATCGGCACCGGCAAGACCGCTACCGCTGACCAGGCCGAGGAGGTCTGCGCCCAGATCCGCAAGGTGATCGGCGAGCTGTACGGCGAGGCTGTGGCCGAGGCTACCACCGTCCAGTACGGCGGCAGCATGAACGCCAAGAACTGCGAGGAGCTGCTGGGCAAGAAGGATGTGGACGGCGGCCTGATCGGCGGCGCATCCCTGAAGGCTCCCGACTTTGCAGTGATCGTCAACGCTGCTACCAAGGGCTGAGCCTTTGGCAAATCAATAGAAACCGAGGATTAAATGATTATGGCAAAGAAACCCATGATGCTCTGCATCCTTGACGGCTTCGGCTGGGTGCCGGACCAGGTGGATGGCAACGCCATCGTCGCCGCCAAGACTCCCTATATTGACCACCTGTTTGCCACCTGCCCCAACGTCACCATCGGCGCTTCGGGCATGAGCGTCGGCCTGCCCGACGGTCAGATGGGCAACTCGGAGGTCGGCCACACCAACATCGGCGCCGGCCGCATTGTCTACCAGCAGCTGACCCTCATCACCAAGTCCATCCAGGACGGCGAGATGCAGAAGAATGAGGTGCTGGTCCGCAACATGAAGGCCGCCATTGATGCCGGCAAGGCCATCCACTTTATGGGCCTGATGGGCACCGGCGGCGTCCACAGCCACGAGGAGCACCTGTTCGGCCTGCTGGAGATGGCCAAGGCCCTGGGCGCCAAGGACGTCTATGTCCACGCCATCATGGATGGCCGTGACACCGACCCCCACGACGGCGAGCACTTCCTCCAGAACGTCCAGAACGAGCTGGACAAGCTGGGCATCGGCAAGATTGCCACCGTCACCGGCCGCTACTACGCCATGGACCGCGACAAGAACTGGGACCGCGAGGAGAAGGCCTATGCTGCCTTTGTCTACGGCGAAGGGGAGAAGGCCAACGGCTGGAAAGAGTGCATCGAGCGCAGCTATGCCAACGGTGTCACCGATGAGTTCGTGGTGCCCTGCGTCACCTGCGAGGGCGGCCGCGTCACCGAGGGCGACACCGTCGTCTTCATCAACTTCCGCCCCGACCGTGCCCGCCAGATGACCCGCATCTTTGTGGACGACGACTTCAACGGCTTTGAGCGCCGCTATGGCCGGTTCCCGGTCCACTACGTCTGCATGACCGAGTACGACGCCACCATGCCCAACTGCGAAGTGGCTTATCCCCCGGTGGACCTGAACAACGTCATGGGCGAGTATATCTCCAACCTGGGCATGACCCAGCTGCGGATTGCCGAGACCGAGAAGTACGCCCACGTCACCTTCTTCTTCAACGGCGGCCGCGAGGAGCCCTTCGCCGGCGAGGATCGCTGCGTGATCCCCAGCCCCAAGGTGGCCACCTACGACCTGAAGCCCGAGATGAGCGCCCCCGAGGTTGCTGAGGAGTGCGTCAAGCGGATTGAGAGCGGCAAGTACGACGTCATCATCCTGAACTTCGCCAACTGCGATATGGTGGGCCACACCGGCGTCTTTGACGCCGCCGTCAAGGCTGTGGAGGCCGTGGACCAGTGCGCAGGCAAGGTCATCGATGCTGTGCTGGCTGCCGGCGGCAAGGTCATCCTGACCGCCGACCACGGCAACGCCGACAAGATGAAGAACCCCGACGGCACCCCCTTCACCGCCCACACCACCAACCCGGTGCCCTGTGTGGTGATCGGCGCCGGCAATGACTTCACCCTCCGTGAGGGCGGCGTCCTGAGCGATCTGGTTCCCACCATGTTTGATCTGATGGGTGTTCCCCAGCCCAAGGAAATGACCGGCAAGAGCCTGATTGTCCGCAAGTAAGGAAAACTTACCGGCCCCAGGCTGAAAAGCAATTCAGAGCCCCGCAGGCCCCTGTCACAGGGCAGGCCCGCGGGGCTCTTTCTGTACCGGGGCAAAGAGGCCTTCTCCGGGCCCTTTTGCTTTTGCCGGTAACTTTTCTTTCTCCCGGGCAAAGGCCCGCTGGAGCCCCTGAAATGGGCAGCAAAAAGCCCCCGCGGCTTCCGGTGAACCCGGAGGCTGCGGGGGCTTTGGTTGCGGTTTGGGCTTTCAGGTGGGCAGGGAAGACTCAGCGGGTGGCCTCGTATTCCTTGCGGTAGCCCTCCAGCTCCTTCTGGTTGCCATAGACGAAGTGACCGTTGGCAATTTCTGCCCAAACGGGCTTGTCGGTGCTGTAGTCGTGGATAGACGGGTCATACACCAACAGCTTTTTCTTCTTCTCCAGGCCGGGATCAGGGATAGGCACAGCCGACAGCAGGGCTTTGGTGTAGGGGTGCAGGGGGTGGCGGAAGAGTTCTTCCGTCTCAGCCAGCTCCACGATACGGCCCTTGCTGATGACGGCGATCCGGTCCGAGATGAACCGCACCACCGACAGGTCGTGGGCGATGAACAGGTAAGTCAGCCCGCGGGAAACCTTCAGCTTGTTCAGCAGGTTCAGCACCTGTGCACGAATCGAGACATCCAGTGCCGAGATGGGCTCGTCTGCCACAATGAACTCAGGCTCCATGATCAGGGCACGGGCAATGCCGATGCGCTGGCGCTGGCCGCCGGAGAACTCGTGGGGAAAACGGGATGCAAACTCGGGCAGCAGGCCCACCTCATGCAGGGCAGCCATGACCTTTTCGTGGAGGTCATTCTGATCCTTGTACAGGTGGAAGTTCAGCAGGCCCTCTGCGATGATATACTCAACCTTGGCGCGTTCGTTCAGGGAGGCCATGGGGTCCTGGAAAATCATCTGGCATTTGCGGATGACTTCCTGGTCCAGCTCCTTGGGAATCTTGCCGTTGATCTTGCGGCCCTTGAAGAGGATATCGCCGGCCGAAGTGGGGTTGATGCGGGTGATGGCACGGCCGATGGTGGTCTTGCCCGAGCCGCTCTCGCCCACCAGGGAGAAGGTCTCGCCCTTGTAGATGTCGAAGTTGACGTGGTCTACGGCCACAAACTTCTTGCGCCCCGAGCCGAAGGAGATCTGGAGGTCCTTGATTTCAATGAGCTTTTCTCTCTCAGCCATTGGTGTGGTCCTCCATCAGTTTCTTGCGCAGGTTCTGGATCGAGTGGGGGCGGTCCACCTTGGGTGCCCGGGGGTCCAGATACCAGGTCTTGGCGGCATGGGTGGGCGACACCTGGAAGAAGGGCGGCTCTTTGACAAAGTCAATGGCCAGCGCCATCTTGTTGCGGGGTGCGAAGGCATCGCCGTGAATCTCGTTGAAGAGGTTCGGGGG